>CAYRKU010000022.1:0-14364 GCA_964425055.1 uncultured Lawsonia sp. | reverse complement strand
GAAATGCCACTGGTGGCCTTTTACGCTAGGGTGACGGGAGCTGTCTTTCTCATCACCATACTGGCCGGTCTGCTTCTGCTTATTCCGGAACTTGGTAAATTTATCCTTCCGGATGTACAGCTTTGGTACGCACCTCTAGCAGCGCTGTTTGGTTTTCTCCTTTGGGGGACACGTGTTGTCCGCTCTATGAATGATGCCCTTGGCCTGACTGTGCCAGGGGAACTGCTGCGCAGCTGTGTCAACCTGATTGGGGCAGTACTCATATTGATCTTTTTTGCCCTCGGCCTGTTGAACGCGGGAACATTGTTTGGTCTTCAATACCTTATGATGGGCGGTATCATCATTGGCTGTCTGCTGATCCAGCGGCGATCGTGGGCGCATATTGACCTTTCACTGACACGATCACAGCGCATTGCCTATACCCGGGAATTTTCTGACTACAGCCTGCCACTTTTTATCCAGGCACTCCTTTCAGCTATGGCTATATCCGTAGAACGATGGATTCTGCAATGGTTTGATGGCAGCGCACAGCAAGGCTATTTTGCCCTTTCCCAGCGTATCAGTGCGGCCTGTTTTTTATTTGTCTCAGCCATGACGCCCTTAATCATGCGTGAGCTAGCCATTGCCTGGGGTAACAACGATCGCCAGCAAATGGGCAATCTGCTCACCCGATTTGCACCGCTTCTTTTTGGCATTGCGGCGTGGTTCTCCTGCTTTACTGTTGTGGAAGCTCCTGTACTGGTCAGCATCTTTGGGGGTACTGAATTTGCCTCAGCATTGCTCCCAGTACAAATTATGGCCTTCTATCCGGCGCATCAGGCCTATGGCCAGCTTGCCAGTTCTGTTTTTCATGCTACTGGGAAAACCAAAACCCTGCGCAATATGGCCGTCGTGGAACACTTTGGCGGGCTTGCACTTGTGTGGTTATTCATCGCGCCGGGGGATTTTGGGGGTATGGGGCTTGGGGCCATGGGGCTGGCCCTCAAGACTGTGCTTACCCAGTTTGTTATGGTCAACCTTCTGCTTTGGCTGGCCTCCAGGATCATTCCGCTGCACTTTTTACGCAATTTGCTACTACAGGGGCTTATCCTCTGTGCGTTTCTGCTGTTGGCCTGGGGCAGTCAGCAGATCACACACCTGCTTCTACCAACTGCACTACCACAACTGATCCGATTTCTGGTTTCCGGTGTTGTGTATACAATACTATCCGGTACTCTGGCCCTGCTGGTCCCTACATTATTCGGTTGTTCACGGCAGGACCTGCGAGAAATGGTTATCCGCGTAGGCGCCCTGCTTGCACGCAGAGGCTGAAACACAATACCAGGGATATATTCATTGCTGTGTGCTGTTATAGTGCATTGCACCCATCCCATGACTCAAAAGAACCGGGCACTACCGCCTCCGGACAGTGCTACGTCTGGTTTGGAGGCTGGCAGCCCCGGAGACTCAGGCCGAAACAGCTCAGCGAGTTTGTGGAAGGGCAGCTCCATTCAAGGATATCACTGGCAACAACTGTCCTACGCGCAAAACTGCTACTGGGACATTATGCGCTGGGGTATAGGAACAGGCGGACTGGCGGGCAATCCTCTTGACAGAATACGATTCCCAAAAACCAAAGACAACGGGGCATGCCGCCAAGTCTGGATGAAGCGAGGCGAGTCATGTCGCGGACATAATCAACAAATATCTCTGTGTTGTCTCTGTCGATATAACCGACCACATAATTTCTCTGCTGATTATAATCAGACTTTTGCCATGTTCGTATTCAACCTTACTTACTGCTTTCCTTCTGCCATACCGGTTTCATTCTCTGGGTTAAGTGGTCCGTAGTAATAGCTTGCTGTCGCCCCGCCATCAACTAAAAATGTTGCGCCGGTAATAAATCGCGCTCTCTCGCTCATCAAAAGCTCTGCCACATCAGCTACTTCATCAGCAGTGCCAGGACGGCCGGCAGGGCATTTTGCAAACATATTTTTATAGAAATCTCCACGGATACCGTTGAACTCGTCTATTGCCAATGGCGTAACAATAATGCCGGGCGCAATATCATTCAGCCTCGCTCCGCGTTCACCCCAGCGGACTGCCTCGTACATAGTGCGTTTCTCGTTGCACCTTTTAGCCAGCTGATATGCCTTCAAAGTGTTTTCGATGTTCTTAGGCTGCAGGAAATCAAGATAAAGAAGTTCCTCCGTTGGCGTCATAGCCAACGACTTATCCTGTTCCGGTGTGAGCTGCGGCATACGCCATCCACTTTGGCTAGAAATCGTTACTCCGACACCACCTTTGGTTATGACCTTACCAACCTCTTCCAAAAGAACAGCTGTACCGTAAAGATCGACCTTTAGAATAACTTCAATCGGAGCCTGTGATGGTGAAACACCGGCACCATTTACGAGCATCTTGATCTCGCCGTATTCCTTTCCCTTTGCTATCATGGCAAGAATGGAATCGCGGGAAGACAGATCCATTTCAAACGGTTCCACGTCAAAGCCAGCGTTCGTCATGATCTCGGCGATAGATTTTGCGTTATTGATGCTCTTATCGCCTAAGATAATTTTCTTTCCGTATCCAACTCTGCGGGCAATCGCCATACTAATCTGTCCCGCACCAGTTACCAACATTACTTCTTTGCTGCGCATGTTAGATTCTCCTGATTTTTATCAGCAATAAATTCTCTCAATCTTAAATATCACACTTGTACCGTCTGAACAACAGACAATCATTTAGTTTTCCTTGTCTATCCAACCTTCCTCAGAACAAAACGGCTTTTTTAGAATCACCTGCAACAGTATTTGGATATGCATCCGTTAATGAGAGTATTTAAACCACAATGCCAAAAGTCATCCCTTTCTTCATTGCATGGATTCCTTCTTCAGCCTGGCAAGCAAAGTATCTATATTGGCAATTTCCAAAACCCTCCAGACATCCTGCACCGAGCCTACCCGTAGATCAACACGATAGTCACGCCCATTGCCATAATCATGGATCGTTGCGGGAACAAGATACATCCCGGAAGCTTCCCGCTGTACCCGAGAACGAAGTCTAAATTCCTTACGCCCCATGGAAACATCGCGCATCAACGGCGCGATAAGCCCTTCTAGCGCTGCATCGGTACGGGGTTTGCCGGCAAACGCCCCTGAAGACACTCCATAACGCACAAAAGAAGCTGTTTCGTTTTTAAGCAGCGCTGCAATCTGACCTGCCATTTCCGGTTGCTGAACAGATACTATAATCAAAGCAAGCATGGGCGGGAAAGACGATGTATCCATATCTCCTGCCTTTCGCATAGCGGCGACTACAGCAGACGAGCCTTGATCAAGCAGCCTGTTCATATCCACATGCCGTTCAAAGGCAGCCATATCACTGTTATCAACAGCTTTTTGAATATCTTTCAGCACAGTTTCCGGCTTTCCGGACGGTGCGGCAATAGCGGAAGCACACAAAACAGCAATCAGAATTGGAAACAACAGCAAACAGATACGGCGCATTTTATTCTCCTTCTGTTTTCAAAGCTGCCTGCCCCGCTGCTTCAAAACGCTTCGCCAAGTCGCGAAATATAACGCCGGCCTGAATGGTCGCATCCATTGTATCCGGATGCCGACGGATACGGCGATCCACCCATGAAGCCACAAACAACACAGTATCGGCATCCAGCGGACGCACATCTCCATTTTTCCGGATAGCTGCAACCAGCACATCCCGGGTTTGCTCCCTGGAAACAACCGCCTGCTGATATATTTTCCCGGCTTCAGTGACTTTTTTCTGTAAATCGGCCAAATGTGCTCCCTCACTCTGTTCCTGCGCCATATCCCGGGCAAAAACAAGCTCAGAATAGCGACCGTTGGCCTGCACCACATGCTGTGCGCTACGTCGCAGATCATTCATTCTGGCGGAAAATTCAGGAAGAGCGGCAATCCCCTGCAACGTACCGGAAATCCCCCGGAACTGACGTGCGTACAGTGTATAAAACGCATTTTTCTGCCTGGCAGTAAGCTGACGATTCCCCACAGGCTGCTCCAGAGTACGTGCCACTGCTTCCATAAATCTGTCACTATACATGGCATATAACGAGTTCAGCATATCCCGTGTATACACACGGTCTAAAGCCGCCTCTCGGCCAGCGGGGAGATCTTCCCCTATCCAGGCCAAGCCACGCATACCTATACCGTACCGCAGATTAGCCTCCTGCAGATTAACATTCAACCGCCCAAACCCGTCTGCAGCATAACCTTGCCGCAACCACTGTGCCAGATCATCGATAAAAGCTATCCTGACTACATAATCATCCTTCCGTCCTATCTGAGGTGTAGCGTCCCCACGGGCTACAGGGCCACGGACCGAAGCACCGCCTTCCTGTACCGTAATTTCAGTCATTGCCCGTTCAAAATCTTCGGATACCCCGCTGGGATCATTACGATGCGGGGGCACACCGGGCAGACTGGTGCCCGCGGCAGCTCCAACAGCGGGCACGGGGGGTTGACCGCTCACGCTGGTATACATGTCTGCAAGAATGCCAATGGCTGCCTCACCAGGGGCACCAAATTTTACGGCAACCTTTTCCCTGAATGCAGGATCACCGGCAAGCCAAACCCCAGCAACAATACAAAGCAACACAACGGCCAACACCAGAATAACAATATGCCGACCAAAACCTTTACGGTTTTGCCTGGGAGCGATGCTTTGAGATATATCCATGCAACCATCCAATTTTTTTCGAAATATTCGGTGACAAAATAAAAAATATTCCTTCTTTACAGATATACCATTTCCCCGGTACTGTGAAGAGCACACAGTCTGCTCATTCAGGCAAAGATTATACACCCTGTTCCTGCAAAAACCTACCCGCTGTTGCAAGAACATACCGCATACAATACCAGACAGTAGCTGGAAGCCCATATGCCTCGTTCGTATACAATCCTCTTGGATCGTGATGGAACGCTTATTGAGGATCGACACTATCTTTCCGATCCTGAAGGCGTTGCCCTTCTTCCAGGAGTTGGGGAAGGGCTGGCCAGGCTTAGCCATGCAGGGTGCAACCTGTTTCTCGTCTCCAACCAGTCCGGAATAGGCCGCGGCTATTTTTCGGAGGATGCTGTCCTAGCCTGCCAACAACGCCTGGAAATATTGCTTCGGCCATATGATGTCACTTTTGAGGATGCTGTATGGTGCCCCCACGCTCCAGGCGAAGGCTGCCGATGCCGCAAACCACTGCCAGGGCTTTGGGAGCAGCTGCGCGACAGGCATGGCCTTGACCCAAGGCATTGCCTTATGATTGGCGACAAAATGGATGATCTCCTTTTTGCTGCCAATGCCAACCTGGCCGCCGGGCTACTGGTACTTACCGGTAAGGGCACAACGCGAGCTCAAAAAATTGACATCACTACTCCGGAAAATAACTGTTTGCTCAATACCGCTTTTGAGCACAGCAATCTGTTCTGTTGCGCTGTGGCTGCCAATTTCAGTGCTGCAGTGGACTGGATTCTGCCCAATCTGCTTGGCCTCTCCGGATAAGCTGCTCTGTAATAAATATTGTACAAAACAGGCCCTTTGAACCGGTGCTCAAAGGGCCTGTACGTTATTATACAGGGTACGCCAGCAGTACTATCAGGGTTTAAACCAGTTCCAGATGCCCATTTCCCGCTGAATGCCAAATTTAAGACCGTTATCACCCGCATCAATGCGCACATGTTCCCCATCTCGGATCTTGCCACTCACAAGCATCCGGGCCAGAGGAGTTTCCAAATAGTTTTGAGTATAACGCTTCAGTGGGCGCGCCCCGTAGTGTGGATCGTAGGCAGCTTCGGCAATAAACCTATGCGCAACTTCGGTCAGTTCCAGGGTTACCTTTCTACTCTCAAGGCGCTGACACAGATTCTTCAACTGTAAATCCACAATCTGGCTGAGTTGATCGGGCTGCAGAGGCCTGAACAGCACAATATCATCCACTCTGTTCAAAAATTCAGGCTTAAACCTCTGTCTAAGATCAGCCATAACATCATCATGCACATTGGCCTCAAATGTGCCATCCGAATTGATCCCTTCCAGAATACGATAGGCCCCAATATTAGAAGTCATGATCACAATGGTGTTGCGAAAATCTACGGTTCTCCCCTGACTGTCTGTAAGGCGTCCATCATCCAGCAATTGCAGAAGCGTATTGAATACGTCCGGGTGGGCCTTTTCAATTTCATCAAAGAGAATCACGCTGTAGGGTTTGCGCCGTACGGCCTCAGTCAGCTGACCTCCTTCATCGTACCCCACATATCCGGGAGGAGCACCTATAAGCCGAGCTACGGAGTGTTTCTCCATATACTCACTCATATCAAGGCGGACGATATTGTCTTCCGAATCAAACAAAGCTTCAGCCAATGCCTTACACAGCTCAGTTTTACCAACCCCGGTAGGCCCGAGGAAAATAAACGATCCCTGAGGTCGGGAAGGATCGGCTAAACCGGCTCGGCTGCGCAGTACAGCATCGGAAACAATCTGCACTGCCTCATCCTGCCCAATAACACGCTCGTGTAATTTTACGGGTAAGCAAAGTAATTTTTCCCGCTCGGATTCCATAAGCCTGGTAACCGGTATTCCCGTCCAGCGTGCCACAATATCAGCGATATCGTCCGGCCGTACTTCTTGTTTCAACAGGCGGGGAGCGTCATCAGCCTGCCCGGCTTCCGCAAGCTTTTTCTGCAATTCAGGAAGCTTTGAATATTTGAGTTCTGAGGCAGTCCGCAAATCTCCATGGCGAGTGGCCTCATCAATGGCAAGACGCGTTTTTTCAATATCACTTTTCAAATCACGTACGGTATTGATGGAAGCTTTTTCAGACTCCCACTGTTTTTGTAGACCAGCCTCAGTCATCTGGACCTGTCGCAACTCATTTTCCAGCTTTTCCAGCCGCTCACGGGAAGCAGTGTCCGTTTCCTTACGCAACGCCTCCCGCTCAATTTCAAGCTGTGTTACCTTTCGTCTGGCTTCGTCAAGATCAGCCGGCAGAGAATCGATTTCGGTGCGGATCATAGCCGCTGCTTCATCAATAAGGTCAATAGCCTTATCCGGAAGCTGCCTGTCAGTAATGTACCGTGTGGACAACATTACTGCCTCAACAATGGCCGAATCACTGATCCGCACTCCATGATGCACCTCAAACCGTTCTTTCAGACCACGGAGGATGGAAATAGCGTCTTCCACATTTGGTTCATCAACTAGTACAGTTTGGAAACGCCGTTCAAGTGCCGGATCTTTTTCAATATATTTTCGATATTCATCAAGTGTTGTGGCACCGATACAGTGTAGCTCTCCCCGCGCAAGTAGGGGTTTCAGAAGGTTTCCGGCATCCATTGCGCCATCTGTTTTCCCTGCCCCCACGATGGTGTGCAGCTCATCGATAAACAGAATGATATTGCCATTAGACTTCTGTACTTCAGAGAGGACAGCTTTCAGCCGTTCTTCAAACTCTCCACGGTATTTGGCCCCGGCAATAAGTGCCCCCATATCCAGAGCGAAAAGGGTCTTGCCTTTCAGCCCTTCCGGAACATCTCCATTGACAATGCGAGAGGCAAGCCCTTCCACAATGGCTGTTTTACCCACGCCTGCTTCGCCAATAAGCACTGGATTGTTTTTAGTACGCCGAGACAGGATACGGATAACGCGACGAATTTCTCCATCCCGGCCAATTACCGGGTCGATCTTGCCTTTACGTGCCTCATCAACAAGGTTACGCCCGTATTTGCTCAATGCTTCGTAACTTTCCTCTGGTGTGGCTGAAGTCACACGGTGCGGCCCGCGTACATCAAGCATGGCTTTACGAAATGTTTCAGACGTCAACCCCATATCAGCGGCAGCCTGCCCCAAACCAGTCGATGCAAGCTCACGTAGCAGTTCCGCAAAAACATGTTCTACACTGATATATTCATCACGCAACTGCCTGGCAAACTTTTCCGCATTGGCAAGGACCCGGGCTACACGCTGCGATACAGCAATTGTACCCATTTCTGACCCAGGTCCGCGAACGGAAGGACGCTTTTTCAGACTTGCCTCAAGCGCTGTGATCAGTGATTGGTGTTGAAAACCCATATGCTCCAAAACACGGGAAACGAATCCTTCCTCCTGGCGCAACAACGCAAGCGCCAAATGCTCAACGTCAACCTCCTGATGCCCGAGCTGCGCGGCCAAGCCCTGAGCAGCATTCAGAGCTTCCCGCGATTTTTCTGTAAATCGGTTAATATCCATAAACTCACCTCGTCATCTAACAGTGGGGATGTTTATCTCCTTACGGCTACAATAATGTCTCCCTACTGTTCGTCAATTCCTGCAGGCGCAACTCGAGAGCATCAATACGATCCAGAAGATCAACAACTATAGAACCACCAAGTGTATGGAGATCAAAATCTGTACACAGGCGTTCCAGTTTACGGATACGGTAAATATCACTGCGCTGAAATAGACATCCAGAATCGACAATACGGGCTGGCGTAATCCAGCCCATCTCCATCAACTCCTGCAATCTTTCCTGCGTAGTTCCCGCCAGCTCAATAAATTCGGCTCTGATGATCAGGGCTGAACAATCTACTGTTTTACATTCCTGTTGTAGCATTATAGTGCCTCCGCCCTATTTTATTTCCCTGACTCTGCGGCTAGGGCCTTCCATAATTCGCGCTGCCTGTCCGTCAGATGCGAAGGAACACGTATGCCAATACGTACATACAAATCTCCCCGAGCGGTTGCGGGGCCAAGCCCTCTGCCACGCAAACGCATCCTGCGGCCGCTACTGGTACCGGCAGGAATTGTCAGCTCTACGCTACCATCCAGTGTGGGAATAACTATTTTTGCACCAAGCACTGCCTGCCACGGAGTAAGCTCAGCTTCATACGTAATATCTTTGCCATCTACCTGAAACAACGGATGCCTGCCAAAGCGGATCCGCAGATACAAATCCCCTCTAGGACCACCGCTAGGTGCGGCGTAGCCCTGTCCTGCCAGCCGCAAACGTGCTCCATCTGCAACGCCGGCAGGAATGGCAACTGTAAAATTTTTCATCCCTTCTCCGGTATGCAGGCTGATACTGCGCGTATTACCATGCACAGCATCTTCCAGCGTTATCTGGACTTCAACCTCCATATCCCGACCGGCCTGATGCCGCGTACGCAAATCGGCAAAAGGGTCACCCCTAAAACCGCCACGGCCGTTGCCAAAGAGCGTTTCAAAAAAATCACTGAACTGAGAACCATCAAACGCCTGTCTGTCAAAAGTATATGAGCCACGGCCTTCAAAGGGATTCCTTCCGCTGAAAGCACCACTCTGCTGCCAATCCGGGCCAAGCTGGTCGTACAGTTTGCGTTTTTCATCGTCTTTGAGCACTTCATAGGCTTCAGTTACGTCCTTAAACTTTTCCTCGGCCTGTGCATTCCCCGGGTTCAAATCAGGATGGTATTTACGCGCTAATTTTCTATATGCTCTGGAAATTTCGTCCTTGTCTGCATTCTTTTCGATGCCAAGTATTTTATAATAATCTTTATACGTCACACTCATATATGACACGGCCTCCTCACTGTTCGCATACCGGCCAGCCACGCCTCTCAAAATCTGCACAGCCCCGGACAGAATAAGTAAAACTGATCCCCCTGGAGTCAAGGCAGGTATATCTAACGCCCTTCCCCAGCATTGAAAAAAAACACTGAACCAGCTAGATTTGTAGCCGCTGTTCATCCCACGGGATATCCGCCACGGTATGAGTAACTGTTGTGCCCACATTCACCGGTGGCAGCCACCTTGCAAAGGTACTCTGTCCCGTAATTATGGCCAGTATTTAAGGAGTACGCATGTCCTCTCCTGTCAAGTCCATGCTTGCCCTGCTGCCACGTCCCCTTCAGCCCATGCCCGGGGATTCCTTTAGCGACCGTATTCTACTGTTACTGGCAGCCGTGGCCACATCGGGCGAGATTCTTACCTGGCGGGAGTATCAACTTGTTCAGGATGCCGTCTCAGCCATTTTTGGCGAGAGGGCCTTTCATGCCGAACTTCAGGCCAAGCTGCATTACGCACTGCTCAATCCACCGGCCAACCCAGCAGAAATAGCCAAAGATATGGCCTATCAGGCCGCACTGCAAAAAGTATCAACAACATTTGTAGAATCCATGCTCAAGGCGATCGCTTCCATCTGTGCCCATACCGAGCGCATTGATGAAACTTCCCGCTCTCTTATGGAAGATATTGAGCTGGCCTTTCACAAAGCAAGCCCGCGCCAGAAAGGATTTGGTCTGAACTTGCATGTAGGGGAAAGCCTTGGGGAACTCTACCGCCTAGCTACAGAGATTTTACCTTCACGCAATGGCCTGCGCTGCCTGTTTTCCCCTGAAACAAGTGCTTTCAATGCGGACATGAATGCCTTTGTGACCTCGCTCGAACATATCGCCTGGACACTGAACGATACGGAGCTGCAAACCGGGCTGCACGATCTACGCAAAATATTACGCGATCAGCCCTTCAAGATCGTTGTGGTGGGAGAGCGCAAGCGAGGTAAAAGCTCTGTAGTGAATGCCATAATTGGGCAAGAACTTTCCCCAATGCGGGAATCAACACCTGAAACGGCCACTGTGGTGGCCTTCCGCTACGCCACTACACCAGATTACAGTGTACAGTTCCTTGATTCCAGCCAGTTCAACCGTCTGGAAGAATATCTTGAAACTGAAGAAAATAACCACCTCCTGATCCGCAAAATCGAAAATATCCGCAGAGGTGTGAAGGACGGCACATTTATTCCGGGCAAACTTATTTCCGAGATTACCTGCTGGGATGATTTGAAAGACTATGTCAGTGTGGAAGGCAGATTTGCCGGTCTGGTAGCCCGTGTGGATATTGGGCTGCCGCTGGATATGTTGCAGCGGAATGTGGTAATTGTGGATACACCAGGGCTCAATGATACAGATCAATTCCACGATTATCTGGCCTACGAAGAAAGCTTGGAAGCCGATTGCATGCTTTTTGTTATGGATGCCCGGGATCCGGGATCTCATTCAGAATTGAGCCTCCTCCGCAAACTGGCCAGCTCCGGTCGCTCTGTAGCACTTATCGGTATTCTTACCAATATCGACAAACTCAATAATGCAGAAAGCATTGAAACTGCCGGCAAACAGGCCCGGGCAGTCCTGCAGGAAGCCTGCCGCAGCTCTGAATGTATAAAACTCCTTGGTGTGGTGAGTATTGACGCCCACAAAGCTGTGGAAGAACGCTGCCGGAGCCACAAAATAACGCCTAAAAAGACGCCGGAAGCAACAGAAGCCGGCCCGTTGCTTGCCCTGTTGCGCAATGCAATGGAAACAGATCGGAGTAAGGAACTCTACAGACGTAAGGTAATGGAAGCCTGCCTGCGTGAAGCAGTACTCGCACGGGAACGCATTCAGTACCACATGGATGCCTACCGGGAGTCACTTCCGGGGGAACATCTGCTTGCCCTGCTTGATACCCATGCCACTCAGCTGACCAATACTGCCATGCAATCCCTGGAACAAGCTAAACAGATGGTCAGGGCTGCAGCCGTTGATATTGAAAACTGGGACACCAGTTCAGAACAAAAGCTGCAACGTTTTCGAGAAACATTGACTCTGCGCATTATGGATGCCGTTAACCGTAAGGTGGCAGCCCTAGGGCATTGTTTTGCCAGTGACAAAGAATGGCATGATTTCAACACCACAGAATGCCGGAACATTGCCAGTCAGGCGGTGAGCGCCTTTCTGGAGGAACAGCGGGCCGAGTTAGGAATGTGGGAAGACAAACTGCGCCTGTTCTCCGGTTCTATGGATGCCTTTTCCAGGGAATGCCTTGACCGACTATCGGCAAACATTCAAAATCTGCAAGAGGCACCCGAAGCCGCGCCAGACAGTTCCAATGCGGCCACGCATTTTTTGGTCCAAACTCATCTGCATATGCGCAATCTTGCTATATTCACCACGGGGATGTCTGTAGGCAGGCTGACAGCACTTGGCCCTATCTCCCTGCTGGTCACTGCAGGCAACATTCTGGCACTGGCAGCAACAAATCCACTTGCCGCAGTATTATTCGCTACTGTATCCGGAACAGCTGGCCTGCTGTACCATCTGGGCAGAGAGGACAGACGTAAAGCAGCTTTCCTTGACAGACGGCGCAAAGAAACAGAGCGCTATACTGATCGTATTGTTGAAGCGTTACGCCAAAAACTCAGCGAAGTTCGCAATGAATTGAGCAAAGCCTATGAATTTGAAATCAAACGCGGCTTTGCACCGGCGCTGGAAAGCCTGTTCCAGCAATCCATTCAGTTGCGCCTGTTCCTTGAAGTTATGAAAAAAATACGTACCGATGCCACCCTGTATGATAGACACGTCCGGAATCAACTTCAGGAATTGGAAGCCTTGCAACAACGCTATCAAGGATAATTATCTGAACAGCAACCTCTTAATTGATATTATCAAACTCCAGGCTGTCGTTTTCATGGTAACACCGGACGTATACACCACATTGCGTTGCATCTGTTATGTTATTAATTCAAGACGTTTCATATAGCTCTGCCCGTAAGAATAATATATTGGGCTTTGTGGATGGCCAGTTTAAACGATTACAGGATAACCCTCGTTACAAACAGAATTTGGCATTTCGATGTTGTGAATTAAAGCAGGAGAGCTGATCAATCAGCCTACTTACATCTCAATAAAAATGTCAGTAACTACAGATAATTACATCTTTATAGCCAATACCCCCAGATACTGCAAAAGCGCGGCAGGATGCGCAGGAGCAATCTAACTTTGAGGAATTAATTTATGCCCCATTTCTTCAACCTCAAGCACCTTGCTGGCGCAGCGCGCAATTCGCTTTCCGGGCTGTGTTTTGCCTGGAAAGGCGAACAGGCCTTCCGGCACGAGGTGATGGTGCTTGCAGTACTGGCAGTACTACTGCTTTTGACCGGCAAAGATTGGGAAAACTGGCTGCTTGTCCTTGGTAGTTGGCTTTGCGTTATGGTGGTGGAACTGTTGAACAGTGCCATTGAAGAAATTTTTGATCTTGTCACTACTGATTGGAACGCCCGTGTCAAACGTGGGAAAGACCTTGCATCCGCCGCTATCCTTCTGGCCATGTGTGTCAACGCAAGCATCTGGGTTCATGTATTTTTTATAAACTGACAGTGCAGAGTTTTACACTGCGAACAGGGCATTCCATGCAGCAACTTTTTCTCAAAAAACGTGAAGATCGCAGCCTGCAGGCAGGGTGTCTATGGATTTTCAGTAATGTGATGGATGTTAGCCTTCTGCGTAACCGCCCTGCAATATACTCAAGAGTTGCGCAATCGTCTCTTTGGCATACCGCATTACATGTTGAGCCATGGTGAAGTCGACTGGCTGCCTGGTCTTGTTATCGACAGTTATCGAGAATTGTTCAGCAGATTATCTGCTGGATATTCCTGCAGGATTTGGAGCAAAAACTGTCCGTTGCCGAAATATGTCTCCGTGCGCAGTCGGAAAAATCTGCAGCCTGAAATTGAAACTGGGATGGAAAGGTACCTGAAGAGATGAAAATATGAGAAAACGGGGCAGATTTATAATTTATCCAGGTAGCTGGCTGAAACCGTTTGGTTTTATGATCAGTGATATAACAGCCTGGAAGCATCCCGATAGACTTGCCGGCAGTAGTGTGCTGAACACCTTTTTACTACGAGAGAGGATTTGACTCTATGGCCGTTACAAAAGGGGCAAGGACAGGTAACTTTTCTTGACGCGTTAGAACAGGTTTTGGACCTGGCAATACGCAATCTGAGTACCAATGCTCTCCATACAGCAACAAAGCTCTGCCCGGGGACGCTTTTACACACCTTACGACGTCGCGCGATGCCGGACGGCGTTTTAACTTAGTGTGCTTGACCAACCTGTCTTTATCAAACACAAAAAAACAGCGTGCAGTGGATGGCAGCCTATCGCCGGACCAAACATTATGAGCTTGCAACTAGTGAAAGATGGGGGCATTCTTTTCCTGTTTACAGAATCTTGAGGCAGAATCATTTCGCCGTCTGCCCGTACAAAGTGCAGCCAGGCACGGCTTGCGTATACAGGTGCTCAGAAGTTTCAAGGGCAAGACCATCCCGTGTAACATGCCATGCCGCAAACGGCGTATCTTAAGCTTTTTGGTCCGTGGGTCCGGAGATAATCTCTAAAGGAGAAGCCATGTTTAATAAGCCCCGTTTGCTTACGCCTGGTCCAACGCCGTTGCCTGAACGGGTACGTCTGGTCCTTGCGCGGGACATGATTCACCATCGTAAAACAGCGTTCCGCGATGCCCTGTTGCAAACGGAAGATTTACTGAAAAATCTGTTTGGCACATCGCAACCAGTGAATCCTCTAG
>CAYRKU010000021.1:1525-18144 GCA_964425055.1 uncultured Lawsonia sp. | reverse complement strand
GGCCTCCACGATTCTGTATTTGTATTGCCATCATAAATGATAAATTCCATGGCGATAGTTGCCGTAAACAACTGATGTTGGCGAGCATATGAGCCAAAGCTGCGTACTTTGAAACTGATCACTCTGACAGTAAGCGTAAAGTCAGCCTTTCCGTCATCTACCCATACAGCCAAATTGCGGGCATTTATTTCGTCCCTGACCAACGAGCGGATTTCATACGTCAGCCATGGGTACAGCGTGTTCTGGTCAACTTCCTTAAGTTTCAGAGTGCTGTTCCCCCTGCCTAATACGCTGTTTTCAGACAACGCCCCCTCCTGCCCCCGCCATGTGTACCCGCAGCCGCCGAGGGCAGCCCCTGCCAGGCAGAGCAGCAGAAGCACCGTCGCGTGAAGATGTCCCCAGTGCTTTGTTACCCGTATATAAAGCTGAAAAACCGACATCAGTTTGCCACCACATTGACCAGTTTGCCGGGGATCACTACGACCTTACGCACCGTCACCCCCTGCAGGTGGCGGGCAATATTCGGTTCGGCAAGAGCCAGTTTTTCTAGGTTTTCTTTGGTTTCAGAAGGGGAAATTTCTATTTTTCCACGCAACTTGCCATTAATTTGAATCACAATGGTGAGAAGATCACGTTTCAGCGCATCAGGGGACCATGTGGGCCAGGGTTCTTCACTGACGGAAGCACTATGTCCCAGTATTTGCCACAGTTCTTCACACAGGTGCGGGGTCATGGGAGAGAGCAATGTCAACACGGTGGCCAGAGCTGAAGCAAATACTGCGCGCCCGTTTTCTGTTTTGACCAACTCGTTTCTGTGCAGGTACAGGGTGTTTACCAGTTCCATGATAGCAGCGATAGCCGTATTAAACTGATATTTATTGCCAATATCTTCTCCCACTTTTTTTACCGTGGCGTGTTCCTTAAGCCGTACTTCTCGTGTCAGGGTGGTATTCGCCTGTGCCTCGGTTGAAGAGCAGGCCCGTACTGCGGCAAGATGCACCTTTTCTTCCATAAACAGCCGCCAGATGCGGTTCAGGAAACGGTACGCCCCTTCTATACCGGTATCGCTCCAGTCAAAATCCCGTTCAGGGGGGGCAGCGAACAGGCAGAACAGGCGTACAGTATCCGCGCCGTATTTTGCGATCATTTCTGTAGGATCAACAATATTTCCTACGGATTTGGACATCTTGCTGCCGTCTTTCAGTACCATCCCCTGGGTAAGCAAATTGGTAAACGGTTCATCGATATTGTGAGGAATATAGCCGAGATCACGCAGTACTTTGGTGAAAAAGCGTGCGTACAGTAAATGAAGGATGGCGTGTTCCACCCCGCCAATATATTGATCTACAGACATCCAGTAGCGGAGAGCCTCCATATCAAAGGGAGCACTGTCGTTATGCGCGTCTGTATACCGGGCAAAATACCATGAAGATTCTACAAATGTATCCATGGTATCTGTTTCACGCCGTGCTGTACCGCCACACCTGGGGCAGGTGCATTGCACAAATTCCGGCGTATCCGGTAGAGGAGATTTACCATCTGGCCGGGTTTGCACATTCATGGGGAGCAAAACGGGCAGCTGTTCTTTAGGTACGGGTACCATGCCGCATTTTTCGCAGTACACAACAGGGATGGGTGCACCCCAATAACGCTGGCGGGAGATGTTCCAGTCACGCAGACGCCAGTTGGTAGTACGGTGTCCCTTACCGGTAGCTTCAAGTGTGTCGGCAATATGCTGTTTGGCCTCTTCATTGGGCAGGCCTGTAAATTCGCCGGAATTGATCAATCTGCCAGGTGCTGTCCAGGCTTCTGGCATAGTATCCGGGTCAAGCTGGGGCTGATCGTCTGGCTGGATAACCACAATGCGTGGTAGGTTGTATTTGACGGAAAATTCAAAATCACGCTGGTCATGTGCCGGGACGGCCATAACCGCGCCCGTACCGTATTCGGCAAGCACAAAATTGCCAATCCAGATAGGAATTCTGCTGCCGGTGAAGGGATTGATGCAATAGGATCCGGTGAATACGCCTTCTTTTTCAAGCAATTCGGATTGGCGATCAATCCGATCCATATTCCGAATACGCCCGATAAAGGCTTTTGCCTCTGCTTCAATGGCTTTGCCTGCAATGAGTGATTCTGCCAGGGGGTGTTCCGGCGCAAGTGTCATAAATGTAACGCCGAATACTGTGTCCGGCCGTGTGGTAAAGACAGTAATACTTTCGTCCCTGCCTTCCAGGGGGAAGCATATTTCCGCACCCACAGATTTACCGATCCAGTTGCGCTGCATGCTGACAACCCGCTCTGGCCACCCTGCCTCCAGTTTTGCAAGATCAGCCAGCAGTTCATCGGCATAAGCTGTGATTTTCAGGAACCATTGTGTAAGGTTTTTCTGTTCTACGGGCGTATCACACCGCCAACATAAGCCATCAATCACCTGTTCGTTTGCAAGCACGGTATTACAGTGTGGGCACCAGTTCTGAGGGGCTTTTTTACGATACACAAGGCCTTTTTCGAGCCAGTGCAGGAAAAAAAGCTGTTCCCAGCGATAGTAGGGGGCATCACAGGTGGCGATTTCCCGATCCCAGTCATAGGAATAACCTAGGCGCTTGAGTTGGGAGCGCATATTGTCAATATTGGCGCGTGTCCATACCCCGGGGTGAATATTGTGCTTGATGGCCGCGTTTTCAGCCGGCAGGCCAAAAGCATCCCATCCCATGGGATGTAGGACATTGTACCCCTGCATGCGTCTGAACCGGGCCACCACATCACCTATGGAATAGTTGCGGACATGACCCATGTGCAGATTTCCGGAAGGGTAGGGGAACATTTCAAGCACATAGTATTTTGGTTTGTCTATATCGATGCGGGCTGCCCAGGCTTTTTGGCTTTCCCACAGATGCTGCCATTTTTGTTCAATCACATCAGGTTGGTAGTGCATGGGTTTGGTCATGGCGGATCCTTATGTTCTTACCCTGTTAGGAGATATCCCTCTGCAGATTTATTTCAGGCACCGGATGCGGTGGAAAGGCTTCCGCTGGCTAAAGCTTTGGCTGTTGCGTCCAGTACACCGTTGATGAAACTTTTAGCCCTAGCATCGGCAAAACGGGCAGAAAGATCCAGTGCTTCGTTGATGGTTACCTTTGGGGGCACGTCCGGTCGAAACAAAATTTCATAGATGGCCATACGCAGCAGGGTAAGCTCGATTCTGCCAAGGCGTTCTACCCGCCAGTTTTGAGAAAAACGTTCAATGGTCTGGTCAAGAACAGCAACATGGTTCCAAACCCCCTGCACAAGATCCCAGGCAAAACCGGATGGCGTGTAAGGTTTTTCCGGTTTGGGGGCGGATGTATTTTCTTCAGTGTCAGCGGGATCGGGCATATTCGTAAAGGCTGACAGAACATCTTCATAGGTGGTTGCCGGTGAAAATTGAAGGCTGTAGAGCACCTGAAATGCCCGTGAACGTGCTGCGCTGCGTGCGTGTGATCTGTTTTTAGACATAAATATCCTGAAGGAACAAAGATACTGCTGAACTTTCAGCCCATTTGTATAATGGGAACACCGTTCCCCGCACCCCAAAGGGAGCCTCTGCCAGAACAGATTGCTATGTTTACAGTTGCTCGAGCACGCGAACAGTTTCCAGTACTGCCGCGGCCGCTTCCACGCCCTTGTTCCCGGCTTTTGTGCCTGCGCGTTCGATGGCTTGTTCAATATTGTCGGTAGTCAACAGGCCAAAACCAACCGGAAGCCCGCTTTCAAGCGAAATCATAGCTAGGCCTTTGCTTGCCTCAGTGGCTACAAATTCAAAATGAGGCGTCCCCCCACGAATCACTGCACCCAACGCAATGATACCGTTGTATTTTCCGGATGCAGCCAGTTTTTTGCACGTAAGGGGCATTTCAAAGGCGCCTGGAATGCGTACGATAGTGATATTTTCCGGGGTGCTGCCATGCCTGGACAGGTAGTCCACAGCACCGGCTACAAGGCGATCGACAATAAAGTCGTTAAAACGGGTGGCCACAATGGCAAATTTCAGGCCGGAGGCATTGAGCTGGCCTTCAATTGTTTTTATCTGGTTCATGAACTGTCCCTTAAAGGTAGTGTTTGCATTGAGTTGATTAAACACAGGATACTGCAGCATTTAGTGGCTGTCATCAATATGGAGCAGATGGCCCATTTTTTCCTGTTTAGTGCGCATATATTCTTCATTGGACTGGCATAACCCAGTTTCCAGTGGGACGCGCTCCACAATTTCAATCCCATAGCCTTCAAGCCCGACAATTTTACGCGGGTTGTTGGTCATGATGCGCATTTTACGGATACCAAGATCGACAATAATCTGTGCGCCTACACCGTAATCCCGCAAATCGTCCCGAAAACCGAGCCTGTGATTAGCCTCTACTGTATCGTAACCCTGATCCTGCAGGGCATAGGCTTTTAATTTGTTGGCCAGACCTATGCCGCGCCCTTCCTGCCGCATATAAATAACTGCACCACGCCCTTCCCGTTCAACCTGGCGCAGAGCAGCCTCAAGCTGTGAACCGCAGTCGCAGCGCAGCGATCCGAACGCATCACCAGTAAGGCATTCACTGTGTACACGTACAAGTACGGGGCCCTCTCCACCCTTTTCGGTCACATCGCCTTTAATAATGGCAACATGGGTATCTGGGGTTACATCGTTTTCATATGCGATCATCTTAAAGGTTCCAAAACGGGAAGGAAGTTTTGTTTCAGCCACTCGGCGGACGGCAAGCTGGCCTCGGTTCATGTGGTAGCGGATCAGGTCCTTTACTGCGGCAATTTTCAGGCCGTGCTGTTCTGCAAAAATTTCAAGATCGGGCAGGCGGGCCATAGTACCATCATCTTTCATAATTTCGCAGATAACAGCGGCAGGTTTCAGGCCGGCAAGTGTGGCCAGGTCCACACTGCCTTCTGTCTGGCCGGCCCGGGTCAGAACGCCACCTGCTTTGGCCCGTAGCGGGAAAACGTGCCCGGGGGTGACAATATCTTCAGGCCGTACATCATCGGCAACTGCGGTACGGATGGTGTGTGCCCGATCTGCCGCAGAGATGCCTGTGGTTACCCCCCGGCGTGCCTCAATGGATACTGTGAAATTTGTGCCAAATTTTGAACCGTTACGCTGAGTCATGAGGGGGAGGTCCAACTTGTCCACCATGCTCGGTCCCAGTGGCAGACAGATAAGGCCACGGGCATATTTGGCCATAAAGTTGATCGCTTCCGGGGTTACAAATTCAGCGGCAATGGTGAGATCGCCCTCATTTTCGCGATCTTCATCATCCACAAGGATAACCATATTCCCCCTGCGAATTTCTTCTACTGCCTCTTTCACACTGCATATAGCCATTTATGCACCTCGGTTTGGTTATTTAAAGGCTGAAAAAACCGTTCTCACGGAGATATTCCAGAGATATTCCCGTACTGTCCGGTTTTTCAGTATATATATCGGGGATGGAACCTGCATTCTGAGTATAGGGTTGCACCAACTTCCGGACATATTTGCCAATAACGTCTGTTTCCAGATTCACAGCTGTTCCTGGTTGCCATTCTGCAACAGTGGTTACACGCCATGTTTCTGGAATAACGTTTACTTCCAGAAAATTACTACCGCAGGCATTTATCGTTAAACTGATGCCATCAAGGGCTACGGATCCTTTGGGGATGATTCCCTGCCCGAATTCGGGCGGAAAGTTCAGGGTAATTCGCCGGGATTCGCCGGCCTGTTGTACTGACACAACACGGGCCACGCAATCCACATGCCCGCTTACAATATGGCCACCCAAACGATCACCCAGGGCAAGGGCCCGTTCCAAATTGACCCGACTGCCAGGCCTCAATTGTCCAATGGATGTTTTGTGCATGGTTTCAGCTGAAGCGTAGGCAGAAAATTTTCGGTCTGTAAAAGATTCCACAGTCAAACAGGTGCCGTTAACGGCAATAGATTCTCCCAATTGGAGTGCATCCATCTGGTAGCAGGCTTCAATGGACAGGCGGGTTTCGTTGCTGCCGGCGTGCAGTGTCCGGATGATCCCCTGCCCGTTAATCAACCCTGTAAACATAAGCTCACCGCCCTGAGAAGAAGATGGACATCATCACCGCAGCGCTGCATATCAGCAAAACGCATGGATATAGCTTCATCCAATGTCAGTGGTGTGCGGCCACTGAATAGAGGTGTGGCGTTATTATCGCCAATAATTTTAGGGGCGATATATAAATGAAATTCGTCCACCAGACCTTCATCTAACAGGGCCAGGGCTAACTTTCCACCGCCTTCACACAGCACATATAGACATTGTTCTTTCTGGCGGAGATGTTCAAGAGCCTGCAGCAAATTTGCGCCGGTATTGGCCTGCCAGCCATCCAGGCCGAAAATACGGATACCACGTTCCCGCAGTTGTGCCGCCCGGGGTGTTGCCGCACTGGCTGTGGTGGTAAGGAAAATGGTTTCTGCTGGTCGGTTTTGAAGCAGGAACAAAGAATTGCTGCCCGGAATCCGTGAAGTAATGACAGCAGCTGCCGGTTGCTGCACCACATGAGGAATACGCGCCGTAAGCCGGGGGTTATCCATATACAGTGTATTTCCCCCAATAAGAACAGATCCCCCTGCCATGCCCACATTGGCGCGCAGAGTATGGACTGCCTGCCGGGAGGCTACAGAGCTGATCCAGCGCGAGTGGCCAGTGCGGGTGGCTATGCGGCCATCAAGCGTCATGGCCAGTTTCAGGATGACATAGGGCCGACGGGTGGTTTGCCATACAATAAAATCGGATACCAGATCTCGGCATTCGTTTGTACAGATGCCCATTTCCACCTGTACACCGGCATCAATCAGACGTTTTGCTCCGCCTGAAGCCTGTGGATTGGGATCGGGCAACCCTATAACCACATGCCGAATACCAGCAGAAATGATGGCTTCAGTGCACGGAGGTGTTTTGCCATAATGGTTACACGGTTCAAGTGTTACAACCATGGTACATAATGCAGGGTTTACCCCTTTGGCTGCCGCATCTGCCAGGCATTCCACCTCAGCATGGTCTTTGCCGAAAGCAGTATGCCAGCCGCGGGCTACCACAGCACCGTCGCGAACCAGCAGGGCACCCACAGTGGGGTTTGGGGCAGTTTTCCACCGCCCCTGTTCGGCAAGTGTGATTGCTTCACGCATTAATGCGTCAATCATTCGTGTACCCCGGCAGCCATCTGTCTGCAGACCATGTCAGACCTGCGGTGTAATGGCAGCAAGATTACGCTGTTCCAAAACAATGCCCGCTTCTTCAAGCAATTGCAGTGCGAGAGGATCGGGATAGCCCAGTGCGTACCAGATTTTATTCACACCACAATTAATGAGCATTTTTGAGCAGATGATACATGGTTGATGCGTACAGTACAGTTCTGCACCGTTTAGAGAAATACCATGCACTGCAGCCTGAACGATTACGTTCTGTTCCGCATGCAGCCCACGGCAGATTTCATGCCTCTGGCCGGAAGGCACCTCAAGCTGTTCCCGCAGGCAGCCTACGGTAAGACAATGCGCCACATTTGATGGCGCACCGTTATAGCCCGTGGCCAAAATCCGTTTGTCTTTTACGGCAATAGCCCCGACATGACGGCGCAGGCAGGTGGAGCGCTCCGCCACCAGATGTGTGATGTTCATGAAATAGTCGGGCCAGGCAACACGATGCATATTGGGTTCCTTTGGAAGCTGCGGTAACATCTTTTATTCGAGGTACAGCGCCTGCCCATCTGTCTGTATTTTTTTACCAGGCAAATAGAGGGAACTGGCGTGCAAAGTTACTTACTTCTGTACGCAGTTCTGCAAGCCGTGTTTCATTGTCGATACAGGCGATGGCCGCATTGATCCATCCGGCAACACGCCGGAAATCGCCTTCTTTCAACCCTCGGGTGGTTAAAGCCGGAGTGCCTAGGCGTATGCCCGATGTTACGAAGGGAGAGAGGGTTTCAAAAGGAATGGTATTTTTGTTTGCCGTAATCCCGGCAGCATCCAATGCGTGTTCAGCATCTTTTCCGGTAATATTTTTATTTGTAAGGTCAACCAGCAGTAGATGATTGTCGGTTCCGCCGGATACCAGATCAAATCCTGCGTTTACCAGTTCTTCGGCAAGCGCTTTGGCGTTGTTCAGTACTTGCTGTTGGTACGTTTTGAAGCGGGGTTTGAGCGCTTCCCCAAAGGCCACTGCCTTGGCCGCAATCACATGTATGAGCGGTCCGCCTTGAGTGCCCGGGAATATTTGGCTGTTCAACGCTTTTGCATAGTCATCGCCCGAAAGCAGCATCCCGCCTCTGGGGCCGCGCAGAGTTTTATGCGTTGTGGTGGTGGTAATATGTGCATGGTCTATGGGTGAAGGATGCAGTCCTGCGGCAATCAGTCCGGCGATATGGGCCATATCCACCATAAGTCTGGCACCCACTTCATCAGCAATAGCCCGAAAGCGGGCAAAATCAATAGTGCGGGGGTAGGCGCTTGCTCCGGCAACGATCACTGCCGGGCGATGCTCCCGGGCCAGGCGTTGCACTTCTGCATAGTCTATAATGCCTGTTTCACGGTGTACCCCGTAAGAAATCACCTTGAACAGTCTGCCGGAAAAGTTCACCGGGCTGCCGTGGGTCAAATGTCCGCCATGGAAAAGGTTCATCCCCAAAATGGTATCTCCGGGCTGGAGTAGGGCAAAATAGGCCGCCATATTGGCCTGACTGCCCGAATGAGGCTGTACATTGGCGTAGGAACAGCCAAACAACTGCCTAGCCCTGTCTATGGCAAGGTTTTCCACCATATCCACAAATTCGCAGCCGCCGTAATAGCGTTTGCCCGGATATCCTTCTGCATATTTGTGTGTCAGGATGCTTCCCTGGGCTTCCCGTACTGCCGCAGAGGTGAAATTTTCCGAAGCGATGAGCTCAAGTTTGCTCATCTGCCGTTCGCTTTCCAGAGCAATGGTCTGTGCCAGTTCGGGATCTTCAAGCAGAATGTGATCCATCACTTGTTCTCCGGGGCGGTATCAGCACCGCCGTTCAGAAATCAGGCAGAATATTTTTTGAACAGTAGGCTTCCATTGGTTCCACCAAAACCAAAGGAATTGGACAGCGCGTATTCCGGATCAAGCTTTTTAGGCCCGTTAATCATGTAGTTTAGGTCGCATTCCGGATCCGGAGTGGTATAATTGGCTGTGCCGGGGACAATACCCGTATGGAGTGTCAGCACGGAGAAGACAGCCTCAATACCACCGGTTGCACCCAGTAGATGACCTGTCTGAGATTTGGTTGCAACAATAGCTATATCGTTTGCATGTTGCCCAAATACCTGTTTGATTGCATTGGTTTCACAGATATCACCCAGTTGGGTGGATGTGGCGTGCGCGTTGATATGAAATATCTGTTCCGGCGCAACCCCTGCGTCGGTAATGGCACGGCGCATGGCAGCAATCATCCCTTCGGCATCATCACGAGGGGCTGTCATATGGAAGGCATCTCCAGAGGCACCAACGCCCACAATTTCAGCATAGATACGGGCGCCACGTGCCAAGGCATGATCCAGAGTTTCCAACATCAAAAAGCCTGCTCCTTCACCCATAACAAAGCCATCGCGGGTTTTGTCAAAGGGGCGGGATGCATGCTCCGGGTCATCATTATGGGCAGTGGATAGGGCTTTCATGGAGGTGAAGCCGGAAATGCCCATAGGGGTTATGGTTGCTTCCACTCCACCGGTGATGCAGGCATCACAGCGGCCTAGGAGCAATTCGCTGTAGGAGGTTGCTATGGCGTGTGTGCCTGATGCACAGGCACTGGTAAGCACCATATTAGGGCCTTTTGCCCCGGTGGTGATGGCCACCTGCCCCGGTGCCATATTGGAAATTAACATGGGGATCATGAATGGAGACACTTTGTTTGGCCCGGACTGCACAAGTTTGGAATGGAACACTTCAATAGTGTGCAACCCACCCAGGCCTACCCCCAGGATAACACTTACCCTGTCGGCATTGCTGTCAGTGATGGCAAGCCCTGAGTCCTGCAGCAGCATGTTGCCGGCGGCTACCGCAAACTGCACAAAGCGATCCATACGTCGGGCCTGTTTGGCCGATATGGAATACACTTCGGGGGTAAAACCTTTAACTTCTCCGGCAATACGGGAGTCAAATCCGGTAGCGTCAAACAGTGTTATGGGCGCAATGCCCGATTTGCCGGCCAGAAGATTTTTCCAGCTCTCGTCCACAGTGCCGCCCAAAGGCGACAGTGCAGAAAGGCCGGTTACAACAATGCGTTTGCGGCTCATGTACAACCCTCGATGAAAAAAGTGCGTGAGCGCCTTATGAAACCTGTCACAAGACGCCCGTTCAAAATTCGGCCCGGCGGCAGCGCTGCGGATGTACCCGTCAAACGGCCATATTTTTAGCTGTCACAGTACCTGTATCAGCTTGTATGGGTTTCCACGTAGTCGATGGCATCCTTGACTTTGAGAATCTTCTGAGCATCTTCATCAGCGATTTCAATGTCAAATTTTTCTTCCATAGCCATGATCAGTTCAGTCAGATCCAGCGAGTCCGCACCGAGGTCTTCAACAAAAGATGCTTCGGGCGTTACTTCTTCGGCAGAAACACCGAGCTGTTCCATAATAATTTTTTTAACTTGTTCTTCTGCGGACATCTGGGACTCCTTGCCATTGTTTATTCGTTCAGGGAAACATACCATTAAAAGGTACATTTATTCCAACACATGCGCCCTGCACCAGTACAGGTACAGTGCGGGGCAAATATTTAACAGTACATCCCGCCGTTTACGGCAAGTACCTGTCCTGTAATATACCCTGCTTCCCGGGAAGCCAAAAATGCTACTGCCTGTGCCACATCTTCCTGTGTACCAAGGCGTTGCAGGGGGATAGATGATGCGTAGCGTTCACGGATCTCAGGGGACAGATCTGCTGTCATATCGGTTTCAATAAAACCAGGGGCAACGGCGTTAACCGTAATATTGCGGGCCCCTAGCTCTTTGGCTGCGGATTTGGTCATCCCAATCAGGCCTGCCTTGGCAGCGGTATAGTTGATTTGCCCGGCATTTCCCATCTGTCCAACCACCGAGGCAATATTGATGATTCTGCCGTAGCGCTGCCTGCTCATAATTTTGGCTGCCTCCCTTAAACAAGTAAAAGCTCCTTTAAGATTGGTTTGGATCACACGGTCAAAATCATCATTTTTCATGCGCAGCAGCAGAGCATCTTTGGTGATGCCCGCATTATTTACCAGTACATCAAGCCGTACCTGATCTTTGATGTGACTTTTAAAGAAGATCTCTACAGCTTCCGCATTGCTCACATCCAGCTGAAACGCCCGGGCGCTGCCGCCTGCGGCAAGGATGCTGCTGACAACAGCAGCAGCTTCTTCAGCTTTGCTGACATAAGTTATATAGGTTTGATAGCCTTTTCGGGCTAAAACTTCTGCAGTGGTTCGCCCGATTCCCCGTGAAGCTCCGGTAATCAGAGCGGTGGAAAGTGGTTCACTCATACGTTTGCCTTATATGTTCTTTTGTTTCTACCTCAGGAACGGAAAAAACTCAATTCAGAACCGTAGCAGAGCCGCAGCCCAGGTGAACCCGCCGCCAAAGGTGCTGAGCAATACACGCATCCCTGGTTGTATTTTCCCTGCACATAGTGCCTCGTGTAAGGCAAGTGGAATAGATGCAGCAGAGGTGTTGCCGTGCTCGTCCACATTGACAAAAATTCGACTGTGCTCCATGCCCAAGCGGGATCCTACCGCCTCAATGATCCGTAAATTGGCCTGGTGGGGGATAAACAGATCCACATCGTCTATCGTAAGGTTATTTTTTTCAAGCAGTTCACGGCAGATGGCCGTTAAGCTACGCACTGCCGCTTTAAATACTTCGCGACCCCGCATCTGAATATAAAAATCAGGCTGTATCGGATCTCCCGGATCATACCGCCGGGAGGAGCCGCCCCCTACTGTAAGTAGTGGGTGCTGCACACCGTCAGCGCGGCATAGCACGTCCTGCACTTCCGCTTTTCCGCCATTTTTTTCGGCAGACAGAACAACTGCCCCGGCTCCATCGCCAAACAAGACGCTCGTCCCTCGATCCTGCCAGTTGATGCGACGGCTCAAAGCCTCAGTAGCCACAAGAAGAATTTTTGCCTGAGGTGTGAGTTTCAGCAAACCACGGGCCACATCCAATCCGTAAACAAAGCCAGAGCAGGCAGCACTGATATCAAAGGCCATTTTCCCGTGGATGCCCAGGTTACTGCTGATAATACAGGCGGTGCTTGGGCAACATAGATAATCCGGCGTGCAGGTGGATGTCAGTACATGGGTGATGACCTCGGGGGCTATATCAGCGTCCTGCAGAGCTTGTAGGGCTGCCTTTGTTCCCGCATCGGAATTCTGTTCTCCGTCTGTAAGTACATGCCTGGCCCTGATGCCGGATCTGCTGACAATCCATTCATCATCAGTGTCCACAAGGCTGGCCAGCTCTGCATTACTGATGCGCCGTTCAGGCGTATATGCCCCAAAACCCAGAATATGAATAGCTGTCATGCTGTGTCCGTAATGTAACGGGGTTAACAGGAACGCCCGTAACTTGTGAGTTCTTCGTTAGCACTGATGGCGTTGATCAGTCGTTCGTTGGTTCGTTTTTCTACAAAAAGAATGGCCATTTTTGTGGCACTGCATATGGCCTTGGCATTGGAACGGCCGTGGCAGACTATGGAAATACTCTTCAGGCCCAGCAAAGGGGCACCACCGTATTCGGCGTAATCAACAATTTTTGCAAACCGTTTAAGTGCTGAATGGGCAAGCATAGTACCCAATTTTGGCAATATACCGGTTCTCAGCAGCTCGCGCTTGAGTACACGGCCAAGGGATGTGGCCAACCCCTCACTTAATTTTAAGGCCACGTTGCCCACAAAGCCATCGCACACTGCTACGTCAACATCTCCAGTAAAAATGTCACGGCCTTCGATATTTCCGATAAAATTGAGATTTTGCGCCATCTTCAGCAATTCATAGGCTTCTTTTACCTGTGAGTTGCCTTTGCCTTCTTCCTCGCCAATACTCATCAGGCCCACAATGGGATTTTCCCGGGCCAGAATATCCGTAGCAAAGGCGCTGCCCATCAGGCCAAATTGAAAAATATTGTGTGGTTTGCAGTCAACAGTTGCGCCGACATCAAGCAGCACAACCGGCTTTTTTTCAGTAGGCAAGACCGAAGCAAGCGCCGGGCGCTCCACACCATGAATACGTCCCATGATAAACATTCCACAGGCAACCGAAGCGCCCGAATGACCGGCGCTTACTACGCCATCTGCAACACCTTCTCTCACCAGGCGGCATGCTACCTGGATGGACGCGTTTTTTTTGCGCCGGAGAATATCTGAAGGCTTTTCGTTCATCCCTGCTACTTCAGCAGCAGGGACAATTTCCAGGTCAACACCGCTCGGAGCAAGGGCGGTAAGTTGTTCATTAAGGATCGCCTCATTGCCCACAAGGAATATCTTGGCACCTGTTTGCCGGGCTGCCTCAATGGCTCCGGGGATCACCACGGAAGGACCTATATCTCCTCCCATGGCATCAACAGCGATAGTTATTTGTTTATTGTTGGTCATCGTTGGTCTTCTGTTCAACAACCTGGCGGCCGTGATAGGTGCCGCAGCTGGGGCAGACTGCATGAGGCACTGTAGGTGCTCCACAGGTGCAGTACACAACAGTGGGTGTGGCGATACGATCGTGCGAACGGCGCATGCCTTTTTGGGAATGGGATTTTCTGCTTTGCTGTACGGCCATGGCGACTCTCCTTCAATTCGGCAGGGTGCCGATTATGGTTTATATTGTCCGGCAAAGGCGTTGCCTATCTAATGCGGATCTGTGCAAAAGACAAGGAAGCCGATCGCTGCTCAGTTTCTTTTCAATGTGACTCCATGCAGAGCGGCCATACGTGGATCCCCCTCTTCCTGCACGCAGGAGCAGGGGCCTTCATTCAGGTTTTTTCCGCATTGGGGGCACAGGCCCTTGCAGTTGTCTCTGCAGAGGGGTTTTATGGGTAGGGAAAGAACAAATTCTTCCCAAAGTAGCCCAGACAGATTTAATATTGGCACACCGCCAGCATTTCTTTTGAGGATCAGGCTGTCAACACTGCTGTCAGCAGTAGTTTTCTGACCCTCATCGTCAGGCCCCGGGTACGGTTCAAAACTGGTAAAAGTGTCGTTTATAGCCAGTACTGCATCTTCCATGCACCGGTTGCAGGGCAGGGCAATCTTGCCCTTCAGCTCTCCACGCACAAGGCAGCCCCCGTCCTGGGGCAGTAGGGTTACCTTGCCGGACAGAGGTTCTATGACGCGGCAGTCCATACCACATTCGGCGATGGGGTCTGTCCATACAGATTGATCGTCGACAGTAACGGTCCGGACCTCTTTGCCGAGTGTGTTCAATGGTACTTCATATGCTGTCATAAACGCTCCGTGAATCGGATTATTTATCTTCCTGCTTACAATTTGTCAATATATAGAGATGCAGGCTGGAGCTAGATAGCTTTTGCCAGTTGAACTGTGCATCATCTCATCGGGCAAAAACACGTTTGAAGCCCTCTGCCGATCGGCTGATGACATCATCGTTTACACAAAAGGAAAGGCGGAAATGCCCGGGGCCGCCAAAGCCGGACCCGGGAACCGCCAGAATGCGTTCGTCAGCCAGTTTACTGACAAAATCAATATCGTCCCCGCCTGGTGCCTTGGGGAAGAAATAGAACGCACCGTGCGGTAACTGGAATTCATAGCCCGCGTCCTGCAGAATTTCGGCCATCATTTTGCGGCGCCGCGCATACACGCTTACATCTACCTGTGCTCCTAACGCCCCGGTCATAATGTGTTGTCCGATAACCGGCGGGTTGACAAACCCCAAAATGCGGTTGGCCAGGGTGATGGCCGCGGCAAGCTGACTACGCTCTGCAAAAAGGGGAGAAATGGCAAGATAACCCAGTCGCTCCCCCGCGAGAGAAAGATTTTTTGAAAAGGAGCTAGCTATAACCGTATACGGGTACATGGGCAGCAGATTGGGCACACAAATGCCATCAAATGTAAGAAAGCGGTACGGTTCATCTGCAATAAGATAAACGGGGCGGTCGTTGCGCTGTGAAGCCTGGGCCAGTACTGCAGACAGAGCTTCCAACTCCGCTCTGGTGTATACTGCACCGGTAGGATTGTTTGGTGAATTGATGATCATGGCACGGGTTTTGGCCGTGATGGCTGCGGCCAAGGCATCAATATCCAGCCCGAATGTATCCGGCAGGGAAGGAACCGTACGGAAGACACCGCCATGATTGCCCGCGTAGAAGCGGTATTCCACAAAATAGGGAGTAACGGAAAGCACTTCATCGCCGGGTTCAAGAATGGCTTTGAACAGCGCGTTGAGGGCACCAGCTGCACCACAGGTAAGAATCACATCTCCGGCAGCCAGGCGGATACCCTGCTCGTTGGAGAGATATTCAGCCAGCTTTTCGCGGGCCCAGGCAAAACCGGCATTGGGCATGTAGCCTAGGCTGAAGGGTTCGTTCACATGGGCAGCAAAGGAACGCAGGGCGGTACCCACTGCCGGTGGCGGCGGCAGATCTGGATTGCCGAGGCTGAAATCACATACGGCGTCTTCACCATATTGTTGTTTGAGTTGAATCCCCGCTTCGAACATACGGCGAATCCAGGAACCGTTTTCGATAGCAGAACGCATCTTTTCACTGATCACTTCCATATTTTTTCTCTCTGTTGCCGTCTGGCAGCCTGTTGTGGCCATCGTGCAGATATATTCCTTTGAACAACTATACGTACGGATACGGAGTATGCCAAGTGTAAATATATTCTATGGAAATAAACTTTGGTAATGACTCGCCTGTATACAGCTAACTCACTACCGATAATATTTTTTCGAGAATTCATCTCGAAGGTACAAGGAGGCCTGCCAAAGCATCGTGGGCTGCTTTTGAGAAGTGCAGCAAAAGCTTGAAGTCACAAAATACGGTTGTTTGCTTGGAACTAATCGCATATACTTGTCGTACCTAAATACAGGCGCAGGCCTTGACCGTAACGGAAGAAGCGAGACCACGTATGCCTTTATTATGGGAAACAGCTTTTAGTCAGGGAAAGTTCCTCTGCGCATCCACGGTCGGCCTTTCCGATATTGTGTTTATATCTTCCCTGAGCAGAATCAAAGCATTTCTTGATGCGGTACATATCCGCTATTGTCTGCCAAGCCTTTTTGTGAACGGCCGGATTATCCGTTGATGGATGCGCGGGATCTGTTGCCCTTCTTTGAAGGAGAGCTTTGGGAATACCCTTGGCTGCCGGGCTTTTCCCTGGTGGCGTTTGAGCGGCCTCTTTCAATTTTTAATGAAAGTTTTCAATATGATATCCTGCATCCTGTAGTGAACGGTATTGGTGTTGGGGAAGGGGATTCCTGCCCTCTGGAAACGCACGTCATTGCTAAAATGTGCAGGCATTTTTAAACCGTATTCCCAAAAAATTGCAGGATCAGTTTCGAAAAGTGGATACTGCCATGCTGGATTATTATCCTACCTTGTTGCCATATCTGCTGAATATTGATCGG
>CAYRKU010000021.1:0-1515 GCA_964425055.1 uncultured Lawsonia sp. | reverse complement strand
TCACGTTTTTGCGCATGATATGTCCGGGCATTTTCATCTGGCCGGGTTTTGATTCGTTCCCTTCTGATATTGATGGGAAACTTAAGCGGTTGGTTTGCGGATAGGGAAATTTAAAATTGATGATAACAAAATGTACGAGCGCAACCGACAAGTTGTATATCAGCTCCTTATGGAGCCATACGGCTTTCCTATTGCCTCTGAGTGCAGAACGTCCGCAGCCCTTTGGGGCCGTAAATTGTACCGGGCGGGGAAACGCTTTTTGATTCGCGTTGTTACAGTCTGACCGGACAATCACAACCATCTGGAATCATGGCGAGCGCTGGCGCTATCCCCGTGTGGAAAAGATCGCGCTGGTGAGCCTAGATCCAGAACAAGAAAGAGCTGTTACGCATCTGCGATGAAGGGGGCTTTTTGCAGACAGAGACAGGCGTGTGGTTATTGCCCGTCTGCTGTACAAACAGCATCGTTTTAATGCCGATAATGTCCGGCAGGACCGTGCCCTTTCTGTAGAAGCACAAGAAATCATTCATTCGTTGACTGGAACTGTTCTTTCCGGTGTCAATCTGCTCAGGGATACCAGTACGATGATCCTCCTGCTCAATGACATTATCCGCGGCGAATACGCGGGTCGTATAGTGTATAAACGGACCGAGCTTGTCGAACATACGGATACGGAGGAGAAAAGGTTGAAGTTTCTTTTTGCCTGGCTGTCCAAACATCAGCGCCGTATTATCGGGTATAGCAACGAGTTTTACACAACTATCATCAAAGTATTGGATACGTACCTGCAGGATGAGGCTAATCAGGAAGCATTTGCCATGATGCCGGAATTGCATCATGAAGTTCTTGCCAAGTATCATATATTCGGCAGGCGAGTACTGTGCGTTGCCTTGAAGATATTATTTGCAGAAATTACCGGGGTGAACGCCCTTCCTACGCGCGTATGCTCAGTGAAACAGTGGCCCTGCTGCGCGATTTGAAATTTGAATTTGCAAATTATTTTGAACCGTTGGTGCAGAATGTGCTGAGCTATGTGGAAAAGATTTTGGATAATTGCTATCTTCTCAGAAGCTATATTCAGGTTTCGGAAGAGAAACTTTCGGCAACTGGGCGGAAAATCCGGAAAAATTATCGTAAGCTCATCAGACTGCGTGATGAATTTTCTTCTATTCAGAAATCACGCAAAAGCGCACTGGCGTAAATCAGCGGAAGGTGCATATGGACAACAGACAGAATATTCCCGCGCCACCGGATTGGTATGATGTGCGGACGTTTTTCATGCCTCCCACGGCATGGCGGGAACCGTATGAACTGGGTGCAGCAGAAAGCCATCACCTAACTCGGGTTTTACGTATTCGAGAGCAGGAAGAGGTGCGAGTGCTGGACGGCAACGGCCGGGAAGGGCGTTTTCAAGTGGTATCCTGCCGGAAAAACAAAGTTGTGCTGCGTCTTTTGCAGGAATGGCGTTATCCGAAGCACCAGTCGAGTATCATTCTTGCTGCTGGCTGGACAAAA
>CAYRKU010000020.1:0-18645 GCA_964425055.1 uncultured Lawsonia sp. | reverse complement strand
TGGATGAGCGAAGAGCAGATGCGGCAGCCTTCGCCATCGCCCGCATCGGGGCGGATGCCGCAGTAGGGGCAGGCGCCGTGTTCCGCATAATCGCTGCTTTTAATGCCGATGATCGGTGACAAACCCTTTTCCAGAAGCGGTGCGAAGGGGCGCAGTTTCTCCCTTTCCAGTTTTTCGTTCATCTGCCGGAAAACAATGTGGAAGCTGTCTATCTTCAGATCTTCCGCCGTCAGTTCCTGTGCGGCGAAAGTGACGCGCAGAATGCCGTTATAGTATTTCAGCACATGGCGCATGGCCTGTTCTGTGACCTCGGCGGTAATTTTGCGAACGGAAGGCGTATCGGGCAGCAGAAGAATGAAGCGCCCGCCGGCATCCATGATGCGCGCCGTGGAGCTCAGACCGCAGCGATCCAGAAGTACCATCCAGATGGATCGTGTGAGCATCTGCAGACTGAAGGAACGCGCCCGCAGCAGTTTGCTGGCTCCGCGGTCTCCCTGTTCGCCCTGTCCGAAGATGAAATTCTGAATGCCCGAAAGTTCTCCGCCGAGGATCAGGAGCGGCGTCTGCTTGAGCCTGCTGTTCTCCTGCGTGCCGCAGTACAGAGCCTGCGCTATGGCCGCCGTGGTATAACTGTGGTCGAAGAGGGAAATATCGGCTTTAGTGTTGGTTGCGGATGGGATGCACCAGGTGAAGCGCTCGATCAGAGTCTGGAGAGAGTGAAGATAGTGTTCCACACCCAGGCTGCAGGGGACGCCGTGATCCCATTTATTCAGATCCGCGAGAAAGGCTGCGTAGAGATCTTCGTATGTGGTCTTCTGCGCCTCTGCCCGATCCACGGGGAAGAGGGGCGTTCCCTCCGCGTCCAGAGCCTGAAGTTTATAGCGGAGCGGCGTGTCTTCCAGGTTGTGCAGGCGCAGGTGTACCTGAGAGAAAATGTTTTCCATGCGCGCACTGGACCAGTTCCCGCCGCTCTCGCCCTGGATCCTGTCGCCGCCTGCGGAAAGGCGATCCGCTTCCTGTATGCAGAGTTCTTCCCGCGACTCACTGTTGGCCCGGTGATGTGCCGAGGCCATGCGGGCAAGTTTGCTGCGCAGGGGTTCGATCTCAGGCGGCAGGGGAAGCTGGTGCTCCATAAAATAGTCTGTGTAGAGCACATGCCTGTGGGTTTTACCGCCCGGGCAGTATTCCTGTTCGAGATCCTGACTGTACGGGGCGCCTGCGCGCTGGGCGAATTTGCCGATGTCGTGGAGGAGTGCGGCCAGTACGATGACTGCCCGCTGTTCCGGCTGTCCCATAAGCCCTCCTGTGAATGAGTATACGGTCATTATGAATATCTGAGAGAAACCGTCAACAGTCGCAACGTTGCGATTTGATAAAAATTTGCGCCCTCGGGATGAGCAGGCAGTATCCCACACCGTTTTCCCGCTGTACGGAGGCGATGCTTAGGCGCCTTCCCGTTACCGGACCGAAAGCCTGTATCATCGTTTTTCGTAGTTTCGATAGAGTGATTCTGAAATTTGAGGCGGACAGATGCAGTATTCCCTTTTGACCCCGTGCCGGAGTCCTTCCTTCCACCCTTTTATATATTCGGAGAATTTCATCCAGTTTTGCGGCTATGCCGGGCCAGGCCATGACGCAGACGGAACAGTCCTCGGGGCAGATGCCGGTATTGGGAGGGCAGGCGGGCTTCTGAGAGGCGAAGAAGGCGTATACAGCGAACATTGCCGGCGGGAGACACAGGCTTCGATCCATGCAGAAAAGCGTGCGCGCGTCCAGATCGAGCGAGATTTGCAGCGGCTGTTTTGGGACGCACACGTAGCTCAGGGTTTCCAGCGTTGCCGGAGAGCGCAGGAAACCGGCAGGGAGATGCTCCCGCATCCGAAAGAAGGGCAGGGGAGTGAGTATGAGCGCCCTGCCGCCCCGCGCGTCCTCCGGATAGAAAAAACGGATCGGCTTCCAGTTCCTGGGGCACAAGGATGTGAAACATGGAATCCTGGGGGCGCGCGTAACACTGCGCCGCCAGTACCAGCGCCGCACTCATGGTTTTTCTCCCGCCCGCGATGGAGAAGATGATCTCGCACCCGGAATCCCGGCTCAGCGTGAATACCGTCTTCAGGCACAGTTCAAGGAAGCGGCGGCTGTCTTCCTCCGTATGGATGTCCGTTACCGGATCTGTCCCCGGCGGGGTAAGGATATTTTTCGCGCGGAGAAGGCAGGGTGCAACGCGCCGGAGGCCTTGCAGAAGCGCAGGCAGTCTGCCGTGTTCGGGATGGAGGAGCCGATCCAGGCACAGGGCGCGGCCTGCATCCGTGGTCAGGATGACAACGCGATCGGGGAAGGATTGCCGCAGGTGCAGGGCGTATAGTGTTTCCGTGATGATCTGTGGGGTTTTACCGCACAGGGCTATCAGTATCTTTTTCATCAGGATTCCATGTGAAGGTTATCCGGCCGAGGCCAAAGCTGGTCTGTTTGCCGATATGCAGATTCTTCGCCATTTCGAGGAAGGGCAGGAAGGTGGCTAAATCTCCATAATAGCGCACGCTTCCCTGAACCCCGCCGAGCTGCATGGAAGCCTTCTGTCGGGAAGAGTAGCGTGTCCAGTCCTTCCAGAAAAGGTGGTTTTCCACTGTGGCGACGGCGTCCGCCCGATCCAGCATGGTGAAGAAGCTGTCGAAGCGGACGGCCTCGTCATCGAGGGCCCAAAGGGCGCGTATGCGGCGCAGGATGAGATCGAAGAGTCGGCGGAACGGGAGATCGGAAGAAAGGCGGTTGTCCGCCTTGAAGCGGCAGGGAGTCTGCATGGTGACAAGAAGCGTTCCGAAACCGGGTGCGGAAGCGTTCCAGCGGGGCAGCAAAAGATCCTCTCCTTCCGGAACGGCTATCCGCTGTTCTTCCCTGTTGAAGATCGAGAGTCCCTGATAGAGAATATCCTCGATCTCGAAGGTTCCACGGGTCTCATCGCTGGTCCTGCCCATGCCGTTTCTTCCTGTAAGGGTAATGGCGTGGACGAAATAGGGCAGATAACCTACAGCGTAGGAAAACAGGGTGAGATCAAAGGTAAAGCACTCACCCCGATCATAGAATGTTTTTTCTGTATCCGCCGCCGTGATGCAGTAGGGCGGAGGCAGGGGAAAGGCAGCCCCACCGCGTGCGGCGTTTTTCCCGATAAAGAGCATGGGAAAAGCGCAATGCGGGGCAAGCGCGCAGCTGTTGCACGGCTGCCGGCGAATCGTGCAGCATGTTTTCCTGAGGAAGGTACCAAGACTTCCCCGCAGCATGGAACCCTTGTAGGCGGAAAAGATTCCCGCGCCCGTCAGCCGGCAGCGAAAGGTGAAAGTTGCTTTTTTCATGGCAGGATGAGGTCAGGAGGTGTATGCCTGACGGAGGAAGACAGAATACGTGACCCTGAACTTTCAGGCCATCCTGAAAGCGACCCGCTGAAAAACAACGGGTCAGAAACATCTGGCGGAGAGGGTGGGATTCGAACCCACGTACCGGCTGTTAACCGATAACACGATTTCGAGTCGCGCGCGTTACGGCCACTTCGCTACCTCTCCGTCGGCAGGCTTACCTATACCGGATAGCATGGGAAAGAACAAGAGGTTACCTGCCTGTCATAACCCTGCTTCCGCGAATATGGCCGCCCGGGCAGGGGGACAATCTGAATCAATACCCGTCCGCAGAAGGAGAAATTTTAGAAAGAAGCTGGCGGATACTTCTTATGCTTGCCAGGCGGGCGCTTTTTGGGTAGCATTCGCCAATTCGTTTGTATGGTTAACGGTTCAGCCTGGTATCCTTTTCTGACCCGTGCAAAGGCAGTGAATGCCTGTATACCTTCGGGGCGTTACATGGCTGAAGGCACTTTTAATTGATAAGCGGGGTTGTTAGATGTTGTCATTTATTGTGGTATTGGCCTGCGGGCTTTTCGCCCTCTACTACGCGTACACCACGTCAAAGCGCGTATTTGCAGCACCGGCCGGCACAGAAGAGATGCAAAAAATTGCCGGCGCCATTCAGGAAGGCGCCCAGGCCTATCTGAAGCGCCAGTATCGCACAATTGCCATTGTGGGCGTTATTGTGGCAGTTCTGCTGACATGGGCTCTTTCCGGCCTGGTTGCGATTGGCTTTATCCTTGGAGCTGTGCTTTCCGGCCTGGCTGGCTTTATTGGCATGAATGTGTCTGTCCGCGCCAATATCCGTACCACGGAAGCCGCCCGACAGGGGTTGGTCCCCGCGCTGAATTTGGCCTTCCAGGCCGGATCGGTTACGGGCCTGCTGGTGGTGGGGCTGGGCCTGCTGGGTGTGATTGTGTACTACGGTTTGCTGAATGTTTGCGGCGTAGATCAGAAAACATTGCTGGAAGCCCTGGTGGCCTTAAGCTTTGGCGCATCCCTGATCTCCATTTTTGCCCGTCTTGGCGGTGGTATTTTCACCAAGGGTGCTGATGTAGGGGCTGACTTGGTAGGTAAGGTTGAGGCCGGTATCCCGGAAGATGACCCGCGCAACCCCGGCGTTATTGCCGATAATGTGGGGGATAATGTCGGTGACTGCGCCGGGATGGCTGCGGATCTGTTTGAAACCTATGCGGTTACGGTGGTTGCCACCATGCTGCTGGCGGCCATTTATTTTTCCGGTGAATTGCAGCAGTTGATGATGATGTATCCCCTGCTGATCGGTGGCGTGTGCATTGTCGGCTCGGTAGTGGGCACAAAATACGTGCGCCTGGGCGAGGATAAAAATATTATGAAGGCTCTGTACCGCGGGCTCTCCGTTGCCGGCGGCGCTTCTGCCGTACTGATCATTATTGTAAGTATTTTCCTGTTCTGGGGTGCTCCGGAAATGACCTTGCAGGGGCGGCCATTCGGTGTGGTTAATCTGCTGGTCTGCGCGCTTACCGGGCTTGTGATTACGGCACTTCTGGTCTGGATAACTGAGTACTACACTTCCACAGCGTACCGCCCCGTGCGCAGCATTGCCCAGGCCTCTGCCACCGGACATGGAACCAACGTTATTCAGGGCCTTGCCGTGTCCATGGAATCTACAGCCTTGCCGGTGATTATCATCAGCATTGGGATTCTGTTCTCTTACAGTAACGCAGGCCTGTTTGGCATTGCTATTGCCGCTACCACCATGCTTGCCCTGGCGGGAATGATCGTTGCCTTGGATGCCTACGGCCCGGTTACTGATAATGCCGGCGGTATTGCCGAAATGTCCAACCTGCCCGGCGAAGTGCGCGATGTTACCGATGCTCTTGATGCTGTGGGCAACACCACCAAGGCTGTTACCAAAGGCTATGCTATTGGATCGGCCGGCCTGGCCGCACTGGTGCTGTTTGCCTGTTATACGCAGGATCTGGGTCGCTTTTTCCCTGATCTTAATGTGACCTTCTCCCTGCAGGATCCGTACGTTCTGGTGGGATTGTTTATTGGCGGGCTGCTTCCCTATCTATTCGGTTCCATGGGCATGAAGGCAGTGGGCCGGGCCGGTTCAGCCGTAGTGGTGGAAGTACGCCGTCAGTTCCGCGAAATCCCTGGAATCATGGAAGGTACCGGCAAGCCCGATTACGGCACGGCGGTGGATATGCTGACTAAAGCTGCCATTCGTGAAATGATCCTCCCATCCATTCTGCCTGTATTTGCACCGGTAGTGGTATACTGGATTATTGATGTTTTTGCCGGGCAAAGCGCTGCTTTTGCCACGTTGGGCGCTATGCTCATGGGTACTATTGTTACGGGCCTGTTTGTGGCCATCTCCATGACTTCCGGCGGTGGCGCCTGGGATAACGCCAAAAAATATATTGAAGATGGGCATCATGGCGGCAAAGGCTCTGAGGCCCACAAGGCCGCTGTTACCGGCGACACTGTGGGAGACCCGTATAAAGATACGGCAGGCCCGGCAGTGAACCCCATGATCAAGATCATCAACATTGTAGCGTTGCTTCTGCTGCAGGCACTGGCCTGATCTGCATACACGCTGTAAAAAAGGCCGGGTCAACCGTACACGGCGGTTGACCCGGCCTTTGTATTTTTGTTGGCGGTGGGCTGTTTTTCTGACACTGTTAACGGGGTACCGGTGCCAGAGCAAAAAAAAGCCTGGCAAAACTGCCAGGCCTGAAAAATGTGGCGGAGAGGGGGAGATTCGAACTCCCGATACCTTTCGGGTATACACGATTTCCAATCGTGCTCCTTCGGCCAGCTCGGACACCTCTCCGCGCTGCAGAGAAAGTAACTAGCCTAAACAGGGATGCCTGACAAGCCTTTTTTATATTGTTATCTGATAATTCTATGTAAGGCGGAATAGAATCTCTGGTGCCGGTGCCGGAAAGCCTCATTGGCGTTGTAATCCCGGCAGATGAGGGGAGGGGAATGCGGCAGACGGTTTTTCTTATCGGGGCGCGCGCTTCCGGTAAAACGACCCTTGGCCGGGCTTTGGCCAAGGCATTGGGCTATGAATTTGTGGATACCGATCAGCGCCTGGAGGCCACACTGGGCCGGAGCATAGCTGAAGTGGTGGAACAGGAGGGCTGGGAGGGCTTTCGCCAACACGAGGCAGCAACCCTGCGCCAGGTAAGCGCCCCTGGCGCTGTGGTGGCCACAGGCGGGGGAATGATCCTGCGGGCTGAAAACAGGCAGTTTATGCGCGCCTCAGGGGTAGTGGTCTATCTGTATGCGCCGGCGGAAGTGCTGGCAGCACGCCTGGCCAAGTCTCCTGATTTGGGGCAAAGGCCTACACTCACTGGCCGGCCCGTTGCGCAGGAGGTGGCAGCCGTTCTGGCCGAACGGGAGCCTCTTTACCGGGCGACAGCAAATTATATTCTTGATGCCACAACTCCGTTGCCGGTGGCCCTGACCGAAGCTTGCCGCTTGGTTACGGGCGGACTTACGGGCCAAGGAAGCGCAGTGGAGCGGAAATAAGCATATCCAGCACATTCAGCGTACCGTTGAACAGGCTGCTGAGTGTCCCCAGAATAATGCGTGATGCGTTGATACTCCGTTTTGGGTCGCTTAGGCTGCCGTAATAGCGCACCGGGATATTGGGCAGGCCGGATCCGGAAAGTGTAAGCTGATAGTCCAGCCTTTTCTTCACCATATCGATCCAGCCATGCCCCTGTACATTCAGGCTGGATCCGCGGATCGCCATATCCTGGCTGGAAAGAATACCGGAGGCAATCCTGCCCGATGCCCCCAGATAGTTGAAGCGGAAGCTTTTGCCCAGTCCACCATTGCTGATGGCGAATTTCCATGTGCCGTTCAGAGTGGCTGGGATATCGGCTGAAGAGCGCATGCGACCGGTGATGTCTGCATCCAGAGTGCCTGTGCCGGAAATGGCGTCGGCCTGATTGCGGGCTACGCTGAGTGTGTACAGGCTGCAGTTGTTCAGGGTATAGCGCAGGCGGGCCACCGGTCCGTTGGCCGATTCAGCCTCCGCGCGGAATCCGGCCCCGGCTTTGCCCCCGGCCACGGCAGCCGTAATGGGATCAGCCGTAAGGATACCGTTGTTCAGACTGATGGGGATTTGCAGCTTTTCATGCGGTATTCTGGCCACAGTCAGCTTTTGCGCCGTTATTTTTCCCTGAACATCCGCTGCTTTTAAAAGGTTAGTGGGCCAGGGAGAATCGGTTTTTTTGCCGCCTGTTTGAGGAAGGTAGTTGTCCACATTCAGTGCGCCGATGTCCAGGTTAAAGTTCCATTGCGGCCGGTCGGCTTTCAGTTTTTTATTCAGTTGGCCGGAAAAGGTGGTTTGGTCCAACTTTCCGTTAACATTCCGGATTTCAAGAATATCTTCGTTTATGGCAATACTGGCTTCAGCCGTAAGTGCGCTTAGGGCACTGTCGGGCAGGTTCTCGGGCAGGCTGGCGCAGGCCTGGAGAATTTTGCGCGGGTTTGCCCTAGAGGCTGCTATTTTGCCCTGCCAGACAGGGCTGCCGCGCAGGCCGCTGCCCATGATCTCTCCAGTCAGGTCAAAGGCTTCTGAATGGCCCCGGATGTTCTTCAGCGTCAGGCTGCCGTTATCGGTATCAAAGCCTAATGTGGCCGAAAAATCTGCCTGAAGTCTATTCAGCCAGGCTCTGAGGCTGCCCTCAAGCCCGCTTGCGCTGGCCCGCAGACCTGCCTTCCCTCGGATAAACCGCACGGGGCCGTCGGCAGTTGCCGTAAGATGGATACCCGCGCCGACCATTTCCCCAAACCACTTCCCATTCCAGGTAACGGCCGTGGCGGTATTGCCTTTTTGCCCTCCCCCCTGGACGGAAAGGGCCAGTTTTCTGAAGTTCGGTCGATCTGCGCCGGATATGTTGAGGGAAGCGTTGTCCAGCTGAAGCGAAACGGTTCCCTTTGCGGTAGACAGTAATCTGGATCTGTCGCCGGCTGCCGCGCGCAGCGCAGCCGTGGCCGTAAGGCTTCCTTGTACAGCCCCGTTCAGACTTAGGCCGGCGGGTAAGGCTTCCAGACGCAGTGCGGCTAGGCTGACATTCAATTGCAGCAGATCATCCGGGATCAGCCTAGCAGAAAGTTTCCCCCCGTAGAGCCTGTCTACATTCAGCTGTATGGCAGGACTGTTCCCCTCCGGCGAGATGCGCAGGGCAAAATTTTGTCCTGTAAGTGGGGGCAGGGCAATGCTGCCGGCACTGATACGCACATCATACAGGATGCTGCTTTGGGATGAATTTTCCGAGGCAAACAGAGAGCCATACAGCATATCAAAAACACATGGCCCGCTGTACAGCGCCTTCACCTGTGTTCCGCTCAGCTCCGGGAACAGGCGCATTGCGTTCACTTTGTCTGTAGCCAGGTTGATTTGGATACGCGGCGTGGTAAAAGAATCCACCCCGGCGGTGCCGGTAAAGGGCATATCGGCCAACATCAATCTGGCCCTGGAAATGCGTAAACCGTTTGCGTTTAGCGTGCCCTCGAGCTGGCCGGAAAGATTGTCCAAAGCCTGTTGCAAACCACCCGGCACGAACCGTGCAAACCTAAACCAGCGGGGCAGGCTGAAGCGGGCCACATTCAGGCTGCCCTTAAGGGTCGGATACATCGTGCCTTCATCCCCTGTGAGGCGGACTTCTCCGGTGAAAGTAGCCGCATCTTCCGCGCAGGTAAAGCTGGCGTTGTTGATACGTATGGCTTCCGGTACAGCCGGTGATGTTAATTCAAAGGCAAAAGGTACCTGTACCAGGAGGGGAATGCTCTGTTTGTCTGCAGTCAGGCTGTGCTTAAGAGCCAGCTTTCCACTAAGGGCCAGTTTACCTTCATCTAGGCATATATCTGCCGTGCAGGCAAAACGTCCCGGGTTTGCCCCTGCTGAAAGCACAGGGATATCCGCGCTGATCCCTAGCCACGTTCGAAAGGAGATATTTTCCCCGGGGGTAAGTTGGATTTTTTCCAACTTCAGATCCGGATGCCTGAGTGTGAAGTCGGCCGTGCCCGCCGCATTCTCAGCCTGACCGGCTGTAGATGCGGTGAAGGCTTCAACCTGAATATCCGCCTGGCCTGACCCGGATTGAGGTGTTCCATTCATAACCGGCAGGCGCAGACTCCCTTTGATGCCGGAAAGTACATATTCCTGGCGCAGCGGACCATTCCCGCGTACAATTTGAACCCGTCCGTTATGGATGCTTATATGCAGGCCGGAAAGGAAGGCGTATACATTATCAGAGAGGTTGATGGCAGTGCTGCCTTCAACTTTGGCTGAGCTGCCCATGGGGTATACCAGTATGGGTTGATCCAAGCCAAGCCAGCCCAGGCGCACAGTACCTGTCAACAGGCTCAACCAACGGGGGGCCAGGCTGCAGGAGGCCGCCCACAGCGAAAGCCCGTCCGCATTGCGTACAACAACATTGCCCAGTTTCAAAGCCGGCCGGGGGAAAAACTGCAGGGACACCTCTTCCACATTGACCGTGGTGCCGGTCAGGCCTGCAGTCAGTCTGGAGGAAATATCCCGGGCCACCTTGTCTGAATTATGGCTGAGAATATAGGCGCCCAGCCCTGAGATGAGGAGAATGGCCCATAGCAGGAGCAATGCGGAGAAGAGCAGTGTATGCTTCATGCGACAATCGGCGTTTGTCTGTCTAGACGTTTTAAGTCCAGATATATCAGGACTCCGTCTGTGGGTAAATGGGTAGCCTGCGCCACCAGGCGCATATACCTGGTCAGTTGCTGCCGGTGGGCCGGGGTAGGGGCCCCGGTTTTATATTCAGCTACGGTAACCTGCGCACCGTTGTTCACCACCAGATCTGCCCGAAACAGATTGCCAGCTTCATCCACAATAGATTGTTCCGCCGTGCCATGTTGCAGCCAGTATGCCGTTTGGGGGAGCGAAGCGTACCAGGCGAGAATGTCTTCCAGATCCCGCTGTACGGAGGTTTGATCTGCGATGGACAGTGGGAAGCTGCGTATACCTTGGTTTACGGCCAGCCGAACGGCCTCTGCCACAGTGTTGCCGCTGTTCAGCTGGAGGTACGACAGGCATTGGTGTATCAGGGTGCCCCTCCGTTTGCCGGTAAGGGCAAAGTCATCCAGCGGGTTGCGGAAAATTTTCAACCGTGGCAGCCAGGACATGGGCCGCCAGGGGAGTTCTTCTGTTTCTTCGAAGGACGCTTTCCCGGTCAAAATTTGCGTTTTTTCTGTTGAGGCGGCTTCTTCCGGTTCAGGTAGCGCTGCCACAGGAGCTGTAGCCTCTTTTGCTTCTGACTGCGAGTGATCGGCTGCTGGGGACGGGGATATGCCTGCGCGCATATCTTCCTCCGACAGGGGGCTGAGTAAAATGTCCAGGGCTTCGGCAAGTGAGGCCCGGGTTTGGCCAGCGGGCCTGTGAGCCAAGAAGGTATGCAGCTCCTCCTCCGGCCTGGTCCAGGCCACATACAGCATATGCAGGGCTTCTCTGGCTTTATCCAGCAGGGCGCGGTAATATTCTAGGCCAAGTCTGCTGTTTTGGCGTATAAAAAGGGCCAGTTCCCCAACTCGGATGTCTTTAATTTTCCCCGTGACCTGCAGGGAAAAATTTGTCCACGGGACAAGAACCACTGGAAATTGCAGCCCCTTGGCTTTGTGGATGGTCATCACGCGCACTGCGTCCAGCGTTTCCGGCATGGGGGCTTTTTCTTCCTTACCTTTGTCCCCCCAATAGGCCAGGAAAGAAGACATGGAGTTGTACCCATCCCCCTCGGCCAGATGCAAAATTTCCAGAAGGCGGCGGACAAAGGCCATTTCATCCGGGAAGCGTTCCCGCACCCGTAAATGGGTGATGCCTTCGCAAACGGCATCGTACGGGGTAAGCAGGCCCGCGCCGGCATAAAACGGGGCCACCCAACGCCGCCATACCTCGGGAAAATCATCCCGAAATGTCAGGCATAAAGGTGCGGTACGTTTCCGGCCATGCTGTTTGCACGCCCATTCAAACAGCTGTTGTTCATGCAGCCCCGTAAGCGGCAGTAACAGCTGCCCCCCACAGAGGAAGGCCCAAAAAGCCGAATCCTCGGCAGGGGAATCCATGAATTTGAGCAGGTTGATCAACCCGTTGACCAACGGGTGTTCGGTCAGCAGAAAGCTGTTATCGGTAACTACCGGGATTCCGGCGCGCAACAGCCATTCGGCAACGCTTTGGGCATTGTCATTGGTGGGCACCAGAACAGCCACATCCCCCCACTGCCGGCGGGTGGCAAGGTCAGCCATACACTCCATAAGCTGGAGATGAATCTGCTCCTGCAAATCATGCGTACTGGCTGCGTCCTTCAGCCTGTACAGGCGTACATGGCCCTGAATCCTGCCCGGGCTGCTTTTCTGTAGCGCATTGGAAAAGCTGGCCATAAGCATGTTTTGCTCTTCGGTAAGGAGTGCTTTGTACTTCTCCTTCTCCTGTTCCTGTATTCTCCTGGGTAATACTGCGGTAAGTACAGCTCTGGCTATATCCGGCTGGCTGAGCTGCGTAAAAATACGGTTGTTGGTTTCCACTATGGCGGTCGCGCTGCGCCAGTTGGTGGGTAGACTGGTTATCTGCGGATTGGGGGCTATGGCCAGCAGCTCCGGATCCTGCCGGACGGCGTCAAACAGCTCTGCCTTGCCTCCGCGCCAGCCATAGATGGCCTGCTTGACATCGCCCACCCATGTCAGCGATCCCCCACGGGAAAGGGCTTCAAGCACAAACTGTTTTATAGTTTCCCATTGTTCGAGGCTGGTGTCCTGAAATTCGTCCACCAGCAGGTGAGTCAGCCTGGTACCCAAGCGGCAGAGCATTTCAGAAACGCCGTATTGGTTAGACAGCGCCTGCCTGGCTAGGTCAGGCATCAGTACTGTGGGTAAGTATCCCTCCTGCCTGATATAGTCCGGAATACGTTGACTGAGCTTCTGTGTCAGGCGCACAAGGGGCATAAGCGATTGCGCTTGTCGCAGCAGGGGAAGCTCCTGCCGCACGGTCTGTGCACATTGTATCAGGTTGGCAAAGGCCAGTTCAGCCTCTGCTGACGCCTGCCCCTTGGAGGCTTTAAGCAGACAATCATTTAGGCAGCTTCTGGCCAGCATTTTAGAGTCGGGCGCATTGTCTCTGACAGTACATTTCCGGCATGCTGTCAGAGCCTTGTACAGATTGGTATTGGCCCGCAAAGATTCAGCCGCGAGTATGGCCTCCAGCTGCTCTGCCGAGTGGTGCAGACTGGTCAGCAGGCTGTCCATACGTTCGGCAATCTGGGCAGGGCTGCTCAGCTGTTCCTGCTTCTTTTGTTTTTCCATTACCGGAATGGCCAGGTCCAGAATGGTGTCGCGCAGATATTTTTCAGGGATAAAGCCCCTGCGGCTGCTGAGAAAAGCAAAGAACACATCGCGGCAGGCCTCGCTCAGCAATTGGTGCAGTTCCGGATCCTGCCGGCTTTCTTCCAATATGGTGTCCAGCAGTGGGGCTAGCGCTTCCGTATGGGAGAAAACCGGCGTAAAATCCGGAGGAAGGTTCAGCTCCAGGGCACTGAGGTGCACCACAAGGTGCAGCAGGCTGTCAATAGTCCGGACGTTTAACATCCCATATTGCCGCAGGATAATCGTCAGCCAGGCCTTGGCTTTGGCAGCTGTCCAGCCCGGGGCCGCCTGTCCCGCACCCAGAGCCGTATCTTTCAGACGGGCGATAATTCGCTCCTGCATTTCCATAGCAGCCTGATTGGTAAAGGTAATTGCCAATATTTCAGACCAGCTGTGTTCATCAGGCCGGGATACGCGGCAGCAGGTAGTTGGGTCCCCCCGTATGGATGACCTGGCCAGAAAGTCTAGGAAGCAGCCGGTCAGGGTATAGGTTTTACCCGATCCGGCCGAGGCGTAGATTTGCCGTAACTGCGGTGCCCGTTCGCCCATGCTCACTCCCCGTCCAGCATACCTGCCAGCCGTCCCTGACCGGTAGATTCAAGCACTGCCCGCCACAGAGTGGACCGGATGTTCAGCCTCCGGCGGGAGCGGATGACCATATCCAGAGGAATATGCACGTAGCGATCCATCACCTTGGCTACAACCATTTCCGTACGGCCGGCCATGCCCGCATGTACCGCGTATTGCCCCAACAGACCGCAGTACACCCTGTCGTTGGCATTGGCCGGGACGGAGCGGATGATGTAACTTGGGTCAATATATTTGATGTGCACCGGCATTCGGCCGGAAAAGTAATCGCTGATGGCTGTTTTAAGTAAATTGCCCACATCAGCCAGTACCGGGTTGCCGGATGCATCGCGGGTATCGTTATGCGGGATAAGGTGCTGCCCGGCCCCTTCCGCCGCAATGATCACCGCGTGCCCTCTGGCCTGAAGCCTCTGCTCCAAGGCCGGCAGCAGCCCGCCATCTCCATACAGCCGGAAAGGCGCCTCCGGGATCAGCACAAAATTTGCCTCACGCAGGGCCAGGGCTGCCTGAGCGGCAATAAAGCCCGATTCTCGGCCCATCAGTTTAACAATACCCACACCATTAAGGGCGCCTACAGCCTCCACATGGGCGCAGCCAATGGCTTCGGCCGCTTTGTCCACGGCTGTATCAAAGCCAAAAGAGCGGGGGACAAAGTTAATGTCGTTATCAATGGTTTTGGGGATACCAATAACGGCTATGCATCGGCCGCGCCGGTTTATGGCCCTGCCAATGGCCGCGGCGGCCTTCATGCTGCCATCTCCGCCAATCACAAACAAAATGCTGATGTTCATTCGCTCCAGAGCGTCCACAATTTCTTCCGGATCCTGCGGCCCGCGGGAAGAGCCAAGCAGGGTACCCCCAAACTGGTGGATATGTTCCACAGCAGCGGGGGTAAGTTCCAACACATTATGTCCGTAGGCCGGAATGAATCCTTCCAGCCCATAGCGTATGCCCAGTACGGCAGGCACATGGTAGGCGTGGTGTGCCTCAAGTACAATGGCCCGGATAACATCGTTCAGGCCAGGGCACAGGCCTCCGCAGGTAACAATGGCGCATTTGGCTTTTGTTGGATCAAAATATAGCTGGCGGCGGGGGCCGGCCGTTTCAAAGGTCAGGGGCTGGCCGTCCTGTAATTCGTTGGAGCAGTCACGATTCAGGAACAGAGTAGTGTGACTGTCATCGGCCATGTCCCCATAATGAAGCTGAGAGGGGACATTTCCCGGCCCCAAAGTACTTATCGGTATTGGATGGAGGGCAAATTCTGCTGGCATAAGGCTCCCTGTGTGTATGTACGTTCAGATGAGGCTACGGGCAAAACAGCTGATGAGGATGGCCCCGGCCTGGGCCACGTTCAACGAATCAAACCGGCGCAACATGGGGATGCACAGCAGTTGGTGGCAGCGTCTGGCTACCTGGGGCCGGATGCCGTGTGCCTCATTACCCAAAACCAACAGGGCAGGTGTGCGCAGTTCGGTACGCAGCGCATCCTGGCTGCCCTTGCCGGCAGCGGCGCCGTATACGGCCAGCCCTGCCTGTACGGCCGTATCCAAAGCACGGGAAATGTTTGCCACCCTGGCTACAGGCAAATGTTCCAGGGCCCCGGCAGCTGCTTTTCTGGCCCCGGCCCCTAGATAAGCGCTATTGTGACGGGGTATGACCAGACCGGCTCCGCCCATGGCGTACAGAGTACGGGCCAGGGTGCCGGCGTTACCCGGGTCCTGTACCTGGTCCAGTACTACAGCCAGGGGCAACGGTGCTGCGGCAATGTTGCGCAGCAGGTTGTCCATATCGGTAAATCCGGCTGCAAACAGTCTGGCCACTACCCCCTGATGTCCACCGGAAGGATACAATCTGTCCAGATCGCGCTGCCCCCTAAGCTCAAAGCGTACCTTGCCCGCCCGGCAAAGGTCCAGTATGCGCTCTGTATCTTGGGATTTGCGGCCACGGCGGATAAAAACCGTATCCACCCGGCCAGGCTCACGCTCGAGCAGGTCCCTCACGGGTTTTAAACCGGGCAAAATTGCTGACGAATCCAGCTCATCGGTATCGCCAGACGGGCAGGATGTCTGTACGTTAACCAGCGCTGGGTTCGTTGAGATATCCGGCTTACAGCTGCTGTCTGGCCGGCCAGATTGCCGTGCGCGGGGCGATATGGGTTTGCTTCCGTTCATATATCTGCCTGGTTAGCGGTACAAGTTGCCAAGGCGCAATCACTTCGTTATACTGATACACCATGTGCGGAATCAGGAAAAGGTAGAATCAGTGTACAGTGTTGTTGCTTTTAAGTCCACGCCCGGTCGGCTTTTGTACCGGGATACTGGTCAGCCCTGCGGCCTGAAGGTTTTGGGGTACTGTCGCGTATGGCTGCCGCTGTGCCTAGTGGTTTTGCTGTTGGATCTGGCCGGGTGCAGCTCTAAACAGGTTGCTCCGATCCCGCCTTTGGCGGTGGAAAGTACCGGCAGGACAGCAGGTACGCGCTATTTGCCGGGCGATGATGGAATTTCCCTCACCAGGGCCGAACAGAAGGCACTGAGAAGCAGTGGCACAGTGGATAAAGGTATTGCCGTTGAAGATATGCGCGATGTGACCTTGCATTTTAAATATTTTGTGCATATTGGCCGGTATACGGTGGAAAAGAATTTAGAGCGGGCCCAGGCCTGGCTGCCGTTTATCCGGACTGTGTTTCGGGAAAAGGGCCTCCCGGAGGACCTTGCCTGGATAGCTTTTATCGAAAGTGGGTATAATCCCATGGCTACATCCCACAGTGGGGCGGCCGGGGTATGGCAGTTTATCCCATCCACCGGCAAAATTTTTGGAATGCGGCAGGATTGGTGGATGGACGAGCGCCGGGATACATATAAGGCCACCTGTGCTGCGGCTGATTATCTGGCCAGATTGTATAATATATTTAAAGACTGGCCCCTGGCTATCACAGCCTACAATGCCGGGGAGGGCCGTGTTTCCCGCGGGCTGGCCGCTACCGGGGCGGATAGCTTTTTTGAGTTGCGTCGGCGCAATCAGTCCATCCCCGATGCACAGGATCGGCTGAAAGAGGAAAATCAGCAATATTATCCTAAATTTGTTGCCGTATGCAGGATCATGCGCAATCTGGATGCGTTGGGCTTTTCGAAGCCTGATTACAGGCACAGTCCGCACCTGGTGCAGCTTACTGCCCGGCCGGAAACAGATTTGAAGGCCATGGCCCAATCCCTGGGGCTAAGCTGGGAAGAATTTTTTGTGTACAATACTGCCTACCGCCGTCAGGTCAGCCCTCCCGGTCGCCAGGCCAATGTTTATGTTCCGGCAGCGCTGGAGGCTCCAGCCAGATTCTATCTGGAAAATCAGTCTCCATCCGGTCGATCGGCCGGCTGGAGGCTGTACACCGTAGTACGCGGGGACAGCATGATACGTATTTCCCGTAAAACCGGCGTGCCTGTGGCTGAGCTGCGCCGGCTAAACCCCATAAACGAACCACTGCGCAGTGGCTACCGCCTGAAGATACCCATCTCCGCACCTGGCTATGTAGACAGCCGTTTGGCCAAGAACACATCCAGTCCGGTAGCCAGACCTACAGCGCCATACCCCCGTACAGGAGCCAGCCGTACAGGCTCGGCCACACGACCGGTGGGTAGTGCCGCCCCGCGCCAGGCAGCAGCCCCGGCTGCTCCCCCGGCCAGCAGCACGCAGACAGGACTTCCCCCCACGCATATCGTGGCCGTTGGGGAAACTGTATACAGTATTGCCAGGCGCTATGGCCTGAGCCAAGATAGCCTTTTGGCCGCAAACGGGCTGAAGGCCCCCGATCTCTACCTTGGGCAACAGCTGATCATCCCCACCGCAGCCGGCGCTCCTGCTGGCGGCCAAGCTGCGGGGGAGAAAATAACCGTCTATCTGGTGCAGGCTGGCGATACTCTATGGAGTATTGCCCGAAAATGCAGTATGTCTCTGCAGGATTTACTGACCCTGAATAAGATCAGCCTGAACACAGCCTTGCAGCCAGGCGATACCCTCCGGGTACGGAAATAATTCTGTTGTCTGTCAGCCGTGCAGGGCCAACCCTGGGTTTTCCTTTTCCAGCGCTGAGGGTATCGCCTTTTCCTGCGGTGTCTGGAGTTTTCAGCAGCCGCAGAATATATTTTTTATTTCAACCAGGATGGTTTGTCGTCGGTCAGCACACCGTCAGTCATGGTATAGTGCTCCAGACTGCCAACTTTGGTTTGAATACAGATATAACACAGGGAGGAATTTTTTCCAGCGGTCAGGCCACGCGCCCCGGCAGGGTCAATACGGAAGCAATCCCCTTTGTGGATATGTTTTTCTTCCCCATCGATGTACAGCAGGCCGCTGCCGTCCAGAATCAGATATACTTCTTCATTTTGGTTATGCCTGTGCACAAAGGGCACGGCCATCCCGGCCTGCAGAGTGTTGATGGAAATCTCTGATCCACTGAGTTTCAGCAAGTCGTGCAGTTCGGTGCGGCCGGTAAAAGTGACATTGGCAAGGCTGTAATTAGGCATATAAGTCTCCTTCAATGAGTTTGTGTATTGCTCCGCACCAGTGTGCAGTGTGGATCGGTTATGATTTACTGTCGGTAAAAATCCGGCTCCGGAAGAGAATTGATGTTGCTGACATTCTCCAGGCTTAGGCTAGGAATGTCGAAAAATATAACCTTGGCTTCCGTATTTCCTAGTGTAATGGCTGGGCTGTTGGTGAGGCAGCTTTGGCCCGTTTATGTACAAAACGCATCTTTTGAACCTGAAATTGTTGTACTCTTCCCCTTTTGCGCACATCCGGGTAAGGGGCTGCTGTTCATAGCGGGGAGAGGGATCATTAAATCAGCACTATGCGCCGCCGCAGGCCAGGGAGTGCAACAGGCCGCAGATATACTGAAAACTGTCTGCCTTCTGTCTGTAAGCAGGCGCGTTGCAAAATCTGATTTATTATACGTGGTTCGATAAAAGGAGTCAATGACAACTAGATTCTGATCTGCTGAGGGTGCGGTGCACGGAGAATCACGCTACAGGTAGATATGCCGAAACAACCCCGCATACAAAAACGGCGTAGTCTGCAAAAGACCTGCGTCAGACGCTTAACGCGGTTATTCCATATGGAAATTGGCATGGCTTGGTTCTGATATTTTTTTCAGAAGCCGCAAAAGGTGTTGGCATGGAAGGTTCCTGAAAGAAAAGCCTTGTCCAGGCGTGCCTGACAGTATGCGGCGGGGGCGGTAAATCAGAAAGCGGGCAGTTCATCGGCAGAAAATATTCAGAGACCT
>CAYRKU010000019.1:0-18684 GCA_964425055.1 uncultured Lawsonia sp. | reverse complement strand
GGTTGAGACTCATCCCTACACTCAGCTACATTTTTTCCGCAGGGCACGGGGGTTTGTCCCTCGACCACTCCCCCTACCGGATCTCCGCCATAAAGCCAGCAGCTGCCTGCTTGCTGTTGGAGCTGAATTAAAAAACACTCTATGCCTGACCAGAGACAGATTTGCTTTTATCAGCCAGTATATTGGCGATATGGAGAATCCGAAGACATTTGCCTTTTTTGAAGAAATGGCGGAACACCTTGCCAATTTACTTGAGGTATCCCCGCAGGCTGTGGTTTGCGACAGGCATCCGGATTATCTTTCCACAGCGTACGCTCTGAGTTCTGGACTACCTGTTTTACGTCTGCAACATCACTTTGCCCACATTTATGGCGTAGTTGCGGAACATGCGTATGAGGGCCCGGCTTTAGGGCTTGCACTTGACGGCACAGGATACGGCATGGATGGAACCATTTGGGGGGGAGAGCTGTTGTATATTCATCCGGCAGAGGTCTGCTCCGAAAAAACATTTGGGGAACGCCTGGGCAGGCTTGCTCCATTTCCACTTCCCGGGGGTGAGGCAAGCATCCGTGAACCGTGGCGCATTGCCGCAGGCTTGCTGAAACTCGAGGGAAGCGAAGACATACTGCAACGCATCGCTGAACAAGGAAAAACTCTGTTTTCCTCCCCTGACAGCCCGCCTTTTACCTTTAGCCTACTTCCAGCTGTGTGGGAGCTGGTTGGGCACGACTCCGTACAATTAACATCCAGTTGCGGTAGACTTTTTGATGCCATTGCAGCGCTGCTGGGGCTTTGCCCGGTGATCACATATGAAGGACAGGCAGCTATCCGGCTGGAAGAGGCGCAACATGGCATGAATCACCATGCGCCTCTGTCCTCTTCCGGTCTTTTTACTATAAACAAGCAGCACGATCTTTTGGAGCTGGACGTTCTCGCAGCAGTATGCGAACTGTTTCGAGAACGGTTGCGTGGTGTCCCTGTTGCCATACTCGCCAGCCGCTTTCATGCTGAGCTGGCCGAAGGGCTGGCGGAGCTGGCTCTTGCCGGATCCCGCAGGACAGGTGTCCGTATTATTGCCTTAGCAGGAGGGGTATTTCACAACAAAACTCTGAGTTCTTTGTTACTGTCTGCATTGTTGCAACGTGGCCTTACCCCCATGCTGCATCGAAATATCCCCACTGATGATGGAAGTATCGCTTACGGGCAGGCAGCCTGGGCAGTGCACGTTACCAGATAAACCTGCTGGATTAAAATGATGTTCCAACTTATTCTTATGGTAATGCTTGTTCTGGCAACCACTACCCCAGTCCATACAGGTGAGTGCATTCTCAAAAGAAAACCCCTCTATGGTCGCGTCAATGCAGTTAATGCATTTGCTGACTTTGAAGTGGTCGGGGTAAAGCCTTTTCCCGGCATCAAGGTTCATAAGGTTTCCTCTTTTCCTGACTCCAGTTATCAATGGCAATTTGTAGGTGCTCTCCCTGACTTTACAACCGTGCGTTCCAATGGTGATCTTAGCGTTCAGGTTGTCAATTCTTTTCCCGGCATGAAAAAGTGACGTACAAACCCACCGAGCCAACCGCCTGTTTCCCCAAAGGGTTGGTGCAGCCGCCAGGAAGCTTCCACTTCAGTACCGATGCGCTTTTACTTGCAGCGTTCGCACTTTCCCCACTTCCGGCATTTCCCAATATACACGGGCCACTGTGGATCGATCTTGGTACCGGATGCGGTATAGTGGGGCTTGCAGCGCTGCGCCTTGCCGGCCTGCCACACAATCCAGATACAAAAATCAGGGAACTGTTTTGTTATGGGATTGACTGCGATGAACGCCTTACTGCAGCAGCTACAATCAATGCACGTAATCTGGGCCTACAGCAACACTTCACTGCCGTGACAATGGATTTTAACTCCACTGGCTGGCCTTATACTGCCAGGGCCATCCACAAAAACCACGGCAGGGCAGCCCTTGTTTTTGCCAATCCACCATGGAAGTTGGAAAAAACAGGAAAAATCCCCCAAACACCCCTGCGTCAAAAGGCCCTGTTTGGCACGGAAGAGACATTTCCTCTTTTTGTTCGTACAGCTGCATCACTGCTTGCCCCAAACGGACGCCTAGTCTGCAGCATCGGCTCCGCCCGCCTGCAGGACATGTTCATGGCCCTTCAGGCAAATTCATTCAACATTCTGCGCCTCCGTTTTGTCCACTCCAGAAGAACACGTACTGCAGTTTGGGCACTTATAGAGGCCAAGCGTACAGGCAAAACTCCACTTCGAGTAGAGCCGCCGCTCATACTCTACAATACCAATGGCAAACCCACTGCCGAAGTTCTGGAATTCTGCCCTTTTTTACGATAGTCTTACAGCATGAAAACATTCCGTGCCGATCTTCATATCCATTCCCGTTTCTCACGCGCTACGAGCAAACGACTGACAGTTCGAAATCTGGCGGCATGGGGCATGGTAAAGGGCATATCCATATTGGCCACGGGTGACTTCACTCACCCCGCATGGCGGGAGGAACTGCGCCGGGACCTTGTGTTTGACGAAGTTACTGGCCTCTACCGTATGCGGGAACAGGTGCCGGTAGAAGCAGAAATCCCAGGTTTTACCCGCCCCACAGATGCCATAGAACCACTCTTTTTGCTTGAAGCAGAAATCAGCTCCATTTACAAAAAAAACGGTTCTGTCCACAAAATTCACAACCTCGTGTACATGCCCACTTTGGAGAGTGCCGATGCCTTATCGGCTAAGCTTGCAGCCATTGGCAATCTCACTTCTGATGGCCGCCCTATACTTGGCCTAGATTCAGAAAATCTCCTGGAAATGGTATTGGAAACAGATGAACGCGGCGTACTCATCCCCGCACATATTTGGACGCCATGGTTCTCCCTGTTCGGTTCAAAATCTGGGTTTGATGCTTTGACGGACTGTTTTGGCTCTCTTTCACCCTATATTTTTGCTTTGGAAACCGGATTATCCTCTGATCCGGATATGAACCGCATGTGGAGCGCTCTTGACCAATATGCACTTGTCTCCAACTCTGATGCCCATTCCGGAGAAAATCTCGGTAGAGAAGCCAATCTCTTCAGCGGCCAGCCAGATTATGCCGGGCTGTTCGGAGCACTACGCAGTGCCGCTCATGGGGAACCAGCTAATGCGAACTGCATTTTCAATGGCACTATGGAATTTTTCCCGGAAGAAGGGAAATATCATCTGGACGGGCATCGGGCCTGCAATGTTGTTTTTGAACCTAGCGATTCTATAAAACTGGGCAATATTTGCCCCATTTGTGGGAAACAGCTCACCATAGGTGTGCTGCACAGAGTCGTAGAACTGGCTGACAGACAGGCCCCAACTATGTCGGCCAATACCCCGGGCTTTATTTCACTGATTCCACTTACGGAAATACTGGGGGAACTTCTTGGTATTGGGTCAAAAAGCCGCAAAATACAATCCAAGCAAGCTGAACTTATACAGTTGTTTGGATCTGAGCTGGATATTTTGAGCACTGTCCCCGAATCGGATTTGCGCCAGCATTGGGACGCTTTGGGGGAAGCTGTGGCCCGTATGCGCAGGGGTAATGTTATCCGTGAAGGAGGATACGATGGTGAATACGGTATTGTCCATGTTTTCTCTGATGCAGAACGGAAACTGTTTGTTTCTGGCCAGAGCCATCGTGTAAGTCTGTTTACTGCTGGTGCTGCAAAAAAGTCATCCCAATCAGCCAGTGTAGACGCCGTAGCTCCACGGCAAATACACACAACTCCCAATAGCATATACCAGCGCAAAAAACGAAAAGAATCTTCCATCTTAACAGCATTTGCCCATGCTGCGGGGGTATCCCATACTTCACATCCCACACCTGAAAATGTTTCCAATAAAGCAGCTTCCTGATCTGCAATCAGGACATCATTCCCGTATTCTAAAGCGCAATTACAGGCCATTACCGCCGGGCCACACCCAGTCCTTGTCCTTGCCGGACCTGGAGCGGGCAAAACACGCACCTTAGTAGGCCGCATTCAGCGCCTCCTGCGCGAAGGTGTTGCCCCGGATCGTATCCTTGCTATTACATTTACCAGACGGGCTGCAGCGGAACTCAAAGACAGGTTGCGCCTGGCCCTGCCTGGTACAAAACTCCCCATAGCCGATACTCTACACGCAATTGCGCTTTCGCAATGGTGCGGTAACCAGCCGGTGATTTTATCTGAAGAAGCCGCCCGTAATTGCTTTATTCGGGCCAATGCAGAAGCCGACAAAACATTTTTACGCCAGGCATGGGATACACTCTGCCTGGCACGGGAACGACAAGAATCTTGGACATGCGGACAAAATGCAAACACCGATCTTGCCCGTAGCCTGCAACGCTACCGTGCCTATAAAGCTCAATCAGGCATGGCCGATTATACAGATCTGTTGGAACAATGGTTACACAGCCTTATGTCTGGTACAACAAAACCTACTTGGAGCCATATCCTTGTTGATGAAATTCAGGATGTTTCACCACTCCAGGCAGCTATTATCCACGCACTTCTCCCCCAGCGGCAACAGGCAGACACCGTGGCTGGCTCAGGATTTTTCGGCATTGGCGATCCGGATCAGGCAATTTACGGATTCCGTGGCGCAACACCGGATATCCGGTCTGTACTGTCTGCTTTCTGGCCGGATATGGAGACAATAGGCCTCTCTGAAAGCCATCGCTCTGCGCCGGGTATTCTCATCTCCGCATCTAGCCTGCTCGGCCCCCACTCAGCCTGCGGCCAGCTGGCACCAACCCATACAACAAAAGCAGACTTACACCTGTTCACCGCACCTGATGGAGAAAGGGAAGCCGCCTGGGTTGCCGGACAGATTGCCCGTCTTATTGGAGGAACTTCACACACTCTTGAGGATGCTCGATCTCGCTCCAAGGATGCTGTGGATCCGACAACGCTATACAGCCTAGGTGAAATCGCCATTCTCGTACGCATAAAGGCGCTTATTCCTCCACTGCATGCTGCGCTAACCCAAAGGGGTATTCCCTGTTGTGTGCCACAGGCAGACCCTTTCTGGGAAGAACCCCTCACAGCGCTGCTGCTCGCTCTCGCAGGAGGTCATTTTGATATTCCCTTTCCCTTTCCGGAAGCAACACCTGTTCCATCATTGCCAGACACACTAACCGATCATCTGTGGGAAAAAGGACCATCCGCTCTGGGCAGGTGGCAGCCTATGCTGCCTTTTGACACAGTTTATCTGCAATCAACCGCCTTTATGGAATTGTGCCGGGCTTTTCGGGAACACACAAGCTGGCCCGATCTGCTTCAATGGATCCGCTTACGGCGAGATTTAGATCTGGTCCGCCAACGGACAGAACATGTCCAGATAATGACTATCCATGCTTCCAAGGGGCTTGAATTCCGTGCTGTTTTTCTGCCTGCACTGGAATCCGGCCTTCTGCCCTTTTATGGCATGGATGCGCTGTTGCACCAGGGTATATCCGCTCCTGAAAATGAAACTTCAAAACCTGATAGCGCTGAAGAACGCCGATTGCTGTATGTGGGGATTACACGCGCTCAGGATGCTGTTTTTTTCAGCCACGCTGCCAGACGTAAGCTGTACGGGCATACATTAAGTCAGACACCTTCCCCATTCCTGGCCAGCCTGCCCGAGTTGGTTCAACGCAGCAGATTAGTTCGGCATCCGCAGAAAACAGAAAAGCAAGTCAGCCTGTTATAGCAGGCTCTTCCTGGGTTATGTTTACATTGCCGCCATACGCGCCGGGCCGGTTTCAGACATTCTGATCTGATGACTCTGAAAAGCGCTGCGGGAGCATCCGGGCGGCCCGTATCAGTGAACAGAACAGGGGCGGAAATGTTTTCCCCGGATAAAAGCTCACGGGATGTGCGGGGTGTCAGAAAACAGGCTGTTTTGTTGCGGTTGGATTGTTCAGAAGAAGCGCCGGCATGATGCGGTAATGGCGCGGCCTCGGATAACGAAAGCAGGCTGTCCACGCGATCTGGAATACCGCCTGGCCCGGGGATCTTCCCGTAGTCCCTGACGCAGCGCGCGTTTCAGGGCGGACTCAAAAAAGCCGCAGATGTGCCGCGATGCCGGGCAAAAGGCCTGCTCATTGCCTGCAAAAGTGAGACTGGCAGCGACCTTCGAGTGTCACAAAAAGGCAGAGTTTGGCTGGATCGCGTGATAGACCACGCCAGAGGAATGGCATACGTGCGGCGAGGCCAGAACTGAGCCAACCGGGCAGAAAAAGAGCTTCCCGGCAAATGTTAACGAAGGCCGCGGCGTTGCGGATAACGGTAAACTCCGCTGTTTTAGGATTAGCGCTTTTTCATGTAGCTTTTGAGCAGATTAACGATTGTTTTGTCTTTAAGGGCTGTGGCATGCATAAGAGCAGATCTGCCAGATGAGTCTCTTATATTAACATCAGCACCCTTATCCAGCAATAATCTGGTAATCTCAATATTTGAGACTGCGATTATTAACGGAGGCGCCCAGAAGGATTCCGGCCTAAAGTTAACATCGGCACCTTTGTCTATTAGAGCTTTAATAATTTTAATATTGCCGTAGAGAATAGCAAGTAGCAAAGGTGTATAATTATACTCGACCTTGTACCCACGCTCATAAATAGCATTAACATTTGCACCCTTATTGATTAAGGCAAGAACTGCATTAATAGCGTCATTTCTTTGTGCCTCTCTTTCTGCCTCTGTCTCTGTATACGGGAGGCAGTCCATGCATAGGTTGAAGAATAACTCTCCTAATACAGTATTACTACCATCATGTTCTGGTGTCCAAGGTTCATCCACTCCATCAGGGTTAGTTACTCCATGCTCAAGCAAAAAGGGAATTATATTAGGATGGTCAACGGCCTTCCACAAGGCGTGGCTGCCGCCGTCCCCTTCAATGCTGACTTCTGCTCCATGATCAAAAAGTAGCTTAACAGCATCAAGATTTCCATTTGCTATAGCCTCAGTGAGTGCAGTTTCTTTATCCTGATTAAACGCATTAACATCAGCACCCTTATCCAGCAATAGTTTGGTAATCTCAATATTCCCCTTTTTTACTGCATATATTAATGGTGTGTTATTATCTTTTACATTAACATCAGCGCCTTTATTGATAAGAAATTTGGCAACTTTCATGCTATTGATATCTAAAGCACACAGTAAAGGAGTCCTACCATGCCAGCGGGCATTGATATCGCCCCCGTGATCAAGCAGTATTTGGAGAACTTCAAGGTTATCCTGGCAAGCGGCAGACGACAACATAACTACATTATCAACATCGGCGCCTTTGTCTATCAGAGCTTTCACAAGTTTAGCATTACCGGAGCACACAACCCTTGCCAACGTCATCGCATTAACATTTGCACCGTTATTGATTAAGGTAAGAACTGCATTAATAGCGTCATTTCTTTCTGCCTCTGTATAATATCGCCGTTGGATATTGTCTATAATATCTCCTACTATTGCCTGCAAGTTAGGGGTTACTCCATGCTCAAGCAAAAGAGGAATTATATTAGGATGGTCAACGGCCTTCCACAAGGCGTGGCTGCCGCCGTCTCCTTCAATGCTGACTTCTGCTCCATTACCAAAAAGTAGCTTAACAGCATCAAGATTTCCATTTGCTATAGCCATAATGAGTGCAGTTTCTTTATCCTGATTAAACGCATTAACATCAGCGCCGTTGTCTAATAATTGTTGTATAATTTTAAGGTTCCCGCTGCCTGCAGCGATCATTAAGGGGGTAGTCAGATTTTTGTCCTGCTCGTTAACATCTGCTCCGCCGTCAATCAGTTTTTGTATGGTTTTGGTATCACCATTTTCAATGGCTTGTATAAGCGGCGATTTTGCCTCATCTGCCCAGACCCGCGCCGCTGTTCCCAGACAAAGCCCCAAGACAAGCGCCAGCACCCATATTTTATTCATAAAAATTCTCCGTGCCACAAGCGTAATGAAAACTGCAGGTAAAAACAACCGGGCAGAAGTTATCCGCGTCCAGCAATCCTAACCCCATCTGCAACAGAGTAACCATATCTTTCCCCTACTCTCCCCCAAGCACATTGGCAGAACAAACTCTCTTTGTGTACCTGGGTACGCGGGGAGCACAACGGCGGAACCTCTTCTGATCGATTGAAATATTTGCTGACTTTTCCTATGGGGCCAAAGGTACAACTGGACCATCAACATTGATCCTTACCTCAGGTAAACTGAGGAATGCAGTCCTACATGGACCAGTGCGTGAGGTCCGCGCCGCCGTGGGCAAAAGGTCTGCACATTGACTGCAAATGTGAGCCTGGGGACGACTTCCGCATTGGTGTAGGCGCAAAGTTTTCGCTGATTAGAACGCTGTCAGAGGACTGTCTGCTCCGTCCTGTCTCTGATAACGCCTGTCTGTTGTTCAGCTTTGCATACTCATTGCAGCCTGCTCGCCATTATCGCAGGCTTTGCCAAACCATTCTTTGGCAATTGCAGTGTGTTGTGGCCCGCCGTAGCCGTTGCGGTACATGGAGGGACATATTGAGCCTCAGCAAAACCTTGCGCTGCGTGTCGTATAACGTTGCGCAGCTATTCTTCGTCAACAGGACGAATGGTCAGCACCGGGCATGTAGCGTTTTTAACAACTTTTTCAGCCACAGAACCAAACAGAATGAGATCAAGCCCCTTGCGACCTCTCGTCCCCATAACAATGAGGTCAACCTGTTCACTATCAGCGAGGGCAAGAATTTCTTCTGCGGCATACCCCACTACCACAACACCACGTGTTTCTATGCCCTTAAAATTTTCAGAGACAAAATCGGCCATGGAGCGCTCTGCACCGGAGACAATTTCACCCACAAAATTGTCAATAGTGTTTGGTGGGACATGAAAACCCGTATATTGAGTAAGCGTGGGAGCAACATACACGGCCACAATACCTGCACCGGATATTTTGGCAAGCATGGTTGCATATTCGGCTACCTGCCGACTTTGATCTGATAGATCCAAAGCACACAGAATTTTTTTCAAGTTGGGCATGATTCCCTCCTCCGGAGAGAGCTTGTTATTGTGAAAGATGCCGTCTAATCCATCAAAACATTCTCTCCTAGATATATTATAAGCATTTTATGTTAAGGCACAAGGGTAGATTTTTCCCAGCCTGTTCATGATATTTGTTCGGATTTTTTCCTTGACACAACATGGATATCCCGAATAAATTCGGAAAAAGTGCTCATTAAAGGACAGTATATACATGCATCCAGTTGTCAGGTTTACCAATTTTGAACGCAGCCAGTTTTGGGGCTTCTTTTATTTTGGGCAAACCTGCGGCAGCTCGATGCTTGGCTGACTGTTCACATTCCACACAAGCATGCGAGGCCGCGGGTTGATACCGTGGCCTTTCTGTTTGGCCACGGACGGCACTTCCCGCAGGCATCCTGCACAAACTTTAAGAGGTAACAACATGAGTCTCGGCAAACAGGTTCGTATGCAACGTATTTTCAATCGTGAAACCGGCCGCTCTATCATCACTCCTTTGGATCACGGGGTGTCGGTTGGGCCTATTGAAGGCATCGTGAACATGCGCGATGCTGTTACCGATCTCGCCAACGGCGGTGTGGATGCGGTACTTATGCATAAAGGCATTCCCCGCTGTTGCCATCGATCTACAGGGAAAGATGTAGGGCTTATTGTACATCTTTCGGCCTCTACTTCCCTTTCTGCCTATTCCAACCGCAAAGCTTTGGTTGGAACAGTCGAAGAAGCCATTCGTCTGGGTGCAGACGGGGTTTCTGTCCACGTGAATCTGGGGGACGACAACGAAAGCGAAATGCTGGCTGATCTTGGGCGGGTAGCTCGATCTGCCGATGAGTGGGGTATGCCGCTGCTGGCCATGCTGTATGCCCGCGGCCCGCGTATTGCCAATGAATACGATCCCCAAATAGTCGCTCACTGTGCCAGAGTGGGCGTGGAACTTGGTGCGGACATTGTTAAAGTTCCCTATACTGGAGACATAGAAAGCTTTGCTGATGTAACCGCCGCAAGCTGCGTCCCTGTAGTGATTGCCGGAGGCCCCAAAACCGAAACAACCCGCCAGTTCCTACAAATGGTTGATGATTCCCTGAAGGCTGGAGGTGCCGGCTTGTCTGTTGGTCGCAACGTGTTCCAGCATCCTCTTCGGGTGAAGCTCGTCCGCGCTTTGAGGGCCTTAGTGCATGAAGGCAGCTCTGTGGATGAGGCACTCGCCATTGTGGGCGAATAAATTACCATCCGTAAGGATCACACACCATGCCCAAAATTTACTTTAAAAGCGTACCCTTCAGCAAAGAAGACGTAACGCTGGCGCTTGAATCTGGTGTGGATGGCATAATCACCGATGCAGCCCATGTAGAAGGGGTGCGCAAGCTCGCCCTATGTGCTGTTTTTTCGGCTGAAGAGCTTGTATCTGTGGAAGTTGCCTCCAAAGCTGATGAAGAAAACATATCCAGGCGTATTATTTCAGGGGAAACTGTTGCTCTCCGTCATGGCTGGGAGATTATCCCGGTAGAAAATCTTCTGGCTCAGCCGGCTGTAGCCCCCAGCCTTGGCTTGGAAGTGACATCACTTAACGAAGCCCGGCTTGCCGCAGGTATCCTTGAATGCGGTGTTCCACTGATTGTCGTACTCCCTGAAGGGATAGCCGAAATAAAACGTATTGTTGGCGAGTTGAAGGTATCTCAAGGCAAATTTGAGCTGGAAACGGCTAAAATTGTTGAAGTACGTAACGCCGGGCTTGGGCATAGGGTGTGTGTGGATACACTCTCACTGCTTAAACGCGGGCAAGGCATGCTTATCGGCAACTCCAGTTCGTTTACATTCCTGGTGCATGCTGAAACCGAACATAACGAATATGTGGCTGCCCGTCCTTTCCGCATCAATGCGGGGGGTGTACACGCCTACGCTATTCTGCCCAGTGATAAAACCTGCTATGTAGGAGAACTGTCCTCCGGGGATGAAGTACTTATTGTTGCTGCGGATGGGGCAACCTCCCTTGCAACCATAGGGCGTATCAAGACGGAAATCCGTCCGATGCTTATGATTCGTGCCGAGACAGCAGATCGTACCGGGGCAATATTCCTGCAAAATGCCGAAACTATTCGATTGACACGGCCGGACGGCACCCCCGTAAGTGTGGTAACGCTCCGCCCTGGAGATGAAATTCTCTGTAAAACGGATGATGCAGGGCGACATTTTGGCATGCGCATCCAGGAAAGCATCCACGAGGCCTGACCTCATGTCCGATGTAACTCAGCCCAAATCACACGATGAAGAGCAATGTTCTCTGTTGGAGAAAGAAGAAGCATCACTTGCCGCACTGCGCTGCCAGATCGATGCTGTAGATGAAGAATTGCTCCGCCTGCTCAATCGGCGTTCCAGGCTCAGCCTTGAAGTGGGCAAACTTAAAGCCGGAACAGGAGGGCCTGTTTTCCGCCCGCAGCGTGAGCAGAAGATGGTGAATGCACTGGCAGGGAAAAACCCAGGTCCACTGCCCGATGTGCATCTACGTGCCATTTGGAGAGAAATACTGGCATCGTCACGCAGCCTGCAGCAACCATTGCGGGTTGCTTATCTGGGGCCGGAAGGTACGCACAGTTATTTTGCGGCAATGAGCTTTCTTGGCCAACTTATGGAATACCAGCCCTGCACAAATTTTCGCGAAATATTTGCTTCTGTACAAAATGGTAGGTGCGCACTTGGCGTTGTGCCTCTGGAAAACACGTTACACGGATCTGTTGTGCAGAACTTTGATCTGTTTACTGAGTTTGACGTACACATCCAGGCAGAATTTGTAAACCGTATTCAGCATTGCCTGCTTTCCGCAGAGAACTCAGTGAACAATGTTATAACGATCTACTCCCATCCTCAGGCTTTGGCTCAATGCCAGAGATGGCTACGCGGGAACGCCCCCCATGCAGTACTGGTATCTGTAGAGTCTACAGCAGCTGCCGCACGCAGATGCCTTCAAGAACCGCATACTGCGGCCATTGGGCATCGTAGCCTTTCCTCGCTGCTTTCCCTGCCGATACTCGCCGTAAACCTTGAAGATGAAGCTGATAACCAGACACGCTTTGTGGTGATAGCCCCTCAACCGGCAGAAAACCCCAATGCAGACAGAACGTCCGTTTTGTTCACTCTTCCGGACAAACCAGGCGCGTTAGCCCGTGTGCTTGAGCTGTTTGCCCACTCCGGAATCAATCTGTGTAAGCTGGAATCTCGCCCACTGCGCGCCGAACCGTGGAAATATGCCTTTTTTGCCGACCTTGAATGCAGCTTATGTAAACCAGATTATACCCCCATTCTCCATGAATTGTGGGATGTGTGCGCCAGTATTCGGTTGCTTGGCTGCTACACTTCACTGGGAGTTATCTGAGAGAGTAAATAACCAGACACCGTAACTCAATGCCTGTAAACAGCACCTTGTTTACAGGCATTGATAAAAACCCCCATACCCGAAATTCGATAACGCGGGGCTGTACATTACGAAGTCTGGCACGCTTCCTTTTTTGCGGCCTCTATTTGGGCAAGATATTCAGGGTTGACCTCAAACCCGTATTCCATAGCCCGTGAAGCATACATGGCTGCTTTTCCCACATCTCCCTTCTCAAACCAGGCAAGGGAGAGATTGTTCCAGGCAGGTGCAAATTCTGGTTGTTTGCTTACTGCTTCATTACAGACATTGATACTTTCGTCATATTCGCCAAGCATGTACAACGCGGCACCCAGTGTGGAAAGGGCCTGAATAAAATCCGGATTCCACTTCAAGGCCTTACGCAGGGCATCCACGGCTTTTTGCGGCTCGCCTTTTTGGAGATAGACAAACCCTATATTGGCCCACGGCACAGGAAATTTTGCGCGGCAATTGGCAGCTTCTTCATTATACCGCATACATCCTTCAAGATCACCGCGGTTAAGGCAAATCCCACCCAGTTGAACATAGGCTTCGGCCAGATGCGGTGAGTTACGAATGGCGTTTAAAAAACAAGTCTCGGCCCCTGCAAAATCCTGTTTAGTGAGCAATGCCATACCAAGATTGTAATGATGATTGGCACAATTGTCGTTCTGGGCGATTTCAGCCCGCAGATCGGCAATATATTCGTTAAGATTGGTGTAGTGCTCCTTCATCAGACAATCCCTCTTTTTTCAACAGTTCATGATACCATACACAAAAAGCATAGATACCAAGATAGCGCTCATCTTTGTTAACAATACCCAGTGCGCAGTCAAATGCACCTTTATTGAAATCATTGCCTGTGGCTGTATTGCTCAACGAGTGCATAAATTCGCGGAAAAGCTGCTGTGTAGTCCTTTTAGTGATATCCATACGGATATCCATGGGATCATTGGGCTTTTGAAACGGATCCCATTCTTCATAACCTATACGGTCAATAAATTTACGCCTCCTTGGATTCATACGCTCATAAATTTCCCGCTTGAGCTTTTCCTGCTCGGGGGTGAGCATTTGCTTATCGCCATTACTGAACAGAGTTTCAGGAAGCATCACACACTCTTTGGGGCAGGCCCAATACCTAGATAGGCCTTATCATAATTGGTAAGTAATGCCATAGATACCGGAACATAAACCGTATGCAGTTCCTTAAAACGGGAGGAAACAACATCTCGAATATCCATACCCAGCTTATCCAGACGGTTTTGAATTCTTTCAAGCCGAACCGTTGAATAATTATAGCCAACAGTGAAATTGGTTTTACCGCAAACATGTGTTTGACCACCAATAACAGCAGGGATGCCGTATAGGCGGCAGGTAATGGGCCTATATGGATATAACAGGCAACGATCATCCTCCAACAGCGGGCAGCGCATTCTCTCCCGGGAAGCCTCTTCAAGCACAGTGTTTCGTGCTGTATCAGACCCACCTCCATCACGAAATTCACGAAAATAATTGCGCTTTACTTTAGTAAGCTTACGATCAACAACTGCAGCCCGATTGAGAATTGAAGAGCGCTGCGGCCCAAAATCAAAATTTTCCTGAAATTTAATATTTAAGTACATGGCCTCAACAAGTGAAAGATCAAACATGGCGTAGCAGCAGTCACTACAAGTTGGCTTGCAAGCCATGCAGTCAGGATACATGTCAGCAACGCGGGCAAAAACAGAATCTACTTCCGCAACAAGATTTTCGTAGGCGGTAAAAACAGAATCGAGTTCAGGTACAGACAATATCATACAAGGCGTCACCAAAAGGAACCGCCCCGATGAAACGGGGCGGAAAGGCAACTAATTTTCTTCAATAGAAATGGCGTTACTTTCACACACCTCAACACACGATTCACAGCCGAGACACTCCTCATAGTGTACAGGATCGGACTTGCCATCGTTCATTTCATATACACTAACAGGACAGACGTCCACACATTCGCCACAACCAACACATTTGTCAGTATCAACCGTCACATTCCAACCCATATCTTTCCTCCAAAAAAATTTATGGATCTTTACGATCCTGCCTGACAGCCTGAAAAACAGGCTATTGTTTTAGCCTTAGCTTGCAGTTAGTAGTGTGTCAAGACCTCCCCATTAATGGATCCCGTCGCTATTTTCCAGACAGACATAATTGTTGGGCAATAAGCTGTGCGGCAATACCTATAAATTCCTCTAGGCTAAGGCGTTCTTTTTCTGCAGATGAAAGTACCGAAACAGGTGCGTTGGAAAGCGCGGAGTCAGGAGTGATTTCATATTCAGGTGAAAATGTATTTGCAAAATACATATCTTGGAATCCGGAAAATTTAAGGGTATGAGCAGTAGAATCAAGCACAGCTTTTTCATCTGCAGCAATCAATCCCAGTTCTTTGGCCTTAAGTAATCCGGCAAGGCATTCTCCGCCCTGGGTACAGGCAATATGCCCATGCTGGTTGGCAACTATTGTTGCATCCATAATTTTTTGTTCAGTAACCTGAATTACTCCAAAATACCCTCCAAGAGATTCATAACTTTCAACGAGGGCACGCACTCGAGGAAATGAAACAGGGTTCCCAATCATAGCAGCCTGAGCCACGCTTGGCCGAACGGTTACAGGCTCGTACCGGCGCTGAGATTTGGGAGCACTGTAATAACGCCATACAGGATCAGCATGTTCAGACTGCACGCCAAAAATCCGCGGCAATTCAGTAATGACACCAAGACGATGCATCTTGAGTAATCCGGATATGATTGCTGTGATATTACCGGCATTACCCACCGGAACAAACAGAACTTTTTTTGTAAGATCCCAATTAAACCACTGTGCCAGCTCATAAGCGTACGATTCCTGCCCAAGGATACGCCAACTATTTTTGGAATTAAGCAGAGCCACACGGTAACGCTCTGCAAGATATTCCACAATTTTCATGCAATCATCGAACACGCCAGGCACTTCAAGTACCTTTGTTCCGTTACCAAGAGGTTGTGCAAGTTGCTGCGGTGTTACTTTCCCCGCAGGTAAAATTACAGCTGTTTTGATAGGATGCCCCACATACGCACCATATAAAGCAGCAGATGCAGAAGTATCCCCTGTAGAAGCACAAATGGTCAGCACCTCATTCCAACCATGTTTGCGTACAAGGGCACGAAGATAGCTGTACGCACAGGCCATACCTCGATCTTTAAAAGAAGCACTGGGATTTTGGCCTTCGTTTTTGAAGGCAAAGGAAACTCCAAGAATTTTTTGCAATTCTGGCGAAGCATCAACAACAGGGGTATTGCCTTCACCAAGATACAAAATATCTTCCTGCTCTAAAACAGGGGCCATCAATTCATAAAAACGAAAGACACCACGCAGAGCTGTAGTGCGAGTGGAGGCCCGTTCGTCAAAAACAGTACGCCAGTACGCCCCACCATGCTTTTTTAATAGATCAAACGTGACATCTTCCAACAAAAAAACGCCGCCACAATGAGGGCATGTGTATAGCAGTTCATCAATAGAGTATCTTTCTCCGCAACCAAGGCACACATATTCCATCCTGGCTCTGTATGTGGGAAAATTCTCTGACATTGCCATCTCCTTTACACGCCTCCAGCAAATGGAAGAACTGACACTGCGTGCCTCCATCCATCAAATATACCTTAACCATTTATAGCAGACTTCAGCAAATGTTCGATTCTATTTATTGTAGCTGATGTTCATGTTCTTCATCGTCAGTGTCATCATCAACAGTATCAAAGCCTGTAACCTTGGCTCCATCATCGAGTTTCACAAGTCGTACACCAATAGTAGCCCGTCCAACAGAACGAACCTCATCAATACTCATACGAATAATTTTATTATTTGAGGTCAGTAAAACCAACGCCTGATCATCTTGAACGGGCATAGCCCCAACTACTGGCCCTGTTTTAGCTGTAACTCTGAAGTTGATAACACCTTTACCACCACGGCTCTGTACTCGATACAGATCAACATTGGTCCGTTTTCCAAAACCAAAAGCAGACAAAGTCATAATAGCCGGGCTGTCTTCCTTTAATGCAAGGCAAGAAACAACAGTATCTCCCTGCCGCAGAGCAATACCTTTTACACCGGTAGCACCTCTCCCCATATTACGTACATCACGACAACTGAAACGAATGGCGATACCATCGGCAGTAGCTAGAACTATAAAATCATCATCGGTAATTTCACGCACCATAATCAGTTCATCACCTTCCCGCAGACCAACAGCAATAAGGCCTCCTTTACGGCTTCGCGCATACAGCGAGGAACTGGATCTCTTGATCATCCCTTGTCTCGTAGCAAACAGAAAATACTTATCGTCGGAAAATTCCCGCACAGTAAGTACCGTAGTGATCCATTCGTCTTTTTCCAAAGGTACAAGGTTTGCCATATGCACACCCCTGGCTGTACGGCCGCCTTCTGGAACTTGATGGACCTTAAGTTGATGCATTTTACCTTTATTAGTAAACATTAAAATATATTGATGCGTTGTCGTAACAATAAATTCATGTACGAAATCATCATCTGCTGTACATACACCGGCTATCCCTTTACCACCACGTTTTTGCTGCTGGTAACTGGAAAGATTTGTCCGCTTGATATATCCTCTTCTAGATAAGGTTATCACGACATCGTCATCAGGAAGAATATCTTCAATATTAATATCTGAGAGTGTATCACGAACTATTTTCGTCCGTCTTGGGGAGGAATAGGTATTCTTTATATACAGTACCTCATCACGGATAACACTCCAAAGTACTTTTGAATCTCCAAGTACTGAATGATACCAAGTAATTTTTTCCGTAATCTCTTTCAATTCTTCTTCTAATTTACCCCGTTCCAAACCTGTAAGCCTCTGTAGGCGCATATCAAGTATGGCTTGAGCCTGAACATCAGAAAAATCAAAGGTCGATATAAGACGTTTTTTTGCCTCCTGAGGAGTTTCAGAAGAACGGATCAGGGCTACGATTTCATCAATATGATCAAGTGCTGTTAAAAGCCCTCGTAAAATATGTGCTCTGGCTTCAGCCCGGCGTAACTCAAACTTTGTCCTGCGTACAACGACCTCACGCCGGTGATCAAGAAAACACGTTAACGCACTTTTCAAATTAAGCAATACAGGGCGGTTATCGACAACCGATAACATATTTATACCAAAAGATGTTTCCAGTTGTGTATATTTATAAAGAGAATTGATGATTACCTCGGGTATGGCTCCACGCTTGAGCTCGATCACCACACGAATGCCACGTCGATCCGATTCATCACGTAAGTCAGAAACACCATCAATACGCCGTTCGTTAACTAAAGAAGCTATTTTCTCGACAAGAGAAGATTTATTCAATCCAAAAGGAATCTCCTGAATAACCAAAGATTGAAAACCTTTTTTACGCTCTTCAATATCCACTTTTCCCCTAATTTTAATTGTACCCCTCCCCGTGGTATAGGCATCATACAGCCCCTGCCCAGCATAAACATAACCACCTGTGGGGAAATCAGGTCCCTGTACGCTTTTCATGATATCTTCGACAGTACTGTTGGGGTTATCAATAAGCAGCAGGAGCCCTTCACAAAGTTCAGATAAATTATGGGGAGGAATATTCGTTGCCATACCTACCGCAATACCTGACGAACCATTTAAAAGCAGATTGGGAACTTTTGTCGGCAAAACAACAGGTTCAACAATGGTATTGTCATAATTTGGACGAAAATCAACAGTTTCTTTATCAATATCATCCAAAAATTCTGAAGCAAGACGGGACATCCGTACTTCAGTATAACGCATGGCTGCGGCAGAATCTCCATCTATGGAACCAAAATTACCCTGCCCATCTTCCAATGGATCACGCATGGAAAAATTCTGGGCCATTCGAACCAGTGCATCATAAACTGCAGAATCTCCGTGAGGATGGTATTTACCAATAACATCGCCAACAATACGCGCACACTTTTTTGGGGGGCGATTCCAAGTATTGGCCAATTCCTGTTGCGCAAACAAAATACGCCTATGTACAGGTTTTAGCCCGTCCCTGGCATCGGGAATAGCTCTGCCAATAATCACACTAAGAGAGTATTCCAGATACGATTTCCGCATCTCATGCTCTATATTGATATTCTGTGTCATAGTATTCCTCAAAATTTGAACGAAGAGTAACGTCTGTTTTTGATTTAAATATCCAAATCTCCAACAGTCAGAGCATTACGTTCAATAAAATCACGGCGAGGTTCAACACGATCTCCCATAAGCTGTTC
>CAYRKU010000018.1:0-18856 GCA_964425055.1 uncultured Lawsonia sp. | reverse complement strand
AACTTTTACATATTGAAGTTTCCACAGTTTCAGGCAAAGGGGGGCTGACACTTACTGGGCAACTGGGTGATGTGATGAAGGAAAGTGCCCAGGCAGCCCTGACGTATACCAAATCCAAGGCTGAACAGCTGGGTATTGCTCCAGATTTTGCAGAACATACGGATATTCATATCCATGTTCCTGCAGGCGCAACGCCTAAAGACGGCCCTTCCGCAGGTATCACGCTTGTTACGGCACTTATTTCTGCTCTTACGGGCAAATCTGTCCGGGGGGACTATTGCATGACAGGAGAGATCACACTACGTGGCAGAATTCTGCCTGTAGGCGGTATTAAGGAAAAGGTCCTTGCCGGGGTGACCCGTGGACTTGGCCATGTTATCATCCCTGCTCAAAATACAAAAGATATTGAAGAAATCCCCAATGAGCTTCGCCGAAAAATCGTTATTCATACAGTCAGCAGTATTGACGAGGCCCTGCCACTGACTTTGGGAATATAAGCGCCCATAGTATAACACAGGCTCTGGCACAGGCAGCACAACCCAGGCAATACCATATACGTCCGGAATTGCCTGAGTGCTGGCTTCAGCTATAGTATATCTGCTCCATGCGCATTATTATCATAACCGATTCCAATAGCCGCAGTGGCGGTGTACGCCAGGCAGCCTATCAGGCGGACGGCCTAGCGCAACGCGGTCATGATGTTACCCTGTGTCTACCCCAGGATTCATCCATGTGGGAAGTGGACAAAACATCCCCAAATCCGCTTTGGTATCGCCTTCCCGCTAATCAGGGAGCGTATCGCGCCGTGGTAGAAAGCCTGTTGCCTGCTGATCCATGCACGCCGACAGTTATCCACGGCTTTCATAACAAAACCATTAAACGGTTGGCCTGGTGGGGGCTGTTTTGGCGGCAACGCAACCTTGCCTGCGTTGCCCACCGCGGTGTCATTTTCCGGCCTGGCAATCCATTGCCCTACTGGTCGCCGGCAATAAAGGCCTTTCTTGTCAATTCACGCGCCTGTGCCAAAGCCATCAGCTGCTACTGCCCGCCCCGCAAAATTTTCCTGGTGCCCAATGGCGTCCCGGATGCACGGATCACCCCGCACCAAAACCCACAGGAGCTGCGGAAGCGGCTAGGACTCCCCGATACTGGTTTTAACTTTGTGTATGTTGGCAACAACAACCCTGTAAAGGGAACAGACACATTGTTTGAAGCCTTTGCCCAGGCTAATCTGGCAGGGGCAAAGTTGATCACGCTGGGTATTTCACCGGAAAAATGGACCTCACTGGCGCAAAAGCTGGGTATTGAAAAAAACATTTTGTATATCGGCTATACAGAAAATGTGGCTGACTACCTTCAGTTTGGGGATGCTTTTATCTTCCCCTCCCGCGATATGGACTCATCACCAAACACACTTATGGAAGCAATACGTATTGGCCTGCCCACCATTTCCACAAATGTCGGCGGTGCACCGGATATAGCTGGGGACAGCGGTATCCTTGTTCCAGCCAACAACCCGAGACAGATGGCCCAGGCCATGCGGATCATGGCCGGAGATGATGCCCGGCGGGCAACCTGGGCTGCCAACAGCCGCCGACTGGGGAAACGATATTCTGTGGAAGCACGTTGCGAAGTCCTGGAAAAAATCTATACATCTCTCCTGCTCTCAAAATGTTGACCTACAACCAATGCCTAATATAAAGCTGCTCCATTAATTATATACAATTTTTGAGCCATTCCATGGATCTTCGGGAAAGTATTGGTTCAACTCCGATTGTGCGCCTTAATCATATTACCAAGTTTCAACATTCTGAAATACTTGTGAAAATTGAATTCAGAAATCCGGGAGGATATATCAAAGACCGTCCGGCACTCCAGATGATTGAAGGTGCATTGCAAAATGGAAGACTGAGATCCGGCGGCACTATAGTAGAACCTACCAGCGGCAATGCGGGTATAGGCCTTGAGTAGCGGCCATCTGCCTGAACCTAAAGCTGGTGTAACCATGCCGGAATCCCATGAGTACGGCGCAAAGCCCTGCTGCGCGGGTTTGGGGCAAAGCTTGTATTTAACCCCGGCCAGCAGGTATGTCCGATGCTGTGGCTGAAGCAAACCGCATGGCCGAAGAATGCGGCTATGTTCTACTGGATCAGTTCTCCACTCTGGACAATTCCAAAGCCCACTATCTGTCCACCGGCCCGGAAATTCTGTGCGAGGCAGGATCTCTGGACGCTTTTATCACAGGTGTGGGTACAGGCAGGCGGCACTATTACAGGTGTTGGCCGTTTCCTGCGGGAACATTTGCCTTCCGTTGCTCTCTATGCTGTAGAGCCATCGTAATCCACTGTGTCCTGTCCGGAAAGCCGGCCGGCCCCATCTTATTCGGAGGATTGAGGCCGGCTTTGTGCCAAAGCTCCTCGACCGTTCTCTTCTCACCGGTATCTTGCCCGTCCCAGGTGAAGAGCCCCTCCTCATGGCCAGACAGTTGTTTACTGAAGAAGGTATATCCTGCGGGATATCCTCCGGGGCTCAAACTTGCCACGTTACCGGAATTCAGGGGCAAACGCATTGCCACAGTTTTACCGAATACCAGCGAACGCTACCTCTCTACCCGCCTGTTCCAAGACTGACAGTATAAAGGGTGCCGAGAGGCAACCCTTTTGCAAAAGCGTTCTACCAGGCATTTTCCTATCAGCGCCGCAGGGCTGAAACAAGCGCCACAGCTTTCATGCCCAGCCGTTGCCCAGTAAAGCCGAGCCCTTCTTCTGTACTGGCCTTAACGTTCACCCGATCGCGCTCCAGCCCCAACAGCCTGGCCACATTTTGCCGAATGGATTCCCTATGGCGGCCAATGCGTGGCACCTGGGCAACAATTGTAATGTCCACATGCACAATCCGTATTCCGGCCTGCCGTACTCGGCTAAGCACTTCATCCAACAGTATTGCAGAATTTATATTTTCAAAGGCAGAATCCGTATCGGGGAACAGTACGCCAATATCGCCCGCTCCAAGGCAGCCCAAAAGAGCATCCATAAGGGCATGTAACAGCACATCACCATCTGAATGGGCCAAAACGTCCGGGGCATCCGGAATAGGCACACCACCAAGCCGCATGGGACGCGTCGACTGGCCAGCAGGTGCATCTGCAGCATAGCGGTGCACATCATAGCCATACCCCATACAGGGCTCTGTACTCTGCTTTTCCCGCAGCATTTCAATGTCTCCCGGTGCAGTTATTTTGCGGTTGACAGGATCGCCCTCCACCACACGCACAGGGAAGCCAGCTCGTTCCAGCATACCAGCATCATCGGTTACAATCCAACCTTCTGCGCACGCACGGGCATAGGCGGTACGCAGTGTATGCACATCAAAGCCCTGCGGTGTTTGTACAGCTGTAAGTGTGGATCGGTCTGGAGTATCACAAACAAGGCCGTCCGTAACCACTTTGATGGTATCCGTTACCGTTACCCCTGGGATCACCCCACCCTGTATTCCCCGGCTGTGTTGCTCTTCCAATGCGTCCAGCACCCGGTTGATCAACCGGGGCGAAGCAAAGGGCCGTGCAGCATCGTGCACAAGTACAAGGGAACACTCACGGGGCAGAGCCTCCAGACCACAGCCAACAGAATCCTGGCGCAACTTCCCCCCCGCAACCACACGCCAGGCAAGGCCGTAGGGTTTTTCCCGCATCAGCGCTGCCACTCGCTCCCGCTCACAGTTCAATACATTTTTCGGAAAGACAAAAACAATACCGGCAATTCTGGCACAGCGGGAAAATACACGGACAGATTCCCAATACAAAGGGAGGCCCTGCCATTGCAAAAACTGCTTTGGCATACCACCCGTTGCCGAAGCCATGCGTATACCTTGCCCGGCAGCAAGAATAACTGCCCAGATCATATATCACTTCCATAATATTGGTAAAAAGCTCCGGTGCGATGGTAAAAACACACCGGAGCCAAAAAATCGGGAGTCAACCTGTAAGCCGGGTTCTGTACCTGTCCCAATACGATTGAAACAGGCAGTCGTCATTCCTCTGGGAGTACGGTTACCCGCACCCTCAAGCAACCTACCCGGAAGCGATGGCCGGGCCGACCCACTTCCCTATTTGGTCTTGCTTCGAATGGGGCTTGCCCAGCTCAGCACGTCACCATGCCGACTGGTGGTCTCTTACACCACCGTTTCACCCTTACCACACTGTGGCGGTTTATTTTCTGTGGCGCTCTCCGAGGATCACTCCCCCTGGACGTTATCCAGCATTCTGCCCTGTGAAGCCCGGACTTTCCTCCCTATCAGCCCGCACCAGGCATGGCTGACACAGCGACGACCCGTTCAACTCCCGAAAATCATATACAAATTTTTTCCATACATTGCCGTAGAACACTACTGTTCTTTCGCTTCTAGCCCGGTTTCAGCAGACTCGGCTTCATCCTTAAAATGCTCTGCCCAATAGATCAGACGCTGACAATTGGGACAGTTGATGATTTTGTGCCCGGTTTGCAGCTCAATAAACGTCTGTGGCGGGATGGCAATGCGGCAACCGGAGCACACCCCGTTCGTTACAGAGACAATAACTGGGTGGGACAAGCGCCGCCGGATAAATTCGTAACGTTCAAGTACGGGTTTAGGCATTTTGGCCCCGGTGGCCTTGCGCACATCTTCCAGTTCACACTGCTTTTTTCGAGTAGCAGCAATATGTGCCTCAAAATTAGCCTGCTTGGTTTCCACATCGGCTTTCAGCTCTGCCCAGGTACTGTCAATATCCTGCAACAGTACGCTCTGCCGTCGCTTTTCTTCCTGCAGCCTGGCCCTTTCTTCTTCCTTGGAGCGGTTGACACGTTCCATATTGTCCAACTCCCGCACCATGGCCTGATATTCGCGAGAATTAGATACCTGCATCATCCTGCTTCTGCTTTTCCGGATGCGGCTGATATCGTCTTCAATTTCATTGTTGCTCCGCTTTTCCTGCTCTTTGAGATGCGCAAGTTTTTCCAGAATCGCCTCTCTTTGCGCATTGATGGACGCAAACCTGGCCTTAAGTGCTTCCATATCCTGCGGGGCCTGCTTCAACTCAGTTTCCACATCATAAATGGCATCGTCCACACGCTGTAATGATACAAGCTGTCGGATTTGTTCAAGATAAAGGCTCACGAATATACTCCTGAAAGTCTGGACAACTGCTGATTACGACCGGGGCCTTAGCAAAAAGGGACGCAGTGGATCCTGCGTTGCAAAAAAGTGTACGTCCACATGGGGCAACGCATCCTGCAGGCTTACAGAAAAACGACGCATCATTTCTTCTTCGAGGCTGAAATGGCCCATGTCAAGAACGGGTAGAGGCATTTCCAGAGCAGCATGATACTTAATATCGCCTGTAATCAGCAAATCCGCTCCGGCAGCAAAGGCATCATCTGCCAAAAATCCCCCCGAACCGGGACAAATGGCAACCCTCCTTATCTGCTCCGGCAAGGTCCCCACCAACCGAGGACAACTCCCCGCAAGGTATACTTCCAAGGCCAAGTACAGTTCCTCCGATGAAAACGCTTCCCTGATGCCAATAATACCAAAACCACAATCCCATTCTTCCCCAGCGCATTCCATCTGGCCGGTTTTTTCCAGCACAGGCAACGGCCCCGGCATGCCGTCAGCACGCTGCAGCCTCAGCTCTTCTGCCAGCCATGCCACAGGGCCCGCCGGATTGGCATCCAGTGAGGTATGAGCTGCATACAATGGTACGTCTGCCCGGAACAGCAGGTATAAAATATCGTGCCAGGCATCCAGACGATCCGTAAACCGCGGCTCAAGGCTCAGCGGATGATGGGTAAGGATCATATCCGCCCCGGCCTTCAAGGCATTGGCTATGCAGCCTGGTGTCGGGTCCAGACAAACAGCCAGCCGTTGGATATCCTCCCGCCGCGATGCAACCTGCACCCCCGAGTGATCCCATCCAGCAGCTATGCTCAAAGGCGCAGTCCGTTCAATGCAACTAATCACATCCGCCTGTTTCATGCTTTCCTCTTCATCAGACTGCAGGCACATTCCGGCGCGGGACAGCTGCCCTATACCGACAGAGCAGGAGCAAATCAGGCCTGTTATTTATAAACAACAGGATGCTCCCGCAGATAGTGCACAGCATTGGCAAACAGCACAGTTCCTGGTACGGCAATTTCACCGCGCGTCCACCCGGGATGGTTAGTAGCATGATGAAATGCTTCCGGATGCGGCATAAGCCCAAGTACCCGGCCGGTAGTGTCAGTCAGCCCGGCAATAGCGTAAGGTGAGCCGTTGGGGTTATGGGGATAAGTTTGCGTGGGTTCGCCGGTTGCAGGATCAGCATATTGCAGAGCGATCAGATTTTCCCGCACCAGGCGTTGCATGGTGGCTTCATCCCGAGGCACAAGTTTTCCCTCAGCATGGCGGACGGGCATGGGCAACAGGCCATATTTATCAAGCCCAGCCGTAAACACACAGGCGCTTTGTGGGTTAGGCTTCAACTTTACCCAGCGATCTTCAAATCGGGCAGAATCATTATGGCTCAGGGAAACCTGGCGTTTAAAAAGCTTCCCGTCCAAGGCAGGTAAGATGCCCAGTTTCACCAGTAGTTGGAAACCGTTGCATATCCCAAGTACCAGCCCACCCGCATCGAAAAATTCCCTAAGACTGTCCAGCAAAGGGCGCCCCGTGGCGTCAGTAAGGTTTAGCCAACGCTGTGCCGCGGCCTGACCTGCACCCAGATCATCGCCATCGAGAAAGCCTCCTGGGAAAATAAGGAACTGATAATCGCGTATACGAACCTCTGCGGACACAATATCAGAAAAATGCACCACATCCGCTCTGTCCGCCCCGGCAAGGCGTGCTGCATGTGCCGTTTCCTTATGGGAATTGGTGCCATAACCGGTAATGACTAGTGTATTAACTTTACTCATCGTTTACCTTTTCCTGTTCCGGAGCACCACCTAGATTGCTTTAAAAAACGGGAACAAACCCAGAATTTATATGGAATGATTATTATAAACTCCAGAATACCTTCAGTCAATGTTTGTTTTCTACAGAGGCTTGAGCTCACGTCAGATACTCCTATGCACCGACCAACAGATCAACAGACAGAGTAAAATGTAATGCTATACGATATAAGTTCAGAATAATGGTAAGGCGATCTTTCCTTTTTCAGTAGATTATTGCGTAACTTGCGCGGGTAATATTGGCAGAACTGGTGAGGATATTGCCCATTGTTGCTAGAATGTGGAGGATTACGCCTCTATCCCATGTATAGGGAGGTGCTGTATGGTTTTACTCTGTTTTTTGAGAAATCTATTCAGATTTGTTCAATTTTAGCCGGGTAGACCTCCTCAAAAGCAAACACAAGAGATCGCAGGCTCTCGTCCAGAAAAATCAGCGCCTGTTCGCGCAAATGGGAGGGAGCGCCGTAATAGCCTTCCGCCAGGGATCCAGCAATAGCTGCTATGGTGTCACTGTCTCCGCCAATGGATATGGCATTACGTACAGCGTCCTCAAAATCTGTCGACTCAAAAAAGGCAGCAAAAGCCTGAGGAACACTGCCCTGGCAGGAGACATCAAGCTGATAACTATCCCGTATGGAATACAGTGTAAAATCCATGGGATAGTAGTGACTGTTGATGATCTCACGAATTTCGGTAAGGCTGCTCCCCGTACGGGCCATAAACAGCGCGACAGCTACTGCTTCCGCCCCTTTTATGCCTTCGGGATGATTGTGCGTTACCTCCGTGACTGCCCGGCTAAAAATTTTTGCCTGATCTGATGTATGGGCTGCATAGGCACAGCTGCTAACGCGCATAGCGGAACCATTGCCCCAGCTACCATAGGGATGAGGGTGTTGGGCCCATATCCAGCGAGAAAAATTGCCGCCATAGCCTCTATCTGGATAGGCACGGCCAAATTTCTGCATACTGAGTATTGCCTGCCTACCAAGCATTGTGAAATCTTTGCAGCTTTTGAGCAGGGCATCACACAGGGCAAGGGTCATTACCGTATCATCTGTAAACCTGCAGCTGCGGTGAAACAGTTCAAAATTTTTTGATTTTATATTGTGCCATTCAAAGCGGGATCCCACAATATCTCCAATAATTGCACCTAACATGTGTTTGCCCCATTGATCTTAACGTTTACTGAACAGTACCGTTATAAAAACTTCCCTGGTCGTTATTCTAACAGGAGCTATCACTTTTTCAAAGTGTGCTCTACGTGTTGCTGTAAAACAGCATATGCAACCGCAAGAGAAATATACCCTCCAGGCTGGTCTCTCTGGAACACGAAACTTTAATTTTGGCAGGTAGATGCCAACAAGTGTACATGGTCTCTCCCCATTTGTTGAACCTGACAGGCTATGCTACAAAATCATGACAGACGCTGGACAAATCTTTTCCAGTTTCAAAAATTTATCATAATAATGACGTAATATTATTACGTTTTATATAAGATAAACATATTTATAGTTGACGGAATCAACAACAAAAGCCATTTTAACAGGGATCGCTAACCCTACAACGCTCCGTCCTGCAGGAATGTCAGGCGATCGTTCTGCCACAGGCAGCTGCATCCTGCCGGGGTAATCATAACTCGAGGTTTTTATGAAGACCAAGTTCATTTTTATTACCGGCGGCGTACTCTCCTCACTGGGTAAAGGGCTTTCGGCAGCATCACTTGGGGCACTATTAAAAGCCCGTGGCCTGACCGTGACCATTCAAAAACTTGATCCGTACATTAATGTGGACCCTGGCACCATGAACCCCTACCAGCATGGCGAAGTATACGTTACTGATGATGGTGCGGAAACTGACCTTGACCTAGGCCATTATGAACGCTTCCTCAATATCGCCCTCTCGCAGAAAAACAACAACACATCCGGGGCTATTTACAATAAGGTCATTACCCGGGAACGGCGTGGAGACTATCTTGGCGGGACCGTACAGGTGATCCCACATATTACTGATGAAATCAAATCCGGTATTTTGAGCCTGGCCAAAGATGCAGAAGGGCTAGATGCCCCCGATGTGGCCATTATTGAGATCGGCGGCACAGTGGGTGATATTGAGGGTTTGCCCTTCCTAGAGGCTATCCGCCAATTGCGCTCCGAAATCGGCAGGGACAACTGCCTGTATATTCACTTAACCCTGGTGCCCTACCTAAAGGCAGCAGGAGAACTCAAGACCAAACCCACACAGCACAGTGTGAAGGAGCTCCGCTCTATCGGTATTCAACCGGATATTATCCTCTGCCGGTGCGAACAGTCCGTCCCTGCTGAACTAAAAGCCAAAATCGCACTCTTCTGCAATGTGGATAAAGACGCGGTGTTTTCCGCTGTGGATGTCAACAATATCTACGAACTGCCACTCAAATTGTATGAAGAAGGTTTGGACCAAAAAGTCGCCATCATGCTGCGTCTACCGGCCCGTAATGCCCATTTAGAAGCGTGGGAGCAACTTATCCATGATATCAAAAATCCTCACGGGCGTGTAACCATCGCCATTGTTGGCAAATATGTTGAATTAAAAGAAGCGTACAAAAGTTTACATGAAGCTCTGATGCACGGAGGTATTTCAAACCATGTGGCGGTTGAGCTGCGTTATGTGAACTCGGAAACCATCACTCCTGAAAATGTGGCCGCAACATTCCAAGGGGCAGATGGCATTCTGGTACCAGGCGGTTTTGGCTATCGCGGTGTGGAAGGTAAAATTGAATCCATACGCCATGCCCGGGAAAACAACATTCCCTTCTTTGGCATATGCCTTGGCATGCAATGTGCGGTCATTGAATTTTCCCGCCACGTGGCCCAAATTGAAGGCGCCAATTCTGAAGAATTCGATCCAGAGGCCACGGAAAAAATCATCTACCTTATGACGGGTTGGTACGACTTCCGTAAAAAAGCCCGAGAACACAGGGATTCAGGCAGTGATAAAGGCGGTACTATGCGCCTGGGCGCATATCCCTGCTCCATTGAACAAGGAACACGCGCCTTTGAAGCCTACGGCACCCAACATATTCAGGAGCGGCATCGCCACCGCTACGAATTCAACAATGCCTACCGGGAGAGTCTGGCTCAAAAAGGCATGATCTTCAGCGGTGTCTCACCAGATGGAAATTTGGTTGAAATGGTAGAACTCCCCAACCATCCATGGTTCCTTGGCTGCCAATTCCATCCTGAATTTCAGTCCCGGCCTATGAAGCCGCACCCCTTATTTACGGCATTTATCCGCGCGGCCCGAGCCCACAGCACCACTTCTGGCCATAATTCGGAAGAATATACACAAACACATTCACATTAGAGCCATGTAAGCATGTTCATGACACCAGATCAATTGTATGCTCAATTGCAGCAAAACCATTTTATTTTTGCCGGGCCGTGCGTCCTGGAAAGCCTTGAGCTCGCACAGGATACAGCCTGGGCAGTAAAGCAGGCTGCAGCAGAGGCCGGCCTGTTTGTCGTGTTCAAAAGCTCATGGGATAAAGCCAACCGCACCTCCGGCAAAGGTTTTCGCGGGCATGGACTACACACTGGTTTAAGCTGGCTGAGCCGTATTAAAGAAGAAACAGGTCTTCCTATCATTACTGATATCCACCTACCCACTCAGGCAGCCCCTGTGGCTGAAATTGCGGATATTATTCAAATACCAGCCTTCCTTTGTCGCCAGACAGACCTGCTTGTTGCTGCTGCGGCTACAGGCCGCATAATCAATGTCAAAAAAGGACAATTTATCGCCCCATGGGACATGAAGCAGGTGACAGACAAAATTATTTCTACCGGCAACCCTAGGGTACTCCTTACCGAACGGGGAAGTTCCTTTGGCTACAACAACCTGGTTGTCGACTTCCGTTCCATTCCCATCATGCAGAAGCTGGGCGTGCCGGTTATTTTTGATGCAACACACTCCGTACAGCTGCCCGGAGGCCAGGGAACTTGCTCTGGGGGAGACCGTCGCTACGTACCCTACTTAGCCCGTGCAGCCGCAGCCGCTGGAGCTGATGGTATTTTCATGGAATGCCACCCTGATCCGGACAAAGCACTCTGCGATGGCCCCAACAGCTGGCCCGTGGCCAAGCTGCCGGCCCTGTTACACCAACTTGCCGCTATCTGGAGATTGTCACATGATATCAATGAGATATAACCAGTTTTCACCAAAACAGCTGGAAAATCAAAACACACTTTCGCTGCAAGACCGCAAAGCTTCGATAGAAAGCCTTGCCCGCGCCATTCGCCTGCTGGTGCTTGATGTGGACGGAGTTCTCACTGACGGGGGACTGTATTATGATGCTACAGGACTTGTGATCAAACGTTTTCATGTGCACGATGGTATCGGCATACGCCTAGCCAAAAGCGCCGGGCTGGAAATTGCGGTTATTTCCGGCATGGACGTCCCCTGTGTGCGCACACGCTTGCAGGAATTGGGTATAACCGAATATTGTGGCGGAAGAGACGATAAAATTGTTATTCTTGATGAAATCCGTAGCCGCCTCGACCTTACCTGGCAAGAAATAGCCTATCTGGGTGATGACTGGGTAGACCTAGCCCCCATGAAGAAGGTTGCCCTTCCTGTAGCCGTGGCCAATGCCCATCCTGATGTCAAAAATGCTGCTCGCCTAGTTTTGCAAAGAGAAGGTGGCAATGGGGCAGTGCGTGAGCTTATCGATTTGTTGCTTACCTGCCAGGGAAAGCGGGACGCCATGTTGGAACAATGGAAGCACCTTACATGAAAAAAATCCTTCTGCCTGTTGCGCTCATACTTCTTCTTATCTTGGCCGGAGGCTGGTACATTTTCCATAGTGAAAAAACATCTCTCCTGGAGAAAATGGCCAAAGTGACCAAGAGAGAAGGTATTCAAGCACTTGAAGTGGCCACAGATGAAAAGGGTAACCAATTGAAGGAAACAGCTGGTCTTGCCATCAAAGGGATCAATCTGTTTCAAGGGGATAACGGGGTTGAACTCTGGCGGCTTAAGGCATCTTGGGCACATTTAACGCAAGAAAACGGCAACATCAATGTGGATCAGCCCGTTATCCGCTATGCCTTGGGGGACGCTTCCTCTGCCACACCCGATGCGGATGTGCTCGATGTCAAAGCCCTTAAAGGGAAAATTACTGGAAATCACCGTTACCTTTCCCTCTGGGATCAGGTGATCATCACCCGCTACGACGATATCATCACCGCACAGTGTATGGATTACGACAGCAACACCCGCACGATGACCTTTCCCCAAGGGGCCATGTTGCAAGGCCCTAAAGCAACAGGAACAGCAGGTGTGTTTTCCTGGGATCTCGCCACCAACACCTTGGTTGGCACGCATGGAGTTGTTGTGGTGATCAAAGCACGTGACGATTCAGCCGAAGCACAGGAAATCCAGCCATCCACTCCGAAATCAGCCGCTACTACAGACCCATGATAGAATCTCCCCCCCCCCCTGCTATTCTGGCATAGCCGCTTTTCCAAGCACACAGGTATCAGAAGTAACCGAGCAAGGAACGTAAAAATATGAAATACATTCTGCCTGCCATAATTGCTACAATAACCGTGTTGTTTGCCACTTCAGTGCAGGCCGCCCCTGCAACTGTGCGCAAAGCGAACACAAACGTGGAAACACACATCACCGCAGATAAAATGACCTATTTTGCTGACCAGCAGCGCGTTATTTTTGAAAACAACGTGCATGTTGATCGCCCGGATTTTGAAATCTGGTCAGTCCGGCTTACCATATATCTAAAAGCCCCTGAACAAGGCAAGACAGGTAAGGAAAAAAGTACCCTGCCCGCCGGCATGTCTGCCGGCAATGTGGACAAAATCATCGCCGAACAGAACGTTCGTATGAAAAGCGAAAACCGTACCGGAACCTGTACTAAGGCCACATATACGGTAGATAACGGTGTTCTGATAATGGAGGGAGACCCTCACCTGACAGATGGAGAAAACACTATTTCCGGCGAAATCATCCGTTATTTTACTGAAGAAAACAGCAGTGAAGTTCAGGGTGGGGCCCAAAAACGGGTAGAGGCTGTTTTTTCCAGCCCGAATAAACCCGCCACGGTCAAAGGAGGCCGATGATGGCTACCCTTTCAGGAATAGACCTAAAGAAATGGTATGGCCAACGTGAGGTTGTCCGCGGCGTATCACCTGAAGTGAACCAGGGGGAAACTGTTGGCCTGCTTGGCCCCAATGGTGCCGGCAAAACCACATCCTTTTATATGCTTATCGGAATTATCAAACCCTCTTCCGGCCGCGTACTTCTTGAAGGACAGGATATCGGTACCTGGCCCCTGCACGAACGTGCCCGGGTTGGTATATCTTATCTGCCTCAGGAAAGCTCTGTTTTTCGTCGTCTGACAGTCCGCCAAAACCTCCAGATCATTCTTGAACACACAGGTCTTTCACCCAACGAACAGAAAAGACGTGCCGACATGCTCCTGGCAGATTTTGGCCTGACCCGTCTGGAAAAATCACACGCCATGCATCTTTCCGGAGGTGAACGACGCCGCCTAGAGATTGCCCGGGCTCTTATCCGTGAACCAAAATTTATCCTGCTGGACGAACCTTTTGCCGGCATTGACCCCTTGGCCGTAGGTGATATTCAAGGGCTTGTCCGTACATTGCGCGAACGGGGGATAGGTGTACTGATTTCTGATCATAACGTCAGGGAGACTTTGCACATCTGCGATCGCGCCTATTTGATGGTGCAAGGTCAAGTGGTCCTGTCCGGCACACCGGAGTATATTGCTGGGAGCGAACAGGCCCGCAGCCTGTACCTGGGGGAAAGCTTCTCGCTTTAAGGTATTCCACAGCACACCATCTGCTTCCACTACACCCACTGCGCATTTGGGGTACAAATAGCTCTCCTGTGCCTATGCAGGAAACTGTTTTCTGGTAACTAAACACGAAGGGACAACAGGCTTGGGTTTGAAGAGAGTATATCGCCCGGAGAGTGTTCTGTAAATCATGACATATCGAGGAATGACTCAACGTGGCACGACAGTACTGATTGGCAGGTAAGACGACAAACCACAGCCACCTGATAACCATAGCAATTTCACATGTAAAACGGTGCAACACTCACAGTTGTTTTCACAAAAACCTATACAGGGATATTCCCCCCTTACAGAACACCTAACAGACGGAACATCTGGACATACGCATCATAACCATCCAAAGTGATGGCTACATTTTCTGTCTCCACAATGGTTTTAGCTCCAACACCAATCAGTAGATATTGACCGCACTACCAGCAGCCATAGATTAATGTGCAAGCACAGGTACAACAACCCGGGAAGCAACCTAGTTAATGCGCCAGGAATCTGGAGAGGCCACTTTCATACTTGACATCTCTAGCCTGAAAGCTTCCCGTGTCTATCGCAGACTTGATGTGTACTGCAGGCTATATGCACTATGCACCTGTATATAAAAATAAACGGGACAGCACAGCCAGCTGGTCCGGTAATGGAAAACAGCTCCCTAAGCTTGACAGTAGAGTTCTAAGCTCTAACCCACTTACCCATGCCGGAGAATTCAGGCACCGCTTATTCAGAAAAGCATCAGTCTATCTTGTGTACAAAAGGCAAACCTTCACAGCAATCTGAGAAGATATAATGTTCAATATGTGTTATTGTTTTTGATACAGCCTTTCGGTATGATTATACCATTCACTCGCACAGCGCTGTTGCTTTCGCTACGCTGCTGACTCCTTTTCTATGGAGCACTCACCATGAAACAAATTTTACTTGTTACGCTTATTCTGTCCTTGTCCCTTTTGGGCATGGCCTGTGGCAAAAAGGGAGACCCTGTTCCACAAGATCAGAAGAACCAATTCAGCTGGGACGCTTCCCGCGGGGCACTGACTCCCAATGCCTGCCTTGTTATTGCAGCCCAGATGCGCGGCGCAGTAAAAAATGTGGACAACTTTTCCATTGAGTTGGAGCCTCTTGCTGCCACTACTGATACAACATTGCCACCAGAATTACAGAGCCAGCAGGACACCTGTGAAGGATGCCCCTTTGTACCGAAGGAAACAGCTGAAATAACCCCACAGGAAACCACTCTCAACAATAAAGGTGCTCGCTACGATTTTACCTACTGCCCGCGCAGCAAAGCCGCTGGCTATCGCTGGCGGTTGGTCGCCCGCAGTGTGTTTCGGGCATACCCCTATCAGCTTACCCCCATTCAAACAGTACGCTGACTCTGCTCTGCAGTGTCAGGTTAGGATTGGATATAACGCTTCTGGAGATCTTTGCAGAAAAATTCCAGCATATCACGATGCCTTAACTCCATATTCCAGATAAGATAAATATTAAGGATAGGGGTACTGTGCTTTTCAGGATTAAGGATTGCCAAATTTTCCCCCATAATGATGGCCCGCTGTGCAAACTCCAGAGGGACAATGGCCCAACCCACACCCAAAGAGGCCAAGTACAGTGCACAGGGGGCACTGTTCACCAGCCAATATTGTGAGCTGAACAGATAGCGGCGGGCATCTCCAGAAAGAATCTGCCTGTATTGGGACAAATCCTGTATTGTAATACAGGAAAGGCTGGCCAGGGGGAAGTCCTTCGAGGCCACAATGCAATACTGCATATGGCCCAGGCACATATACCCGTAAATATCTTTATTAGGGGGAGTATCGCCCAGCACAAGTCCCATGTGTGCATGTCTTTCCCGGACATTATTCCAGATCTTTTCTTCAGATTCTATCTGCAACACCCCGGTAATAAAAGGGTAACGCTGCATAAGCGCGGCAACGGTTTCAGAAATTCCTTCAAAAGATATGCCGTTGCTTACTGAAATATTCAGGCGTATGGCTTCCCCGTTAAATTGAGCCAGTGCGCGTGATTCAAACCGGTAGCTCTGGCGTAAAACAGCCTTCGCCTCGGGCAGGAGATCATGCCCGGCTTCGGTAAGTGTGGGGGAACGGGTAGAGCGGTCAAAAAGCTCTACGCCCAGGGTATCTTCCAGGGTAGCGATATGCGTGCTCACTACAGACTGCGCCCGACCAAGCGCACGCCCCGCTGCCGAAAATGAGCCCTCCTCTCCTGCAGTGACAAAGGCGAGAAGTTGTTCTATGGTCCAGTTCATAACTGTCCTTTAATTTTTACCTATCAATAATTTGATAGTTTTTAATTTTTATAACAAAAAAATATAGGTATGTCATCCGAGAAGGTTTGATTGGTTACAGGAGCTTATGTACATGGCAAAAAACCTGTCGTTTCTTGCACCTATCCTTGCACTGGCACTTGTGGGCTGCAGCCTGACACCCGACTATCAACGCCCGGAAATGGAACTTCCCCAAACCTGGGAGGCTGCGGATTCTCAGGCGCTCCAAAGCAAATGGTGGGAACGGTTTCACGATACTACGCTCAATACTCTTGTTGAAGAAGCACTTGCCCATAATAAGGACATTGCACAGGCCATGGCCGCAGTACGCCAGGCGCAGGCTGCCCTTGGCATTGCCCGAGATGCTCTGCTGCCCGTACCTGCTGCCACAGCTGATGGCAGTAGGACTATGGCCCGTTCGGCCACATCACCTACTGCATTGCAGTATGGCGGCAAAAACACACACACATTCTCCGGCTCGTTAGCAGCCAGCTGGACGCTTGACTTCTGGGGTAAATACTGGAATGCAGCTGAATCCGCCCGGGCATCGCTGGTGGCTACAGAAGCGGCACGTGATAACGTCATCCTGACCATTACCGCAAGTACTGTAGAATCATGGTTCTGGCTCAGTGCCTATACCTGGCAGGAAGAAATTGCCGAATCAGTGCTTAGAAACCGGGAAGATTCACTTCAATTATACCAAAGTCGCTTTGACAATGGGCAGATCAGCGAATTTGATATTCTGAGCATCCGCGCCAATGTGGAAACGGCACGCAATACGCTGGCATCGGCACGCATTGCCAAAAATGCTGCGGAAACGTCCCTGGCCATGCTTTTGGGCAGATCTCCAGCGGAACTTATGCAGGAAGGTGCCATCAAGGCACCATCCTCACTGATGACCTCGCTGCCCACCACCCCTGCCCTGCCAGCAGGTGTTCCTTCTCAATTATTGGAGCAGCGCCCCGATATTCGCCAGGCAGAGGCCAATCTGCAGGCTGCCAACTATGACATTGGTGTTGCCCGGGCGGAATTTTTTCCGTCATTTTCACTTACAGGGTTGTTCGGCTCCGCAAGTCTAGAATTGAACGAGCTGCTGCGCAGTACCAATGCCTATACTGCGCTTGCCGGCGGCATCAACCTTCCACTGAATTTCTGGACCATTAAACGCGGTGTGGACTCTGCACAAGCGGCAAAAGAATCGGCTGAGGCAGTGTATCAACTGACTGTGCTCAATGCCTTTAAAGACGTACGCGATGCTTTAGTGCAACAACGGGAATACGCCAATTCTGTGCAGGCATTGACGCGCCAGGTGGAATATCTGAGCAAAGCAGTAGAACACGCTCGGGCCCGCTACGATAATGGATACACATCGTACCTTGATTTGCTCATCAGCGAAAGTGACCTGTTTACCGCGCAACAGAGCCTTGCCGCTGCACACGCACAACATCTTGCAAGTATTGCCGAAGTCTGCCTTGCGCTTGGTGGAGGATGGCAGGAATAATCTTCTGACCCTATGCATTACTTTCTCGGATTTTAAGGAGAATTTACATGGCGAAACTCCATATTGCTGTACCTTTTTTGCTTACTTTTTCTCTGCTGGCTACCGGCTGTGACAGCCAGCAGAATTCATCTTCCGCAGGGGCAGCCAACCAAGTGATACGGGTAAGTACCGTAGAACTGGTCCCACGTGTTGTGGATATTGAGCGCGAACTTACCGGTCGTACCATTGCCTACCGCTGGGCAGAAGTCCGGCCGGAAGTGGGCGGCATCCTAAAAGAACGCTGCTTTACTGAAGGCAGCCCAGTTACAGAAGGCGATATTCTGTACCGCATTGAGCCAGATACCTACCTGGCCGTGCTGAACAAAGCTAAGGCTGATCTGGCCAGTGCTCAGGCCAACCTGAATGTAACCCGCCTGCGTGAACGCAGGACTGCCGGCATGTTACGTACCAAATCTGTAAGTCAGCAGGATTATGACGATGTCAAAGCTGCATTACAGGAAGCCACAGCCTCGGTTCAGTCATACAAAGCGGCCTTAGAAACTGCAGAAATCAACTACCGCCGAACTGAAGTCCGTGCGCCTATAAGTGGCCGTATCAGCATCAGTAATTTCACTGCCGGGGCGCTGCTTACAGCCAGCCAGACCACTCCACTGGCAACCATCTACCAGACAGACCCAATATATGTGGAGCTTTCCCAGTCTTCTGACGATTTGTATGCCCTGAAAAAGCAATTGGGCAACCAGAAGAACGCCAACACCGTAAATATTTCCGATATCAAAGCCAGACTGACCATGGCTGACGGTTCCAGTTATGCTGCAACTGGACATCTCAATTTTACCGGTGTGGATGTGGACCAAACCACCAATACCATAACCCTTCGGGCAGAATTTCCTAACCCGAACGGAGAACTGCTCCCCGGGCTGTTTGTGCGGACCACCGTAATCATGGGGCAGGACCAGCAGGCCATTCTGGCCCCGCAAAAAGCCGTTCTGCGGGATTTACAGGGCAGACCCTACGTATATGTGTGTAAAGACGGAAAGGCAGATCGTCGTTTTATTACCGTAAGCCACAGCATTGGTAACGATTGGTATGTGACCTCAGGTCTGCAGACCGGAGAAAAAATCATCCTTAACGGGATTCATAATGTCCGCAGTGGTATGAGCGTACAGGAAGTACCACAGGCGGATATGGAGAATGAAGCCCCCACACAGGGAAACGAGGCGGCAGGAGGCAATAACTGATGCTGTCAC
>CAYRKU010000017.1:0-19438 GCA_964425055.1 uncultured Lawsonia sp. | reverse complement strand
AGAATATTTCCTAGGCGGGCTTTTGGGCGGATACCGGGATATCAATTAACTGATAACCAGGGAAGCGAAGCGTTTTGCCTGCCCGGCAATCAGGTCTTTATCTTCAAAATAATTGATTTTCATAGCGCGTTTCATTTCCGATAAGGTTTCACGCGCTTTCTGTTTGGCTTTATGGCAGCCTTCTTCCAGAATACGGTAGACTGCCGGTATATCTTTGGCCATTTCCTGGCGGCGTTCCCGGATGGGGCGAAGTTCTTCCTGTAAAATATTGTTCAGGAATTTTTTAACCTTCACATCCCCCAATCCACCCCTGGTATAATGGGCTTTGAGTTCTGCAAGATTTTTATATTCGGGCAGAAAGCGTTCAAAATGCACATCACGGCAAAAGGCATCAAGATAAATAAACACCGGGTTACCTTCTACCCGCCCCGGGTCATCCACTCGCAGATGGTTTGGATCAGTAAACATGGACATAATCTTCTGTTTGATTTCTGATTCGGAATCAGCCAGGTAGATGCAATTGCCAAGAGATTTGCTCATCTTTGCCTTGCCATCTAAGCCAGGAAGGCGCAGGCAGGCTTCATTGCCCGGCAAAAGAATGTTTGGCTCCACAAGGGTATCACCGTATATTGCATTAAATTTGTGTACAATTTCCCGGGTCTGTTCAAGCATGGGAGCCTGATCTTCACCTACAGGTACGGTTGTGGCTTTAAACGCCGTGATATCTGAAGCCTGGCTGATGGGATAAGTAAAAAAGCCCACTGGAATGTTGGTCTCAAAATTGCGCAATTTTATTTCGGATTTTACAGTCGGGTTGCGCTGCAGACGGGATACAGTCACCAGATTCATATAATAAAATGTCATTTCGCACAGTTCTGGAATTTGTGACTGAATGAACAGTACAGATTTAGCTGGGTCCAGCCCACAGGCTAAATAGTCCAGCGCCACTTCAATAATATTTTGGCGGATTTTTTCCGGATTCTCCATATTGTCCGTCAGGGCCTGCGCATCCGCAATCATGATATAGATTTCGTCAAATTCGCCCGAATTCTGCAGTTCTACCCGTTGTTTTAGGGAGCCGGCGTAATGCCCTATATGTAGCCGACCTGTGGGTCGATCGCCTGTCAGAATGATTTTTTTCATCGTTTCCCTCATCTTGTTTTATATGCAATGCTCGCCTGCAAGGGAGACAGCTCGGTATATGCGGTTAATCGTTTGCCGTAGGCTTATACCTTGTTGCCGGTATCTGATCTGTGCGGGCAGTGTTTTACGGGGTCATTAGGTCCTGTATTGGGACTTGCTGTACTTTGTTCGGCGTTGTTGTGCGTTTCAGGCAAGGCAGGCGTGGCATCGATACCTTGTGGTATTGCTTTGGGATCAGGCATAGCTGTTGTGGGCAGCATATGGAGTTTTGTTGTGGGGGCATATTTTGTTTCAAGAATTACCACGCCCGTCCGTTCAAGTACTTCCCGGCGGAAAGCGTATTCGGCTTCCATTTGTCTGGTTTTATATTGCATCCAGGTGCGGGCGACATAACTTACTGTCCAGGCAAAGGCAAAACCACCCACAATCCAGATGGCAACCAGGTGAAAATGCTCTCCCAGTTTCAGCAGCAGCGTCATGACGCTGTCAAGATAATATATAGCAGCCCCCGCCAGCACGAACCCGGCAAACAGGATAACTGTTGGGGCGCCGCGAACTAGGGCAAAGAACGTGCGTATACGTTGCGGGATGCTTTCAAGAGCCTGTTCATCCCCGGCAGAACCACGTGAAATTCCCATATTGATTAGGTGAAGCAGGAGCATGGCAAGCACCGGAACAGTAATCACAGCTACGGTATAGCCAATCCATGGGAATCTGAAGCGGGGGGCACCCCCAGTGGGGGATGGTTGCGCATTGGTAATACTGTAAACAACCGCAGCCACAGTTACGGCCATTTCTACAAGAACAATACCAATAACCAGGTATAGAAACAGTTTTTTCTGTTCCTTTGCGGAAAACTGTCGGCCAAAAAGCGTTTCCCCGGTGTGGGCCTGCCGTTTGCCTGCGGCATCATCTGTCTCATTGTGAATAGGAGAGGCATCCTGCCTGCCAGACTGGCCGGTGGTTGTGGATGCTCCGGTATTATATGGGGTCATGTAATCTCCAATAAGTAACAGCGCACACCCATTGCGCTGATCATGTATCACAAAGTGTCTATACAGCCAAGGAGAAATCGTCCTGGGGCTTTTACCATACCTGACGGTAGGAGGAGAATAGTATCTAAAAATTGGTTTTGCCTGGGTGTCCTCTTGATTCTCGCCAGTTAAGGATTATTTTATATATTCAATGCACGATGCATCCTTCGGGGAGAATGTGCTTCCTTTGACAGATAACAAAGAGGTGTATCTTGAAACTACCTTTTCAGTTGGGATTATATGAGCGGTGCAAGATTGTGGGTAAGACCCTGCTTTTCCAGATCTGTCTGTTTGTGGGGGTGGTACTGCTGATATGGGGTTCGCAGCAGATCTATGCCAGTATTGACCGGACGGAATTTCCTGAACCGGTTTTTGTGGAAGATGGTGCCCAGATGGCCGAAAACGATAAAGGGAAAGTTCTGGTAGATGTCATTACTCACCAGATGCGCTATGAGCTTGATTCCCCTTTTGGCTGGAGCGTCAACGATATCCTGTTTAATCGTTATGTGCTCGACAATCGCGCCTACCGTCAATACGGTGTTTCCCATGCCACAAAGGTACTTATGGATTTATATTCCATGACCATTGCAAAGTTGGGAACAAATGATCGGGAAAGCGATGCATTGTATAGTGCCCGTCTGAATAATTTTGCTATTGATCCGCGCAGCTTCATGTTCCCTTCCGCAGAATCCTCGTATAAAAAAGGGCTTAAACTTGTGGAGGATTACAAAAAATCGTTGGATACGGGAAAGGGGATTTATAATTGCCGGGCTGATGATCTGTATACAGCCTTTAATGTTATTGTAGGGCAAAATTTACTTGGGTATGCTTTAGGCCTGTTACAAAATTCACAGAATCTGAATTTTTATGAATTGGATAACAGAATTTATGAAGTCCAGGGTATTGTGTTGGTTGTTCGCGATTTTGTGAATGGGATCAATGAGTTGTATCCTGAAATTCGCGAGAAGAACAATAGTGAAGACATGAAATCCGCTCTGGAATACATGAATCGAATCTGTACCTATGATCCTCTGTATATTACGTCAAAAATGAATTCCGGAGAGTTAATCATATCCTACCTCATGTTCGCCAAAAATCGGCTTGAAGATATTCGCGACAGTATCCGTATCTAACGCATTTTTCAGTTATTGCAGTGCGAAGGGCAGCCCGTGTCATTGACGGGGCTGCCCTTGTTTATACCTGGTAGTACGATCGGTACCAGTCAATAAACGCCCGAATGCCGTTTTCAAGAGGGGTAGAAGGGGAAAAGCCAGTATCCCTGATAATGTCATCCACATCAGCCCAGGTTGCCTCTATATCCCCAGGTTGCATGGGCATAAGGTTGCGTATAGCTTTGCGGCCAAGTTCTTTCTCTAGGATATCAATAAAACGGGTAAGCTCTATCGTTTTGTTGTTGCCTATATTGTAAATACGCCACGGCGCGGAACTGCTGGCCGGGTTTGGTGTTTTTGTATTCCACTGCGGGTTTTCCACAGGAGGGCGCTGCAGTACACGCACTACACCTTCAATAATATCGTCAATATAGGTAAAGTCTCTATACATCCCGCCTTTGTTGAAGACGTTAATGGGTTTTCCCGCAAGAATGGCTTCTGTGAACATAAAGAGGGCCATATCCGGCCGCCCCCAGGGGCCGTACACAGTAAAGAATCTCAGCCCCGTACACGGGATACGAAATAGATGACTGTAGGCATGGGCCATAAGTTCGTTGGATTTTTTCGATGCTGCATAGAGGCTTACCGGATGATCCACATTGTCGTGGACAGAGAAAGGCATGGACGTATTCAGGCCGTAGACGGAGCTGGACGAGGCGAACACCAGATGTTCAATCGATCCATGGCGACAGCATTCCAGCAGATTTGCAAAACCAACCAGGTTGGATAGAACATAGCTTTTAGGATCTTGCAGGCTGTAACGTACCCCGGCCTGGGCTGCGAGATTGACCACGTGGCTGAATGACTCCTGCTCAAACAGATGTTCAAGATTGTCCGCATCAGCAATATCCATATGGACAAAGTGGAATCCGGGCCTGCCTGCAAGCTGCGCCAGCCTGTCCCGTTTGAGCTGTACGGAATAATAATCGTTGAGGTTGTCGATGCCGATAACGGTATGGCCGTCTTTAAGCAACCTGTGACTAAGATGAAACCCGATAAATCCTGCTGCGCCGGTAACAAGTACGCGCATAAAAATCTCCGCATTGTGTATTGGGTGCAGGGGTCAATGCCCTGTAATCTGCCCCTTGAGAAAACTGATCAGCCGCGTATATTTGCCAGGTTGCAGTATGAGCGTGTCCACATGATGGGTGATCACAACGTGCCTACCCTGGATAACCGTGGGGTTTAGCCGTCTGAGACCATCCAACCCCAGTCCTGCCGGAGCCTCGCCGCACATCAGGATAATCCAGTCCGGATTGAGCACATCAATACCGCTCATGAACATGTGAGCATCTACTGTATTTTCTCCACCGTCCTGGGGATAGGGGTACGCATTTAACGGCCAAAAGGCATTGGCCCCGCGCGGTAGGCCCATATCCTTCAGTAAGCGCTGCAGAAAAGCGCGGTGAGCGGCATCTGCCGTGCCACTGATATCCCGGCTTAAGGAAGGATATGTCCAGACTATCTGAGGTTTTTGTGGCGTTTTTCTGAGCAGGGTCAGCCAGTATCCCGGCCATAGTGAGGGATCAGTGCTGATCTGCCGTGCCACAGCCTGTGCAGTTGCCCGCACCGCTTCAGGTTCCGGTTGCGCTGCAGCTGGCCGGTGTTCCTGATCCGGCGTTTTATTTTTTGGGATGACAGGAACAGGCGCCGGGGTTACCCAGGGCAGATTCCGTCCGGTGGATTCTTTGATTCGGCTGATGGTTGCTTCATCAAACAACAGCCAGGTTATCCCTGTTTGATGCCATGGCCGGAACGCGGGGGCGATAGTCAGCGGGACAGGAGCCACGAGAGCATTCTCCAGGCTACGTCTGGTTTTGATAACTGTACCCAGTGTTCTTCCCGTCCAGAGGTATCGGCCACAAAGACGGTATTGTCCGCCGTACCAAAGCCGTCGCAGATAAGGTTACCAACAAACAAGTCCGCTTTTTTTGCAACAAGCTTACTGTGGACGGAGGCTTCAAGGTTCAGGGATTCGGCGGTGAAACCCACAACTTTTTGCCTCGGGTTGCGGCCAAGAGATAATGTTTTCAAAATATCCGGATTAGGGCTGAAGTGAATAGAAAATCCATCCGGTGCGGTGCTTTTTTTAAACTTACGCCAGGTATCCGGGGCTGGATCCGGAGAGAAATCCGCCACAGCGGCAGTAAACACACCCACATTACATTGCGGCCAGAGATCAGATGCCGCTGAAAACATTTCCTGCGCGGACTCAACAGAATATCGGGCGATACCCTGGGGCAGCCATGGGGTTCCCGGCCCGCAGACAGCCTTCACATCTGCGCCGCGTATCCAGGCCGCCACGGCAACGGCTGACCCCATGATCCCGGTAGACGGATTGGTCCAGTAACGAAGCCCGTCCCAGTGTTCTCTTGTTGGCCCTATGGTAACAAGTACACGCATCCCTTGCATATCCTGCGGGGCCAGAGCACATAGGCCCGCAAGATAGATTTCCCGTAGATCAGCCAGCCGGCCCTGCCCCTCCTCACCACAGGCGGTACGGCCAACACCTGGCTCCACCATAGTATATCCGCGGGAACGAAGTGTGGCAACATTGGCCTGCGTAGCCGGGTTGGCCCACATGGCCGGGTTCATGGCCGGGGCGATGATCTTACGTCCGCGGAAGGCAAGAGCCTGGCAGGCAAGGAGATCATCCGCCTGCCCCTGGGCCAGCCTTGCCAGTGTGGATGCGGAGGCAGGCGCAATAACCAATGCTTGGGCCACCTGCCCCGGCTCCAGGTGTGCAAAGGGTGACGGAGCCTGTGGATCATCAAACAGAGCAGTGTATACAGGGCTGGCGCCAAGAGCCGTAAAGGTCAGGGGTGTAATGAATTTTTGGGCGGCCATAGTCAGTGTTACACTGACTGTAATCCCCGCATCTTGCCATTGCCGGACGAGATCCGGTGCACGGTAGGCAGCAATGGACCCGGTTACACCCAGATGCAGGCGGGAGGCAGCGTTACCGTTTATCCAGCCGGGCTGCACTTTACTGCTGTTACTGTTGGTGCAGAGAGGGTTGGAGCAGGCGCGCTGGCCGATCCGAAAGGCAAGATGTGCTTCCATACTACTGACTCAGACCCTGTTGAGTAACACCCTGAGAAGGAGCTGGATTATTATCCGTTGGTGTAAGGTAGTAAGATGGCGCGCTGCCCTGATTCATATCAATGGGGGACTCTCCGCTACTCATAGTGGGTAACACACCGTCAGCAAGGCGGGTAAGTACCCATATTTCCATGGCAGTAGTGGTTGTTTGCTCATAAAAATACAGGACGGCGAAGCGATTGTCTTTTTCATACAGGTGCATAGCCTTGTCACCCATGGTGGCACCGCGCAGCGTCCAACCCTGTCTGTTCATGTTCGAAAACATGGCATTGACCAGGGAGGGTTTGTCCACACGGCCTTCAACAGTAAGCAGGCCGGTTTTTGTCCCGTCCTGCGCTACGGGAATAAGACTCCGTTTACTGTCTACGGACATATCCCGCGGGATCGGCACATCCGGGAACTGATCAAAATAGACCTCGTTCCCGCTGGTGGTGCTTTGTTCAAAAGGATTGGAAATGTTCAGGTCACTGCAGCCAGTCAGTAGCAGGGAGCAAAACAGCAGGAGACAAATTACGGCACGCATGGGAGATCTCCTTAAAAATTAGGGTAAATTGAGCATAGCGAATCTTTGACAGATGTGCAAACTGTTGGGACAGTTTTGAGGTTACGGGTATCAGTGCCAATGTCAGTGCAGAAAATGCCGAAGCAGCGCTACCGTAGCCATACCCACAGCCAATGCTGCAAACAGGCTGCTTTTGGTGATCCGGCAGGCGATAAGCGTAGGCAGAGCAGCAATAAGGAAGGTATTGTCCAGGCTTATGTGTATGTTGCCGTCGCGCAGCAATAAATCGGGTACAAGCAGAGCCGCGAGTACAGTAACAGGTACAAAAGACAGCCATATCGTGAGTAAAGGGGGCAATTTTCGGCCCGCTAGCAGGGTAATGGGCAGTACCCGGGGAATAAAAGTCACTGCAGCCATACCTGCAATGCACAAGGTAGTATCCAGTGTATTCATGACAATTTCTCTATGAAATGCTTTCCGCCCCTTACCATCAGCAGAGTGCCTATGGTTGCTGCAATGAGTGTGGCCAGAATGACATTCCAGCGCCCTAGGCCGGCAAGGGCAAGCATGACAGACAGTACCCCAGAAAGAAGCGCTACCATAGCATGCAGGCGATCCCTACACAGTGGGGCAAGCAGTGCCATAAACATAGCGGGCAATGCAAAATCAAGCCCCAGGAACCCGGGATCGGGCAGAAAATCACGCGCTGCAGCCCCGAGGACAGACCCTGCAATCCAACCGGAATGGGCCGTAACATTGGCTGCGCAGACAAGAGGCAGCTGAGCCTGTTCCCCAGCACTCATAGCTGCGCTGTGTGCAGCAAATACTTCATCGGTAAGCCCCCAGCCGACAAAGCACTGCTGCCGGCGGGAAAGTTGCGCAAGCCATGGCGCCAACGCTGCGGACATCAATAAATGCCGTAGATTCACAATCAGGGTGGTGAACACAATGGTCAGGACCGGAGCACCCGCGCCGCATAGACCAACGGCAATGAACTGCCCCGCCCCGGCATAGACAAACAACGACATAAGCACTGCCGGGACGGGAGGGATGCCGTTCTGTACAGCCAGTATACCATAGGCAAACCCCAACGGCACATACCCGATAAATATGGGTAACCCCCGTTGAACGCCTGTTATAACCGGTGATGCATGCAACAAAGACATTTTCTTTTCAGTAGATGATATGTCGTACATGATGCCTGTACCTGAAATTACAGATAGGAAGGTGGATAATAACCGCTATTTGTGTTTCCGTCCACCCCGGATCGGGGAAGCTGACAATATCTTGCTTTTCTACGTAAATCCGAGGATAATTTTTAATTACCATATTCGCTATGAGAGTTGTGATGCAACCGACTATCCGTTTTATTCATGCCGCTGACTTACACCTGGCAGCAGGTTTTTCCGGTATTTCCCGCGAGGCGCCTTCCAGCCTTGCAAACAGACTGCAGCAATCCACATTTGATGCTTTGGCACGCCTTGTAGATCTGTGTGAACAGGAGCAACCGGATTTTTTACTCCTTGCCGGTGATATTTATAATGTGGAGGAGCAGGGCGTCCGCGCTCAGCTTGCACTCCATGATGCATGTATCCGCCTGGATCGGCTGGGCATTCCTGTATTTATTGTCCACGGCAACCATGATCCGCTTTCCTCCAGGGTAAACAGTCTGCGCTGGCCCGGCTGCGTTACCGTATTTGATGATCAGGTGACGGCGGTACCTGTATACGGTACGGGAGAAGATCCTTTGGCTGTGGTGCACGGGGTAAGCTATACATCAGCTGCTGAGGTGCGCAATCTTGCGGCGCTGTTTCACAGGGGGCCTGAACATTGCGCCCATATTGGCCTGTTGCATGCCATGCCCGGCAATGCCAATGAGTCTGACAGGTACGCACCTTTTACCCAGGAGGATTTAGCAGCATCTGGTATGGACTACTGGGCACTGGGGCACATTCATGCCCGCTGCAAAGTCTGTTCCAGCCCCCTGGCCATGTATCCGGGTTGCATTCAGGGCCTGCACATCAACGAAAGTGGTGAAAAAGGGTGTCTTCTGGTGGAGATGGTCCGTGCAGAGTCCGGTTATGCTGCGGAGGCAACCTTTTACCCACTGGCTCCCGTGCAGTGGAGCACCCTTGAAATAGCCATTGATGAGCAGGACCCGGAGGGCACATCGGTAATCCGATCGTTAGATGGGTTGGAAGAGCATCTGCAAAATATGCTCGATACCGCAGTAGATCAGCTGCGCCCGGGATGCGAAACACTTATTGTGCGTCTTCGCCTGACAGGCCGGACTGCGCTGAACGGTGAACTGCGCAGGGAAGCTGTGGCAGCCGATTTGCTGGAACATTTGCGTAGCGTGAGGCAGGCCGGGCGTGTTTGGATAAAAGACATAGAAGTATTAACCCGTTTTCCGATGGACCGTAGCGAGATTATGGCCAGAGGTGATCTGCTGGGGGAAATTTTTCGCCTGGGAGACGCTGCACGGGTAACACCGGAACAGCTTGAGACACTGAAAGATACAGCTCTTGCACCATTGTTTGCCCATTCAAAATTTAGGAATATAATTAAACAGCCTGAACAGGCGGAGCTTCTTCGTCTGCTTGATGATGCGGAAGCCATCTGTATGGATCTGTTGGAGAATGACTGATGCGTATCCAATCCTTTCATATTGATGCCTTTGGCCTGTTGCGGGATCAGAGTGTGGATTCACTCCCCGTGGGGACAGCTGTGTTCCTAGGCAACAATGAAGCCGGAAAATCCACGTTGCTGGATTTTTTTCGGGCTGTTCTGACTGGATATCAGCGTGGCTCACGTACCAAAGCCTATATTACGGGGCAGGCCAGGTTTGGGGGAAGCCTTACTTTAGATACAGCGCGGGGAATTATCCGTGTAACACGGCGCCCGGGCCGGGGTGACGGACTGCTTACTGTGACTGATGCTACCGGTGCATCCATCAATAGTGATTACTGGTCTGGATTGTTTGGCGGTGTAAGTCATAATGTTTATGCCAGTATATATGGTTTTAGCCTGTCAGAATTACAGAGTTTCCAAAGCCTGTCTACAGAAGAGATACGCAATGCTCTGTACGGGGCCAGTTTTGGTATGGGCATGCATTCTCTGAATACAGCATTGAAAGAATTGGATGCTCACCTGAACGATTTATTTAAAAAACATGGCTCTAAGCAGAAAATCCAGGAGGCTGTGAATACCTGGGAAAATTTGTGCCAGCGTATTGATGCGGGAGAAAGGGAACTCGCCCAATACGATTCTCTGGTGAATGAGCGTACATGTCTGGAGCAACAGCTTGATCAGGCGCGTAAAGAGCAGAGGCTACAGGAGCGTGAACGCAGCGGACTGAAACGTCGTCTAGATATTTGGGGGCAATGGGAAAAATGGCGGGAAACAGGTGTGCGTTTGGATCTGCTTGAGCAGGTCCCAATGCCCGAAGATGGCTATGCCCGATTGGTACAGATTCGCACAGTTAAATCCGATGCGCAACAGGCATTGGATCGGGCTAAAACAAAGGCACAGGGTAAAAACGCAGAGTTGGCAGCCTGTCATGTTGATGAACAATTACTTGAGCTTGCTGGACGAATCCGTGAATTGAGTGAAGGCACGTTAAGTTGTCGTAAGGCCTTAGCTGATTTACCTAAGTTTCAGGCGCGTCTGGAGAATTTGAAAACAGATATCGCAAAGAAGCTGGGTCTGCTTGGTCCGAAATGGCCTTTAGAACGTGTTCAGACTACTGTGTGTAGTCTTGTTGTTCGGGAAGAGGTGGTCCAGCATGGGCAAAAACTGCAATTTGCTATAGATGCCCTGACACATGCTCAACAAAAATACGCCACTGCTGAAGCAGACCTGACATCAGCGCGTAAGGAGTACGCAAACTGTACTGAAGAGCTGGCGAATCTGCCTCTGCCAGAGAATATTCCTGACAAAACTGAAAGGGATCTCTTACGGGTACATATTGACAACGTAGAAGATGCCTGCAGCAGGATATCGGAACTTGAGCGAAACTATACCGAAGCCGTGCAGGATTTTGAGCGGGAGTTGCAGCAGCTTGACATTGCAGATGAATGCGTCTTGGTAAACATTGCTGATATGCGGGATGCGGCTACTGCCACAGCCCAAAAAATATATGGAGCGCATGTTGCCCTGCAGCAGGCCAGTAATACAGAAGCAGATGCTCTGCGGGATAGGCAACGCCGATCTGCATCTATAGAAAATTTGGAACAGAAAATACAGAACCAAGGCCGCTGTGATCCAGTCGCGGTAAAAGAAAATAAGCTGACCTTGCGTCAATTGCGTGCTGCGCTGGGGCAGCTTCCGGCAGCAGAAAGTGCTTTGGCCGGGGTCGAACGCCAACTAACACTTCGTACAGCCAGAATACATCACCCCAAATTCAGCACACTTCTATTCTTCACCGCAAGCCTGTTTGTGTGCGCAGCTGCCGTTGCCGGCGTGAATATCCTGCAGCTTTTGCCGCTGAAAATGCCGCTTCCCAACGACCCACAGCTGGCTGTTTTTGTGGCTGGTGCGGGCTTTTTTCTGTTTGGAACAGGTATGGTATGCCAACATACTGAAAAATACCTGGATCAGGAAGTCAAAAGCCTTCAGGCACAGCGTACACAGCAGCAGGAACGCTGCGTAACTATTCGTAACCGAATTGAACAGTTCTTTTCTTCCTTACTTGCAACAACAGGTATGGAAGAAACTGAGCCTGACCTGCCTGTTGAAGATAAACTTGATGCCCTGGAAGAAGCCCTGGAGCTAGAGCAGGAACGTTGCCACACTGTGGCATTACTGCGCGAAGAGCTCAAAATCTTAAAGGAGCATCTTCAACACGTGGATGAGTCTCTCCAGGAAGCACAAAAGGATCGTGCCCAAAAAGATGTCCAGTGGAAAGATCTGCACAGACAGTGGCAGGATCTTTTTATAAATTTGGGCATTGCTTCCCCACCCTTGCCTGAAAATGTGAATGTCTTTTATGCGCTGGTTGACAAGGCATTATTGACATTAAGTACTGTACAGGAAAAGCAGCGCCGGTATGCCGGGGAAAAGCAGAAACTTACGGTTTTGGCCGAAAAGATACGCCAGTTGCAGGAAATTATGTCCTCTGGTGAATCAACTGTTTCAGACAATCTCCCCAAGTTGTCTGATACTGCATCCCTGTTTGCCTCCGGTCGGGCTCTGTTGGATGCAATAGATGAAATAGCGGACAGGCGCACCCAATTGCTTGAACAATACGCCCAGGCTCAAAAGCGCTTGCAGCAGTGTTCCGCAGCCGAGATGCAGGCCAGAGAGTGTTTAGACAAAGCGAATCAACACCAACAGACATGTGTTGCGGAATGGCGCGGGCTGCTGCACCGCATTGGTTTACTTGAGAGTGACACTGCAGAGCCATTGTCCCCGGAAACAGCACATAGCTACCTGGAATATATCGATCAGGTTAAGACCCTGGCGGATGACTGCCACAAATGCCAGGAAGATATTTATGATCTGGAAAATGAGCGCAACAGGATCCTTATACCATTAAGGGATATTTTAACCCGGCTGGGACGCCTTCCCCAACAGCCAGAAGAAACTCTCGTTCAGGACGACACTGCTGTTTTGGATCTCCTGGCAGGATTGGTGCAGGATTTGGAAGAAGCGGTGCGGCAGGCTGAAAAGCAAAGACACCTGCGGCAGATAGTGGGAGAACAGAAAGACGAAATTCTTTCGGCCCAGGCGAAAGTAAACACAGCTGAGCGTGATCTGGCTCAGTTGCTGGATACTGTCAAGGCCAAGGATATCGATGAGTTCCTACGTAAATATGATATCTGGAAAACTCGCCAGGATATACAGCAGCGTAGGGAAAATCTGGAGGCAGCTTTGCGCCTGGCAGCTATAGACAGTGTTGCTGAAGCCAGGGAAAAGGCTGCAGCTGCCAGTACCGCAGCCACAAGTGATGCTCAAAATGCAATAAGCCACATTGGTACCGAAGAGACATTTTCGGAAGAAGCCTTCAAAACATTCCTGAGCGGTTTTGCCAGTTGGAAGAAAGATGAAATGACCGCAAAGTATGAGAGGCTTTCCAAGCATATAGAACAGCTGGAAAATGAATCCACTCGCCTGACCTCTGAAATTGGCAAATTGAATGGTAAAATAGAAGTACTGCTTACTTCTGATGCTCTGCAACGCGCCAGAGTGGAAGCTTCCGGCCTTGCAGCCAATATTTACGATCTTTCCAGGGAATGGGCCAAATACGCCTTGGCCAAACAATTGATTGTTGAAGCAAGGAGCCGTTTTGAGCGTGAACATCAGCCAAAAGTGCTCCAGGTGGCTTCCCGCTTGTTTGCCGGTATTACCGCAGGTAAATGGACAGGTATCAGCGCTTCCTTGGAAGACCAATCTCTCCGGGTTTTGCCCCAGTACGGTGAACCTGTTGCCCCGGAGTTCTTAAGCCGCGGTACACGTGAGCAGCTCTATCTGACTCTGAGGCTTGCGCATATTCGCACTCATGTTATACAGGAGGTTTCCCTCCCTGTGATTATGGATGATATCTTGGTCAATTTTGATCCAGTCCGCGCCCGCCGTACTGCAAAAGTATTAGGGGAACTGAATACAGATGATGCCTTTGGCCCCGGTCACCAACTGCTGTTTTTTACCTGCCAGCCGCAAACAGCAAGGCTATTGCTGGACACCATACCCGGCAGCCGGCTTTATTGCCTGGAGAATGGCCGGATCAGTGTAAGTACTTCTGCGGACTCTCTATGAATGATCAGCCTAGATAGGCGATACAAGATATGGCAGCAGGGCGGCATCTGCCGCCAGAAAGGGCAACGTAAGTGCCTCGTTGGTGGTGATCCAGCAGAGAGTCTGCCCATCGTTGGGTACAGGCTCGCCAACAAAATGTAGTACATGGAACAGGTGCAGGCGGACATATTGGTGGGGGTAATCATAATCCAGAGTTTGCCAAAACAACAGTTTACATTCAGAAACTGACAATTCTTCAGCAAGCTCCCGGATTAAGGCCTGTTCTGGTGTTTCCCCGGCTTCAATTTTTCCTCCCGGGAATTCCCAGAAGCCGGCCTGTTCACTGCCGGCAGGCCGTTGTGCCGCAAGGAAGCGCCCGTTACGCCATAAAATGCCGCCGGCCACGGCAATTCTCCGCCTGGTTTTTTCACTGGGGACGGGCCCTATTTCTGCCTGTTTAATACTCATATTACATTCTGGTACAAAAAAGGCCGGGGAACCCGGCCCCGCAGTGAGGGGAATTAGTTCTGTGCTCTTTCAAGATAGCCCGCAATCATGCGGTCGTATTGTGCGGTTCGCGCAAATGTTTCTGCAGCCATTTTCCGCCGAAAATCCAATGATACGCACATATTTCCGGCCTTCATCTCATTTATGGCTTCCGCATAAAAGGATGGATCGGAAAGCACCAGAACGCTGTGATAGTTCTTGGATGCGGCACGCAGCATACACGGGCCACCGATGTCAATTTCTTCAATGGCTTCACGTGGTTTCAGACCGTTGGCCAGAGCGCTTTCAAAGGCATATAAATTCACACAGATCAGGTCAAAGGGGAGGATATGCATTTCAGATAAGGTAGTTAGATGATCCGGGTTATCCTTATCAGCCAGAATGCCACCGTGAATACGCGGGTGGAGGGTTTTAACCCTGCCATCGAGAATCTCGGGGAACCCGGTTACCGTACTCACTGCAGTAACAGGTAAGCCTGTCTGTTTCAAAAATTTCATAGTGCCACCGGTGGAAACAATTTCTACACCGTTGGCCGCTAAAAACGCGCCCAATTCACCCAGCCCGTCCTTGTGAGTCACGCTGAGCAGCGCACGTTTAACGGGTAAAAAATCCATCCCTCTCTCCGTGCCTGGGTATAGAGATAGAGCTGTATCCGGTTAGATGGAGCAGCCTCTAGTGTAGCATGTGATCGCCCTTTCGGATTCGGTAAAACGCTGTGGCAACGATCAGGCAAAAATACAGGAAAATCAGCGTAACCCCTACAAAGCCCTGCGGGGTGGAATGCATGGCGTTGGAAATAAGTTCAAGCAGCATGGGGACATCTCCTTTATGTTTTTTGTACATTGCCTGCCTTGCGTCAAATGTCAAGGGTATAAAACGTAATTGGTCAACCAAACATATCAAAGGTTATACTCCCTAACTGCTTTGCCATTCTGTTTCGCGTATAGTGAGATGTACGTTATTGTATGGAGGATCCATGCCTGAATCCGCATCTGCCTATCGTTATGTTCAGGCTACGAAGCAAACATGGGGGGGGGTGGTTTTCCTGCGGCTGTCTACCGGTTTTGATTTTGCCGAAGGGCCTGACCGGTTACGGCATACCCACAGGATACTTTGCAATACCTGGCTGTTGAATCGACTGCGCACGTGGCTTGCCGCCGAGAAAAGGGTTTTGTTGTTGTCCGCAGGCGCACTATGTGTAGCGTTGGCTGCGGAAAGTTTGCTGATGGATACAATAGGATTCAGTGCAGATAACTGGGAAGGTACGATCACTTTAGATTAACTTAAACAGCCGCCTGTTTCCGGACTGTCGTCGGGAATCGTCACTGCTGAGCGGTATCTTCCGGAGCGCCTGCACAGCCCCGTGTATGTGGATTTGACACGTGAAGATTTGGAGTTCCCGTGGTTCGGGCCATTGTTCCCGGCCTGGCTGCAGTTAGCGATTCTGACAGGTTTTCTTCCCCTTATCCGCGTCTGTTCCGTCATGTGCTACGTGGGTAAATCCCCTCTTAAGGGAAAAGTGCTTTGTGGACCACTTCTGATTTAACGGGTCTGCCCAGGAAAACGAGGTGTGGGTTTTGCCGTTACGAGCTTGCGGAAGGGATGATCCGGAAACCGTTCGCTGTACAGGTGGCAGCTTCTATTTCTTCGCGGATGTACAGCTGTACTGCCTCAATAGCTGTGGGGATGAGTTGGAGCAGCATTTCCCATTCTTCGTTGGAGAATCGCCCCAGTACCCGGTTGATGGTGTCTTCTTTGCCGTGTGGAGAATGTCCAATGCCGATGCGTAAGCGGTAAAAATCGGTTGTGCCCAAACATTGTATAATTGATTTCAGGCCGTTGTGCCCGGCACTCCCCCCGCCTTTCTTTAATTTCATTCTGCCCAGTTCAATGTCCAGTTCATCATGAATGATGAGAATCCGCTCTGGAGGAATTCGATACCAGGCTGCGATACGTTGGACACTTTCGCCGGAAAGATTCATGAAGGTCTGGGGCTTGGCTAGCAACCATTGTCCGACAGCGCCGGAGAATTTGCCTTTCCACAGCTGGCAACTGAATTTTACCCCTGACTGTACTGAAACGTTATGGGCCTCATGCAACAGGGCATCAAGGAAGAAAAAGCCTGTATTATGCCGGGTTGCTTCATATTCCCTGCCCGGATTGCCCAAGCCAATCACAAGACCGGCAATTGCCATACTACGCTCCGCGGGAAATGGATAAACAGAGGAGGGAAAGCACTTTCCCTCCTCTGTTGTGGCAGTGTTTGGGGGTATCCGGTTATTCAGCGGGAGTTTCGTCGCTATTGTCACCGGAACCGGGCATCAATACGGATACGATGGCGTAATTGCTGTCATAGGCGGCACGTACCCCTGCAGGCAGCTCCAGATCGGCGATCTGGAGCGTGGTGCCGATATCCATGCCCGATATATCCACAGTTACCTTTGAGGGCATGGCGAATGGTTTTGCCATAAGTTGGACCTGTTCACGGTAGGTTTCCAGTTTGCCACCCACTTTGGTACCACGGGCCACACCCGTGAATTCCAGGGGGACAATAACTTTAACCGGTTTATCGAGATCTACGCCGTAAAAGTCAACATGTGTGTAAATATTTTTTACGGGATGACGCTGGGTGTCCCATATCAAAACAGGATAGACTGTTTTTTTCCCATCAGCTTCTATTTCCAGATTGAATACGGTCGTGCGCCCAACCATGGAAAATATTTTGGAGAAGGCCCGTGCGGCGATTTGTACGGGAATGTTTTCACCGCTGGTGGAGTAGAAGACACCGGGTACGGTTTCTTCAAGGCGGAGGCGTCGGTTGGCACCTTTGCCAAGACCAGAGCGCTTTTTGGCGGAAAGCAGAGCAAGATCAGTCATGGGAATCTCCCTGCCTGCGTGCTTCAGTGCTGCACGGAGGCAAATGTTTACACTGTTTTTACCAGATCAGCTGAGTGAAAAGCCTTACGCACAGTTCAGAACAATGCGCTTACGGATCCTCCGGTATGGATGTTGTGGATGGTTTTCGCAAGAAGGCTGGCCACAGATACGACATGCAGCTTGGGGCAGTTTTCAAGTTTATGCCCCACCGGGATAGTATCTGTGATGAAAATTTTGGCAAAAACAGAATTGTTGAGACGCTCAATGGCAGGCCCGGAAAGCACACCGTGCGTGGCGCAGGCGTAGGCTTCACGTGCGCCATCCCGTAGCAGCACTTCCGCTGCTGCGCTGATGGTACCGGCAGTGTCGATCATATCGTCTACCAAAACGGCAACTTTGTTCTGTACGTCCCCAATGACATGTGTGGCCGATGCCTGGTTTGGTCGGTCACGCCGTTTGTCAATGATAGCAAGTGGGGTGCCAATACGTTTGGCATAAGCGCGGGCGCGTTCAACCCCGCCCGCATCGGGCGAAACAACGACAATTTCTGCCTTATCAATCCCCATATTGATAATGGGAGCGAGCAGCACGCTGGAGGCGAAAAGATTGTCCACAGGGCAATTGAAGAACCCCTGGATTTGTCCTGCATGCAGGTCAACGGTAACCACTCGGCCGGCTCCGGCTGTGGTAAGAAAGTCAGCCACAAGTTTGGCACTAATGGGTGCGCGGGGGCTGGCTTTGCGGTCTTGCCGGGCATAGCCGTAATAGGGAATGACGGCCGTAATTCGGCCGGCGCTGGCACGCTTGAGCGCGTCAAGCATCAGGCAGAGCTGCATCAGGTTGAAGTTTACCGGCGCACAGGTGGGCTGAATGACAAAAACATCATGCCCGCGAACGCTGCTGCTGATTTCAATACGGTTTTCACCGTCGCTGAATCTTTCACACAAGGCAGGTGTCAGCGGGCAGCCAAGATGGTCGCTGATTGCCTGGGCCAGAGGCACATTGGCTGTGCCCGTAAGGATCTTCAAATCGCCGTACATGGGGAGGCCTTTCGGTTGAGAACCTCTAAAGCGCAAAAATGGCTGGGGCGGAAGGATTTGAACCCTCGCATGACGGAACCAAAATCCGTTGCCTTACCTGCTTGGCTACACCCCAGCGTGACAGGGATTTCCCGTAAGGGGAATCCTACACAGTGTGGACATAAACGGCCACATCGTTTCCTCGTATGTTTTGGGCAGCTGCCAGAGCCAACGCGCGTGAGCGAAACAGGCCAAACAGTGAAGAGCCACTACCGCTCATGGCTGCTGCCGCCGCGCCATACTGCAGAAGCATTTCCTTGAGGCGACGTAGCCGGGGAAAGGTGGAAAAGACAGGCTGTTCGAAGCTGTTTTCGATACGCAAAACTTCTCCGCCATCATCCGGAAAACATAGAGAAGATTGGCCTATATACTGTCCTTCTGTTTTTGTCAAGGCCATTTTGCCATGCTCTTGCCATTGATCCCAGGCAGCATAGGCCCAGCGTGTGGAAACAAATTCGGCAGGGCACAGCAAGACAAGCGCCGCCCCGTTACGGCGTAAAAAAAACAAAGGATCACAGGGGGTAAGCCTTTCTCCGATACCGCGGGCCCGGCACGGCCGGTTATAGAGAAAAAAGGGTACGTCGGCCCCGACGTTTGCTGCAACCTTCATAAGACTGGCTGGGGTAAGTGGCTTTGGGGCCAGCGCATTAAGCCAGGCAAGCAGTACCGCTGCATCCGAACTGCCGCCGCCCAGCCCGGCCCCATGTTGAATACCCTTGTGCAGGACAATTTCTACGGATGGCGCAAAATCGCTTTTTGCGGCAAAGTACGCGTAGGCAGTTGTAAGTGTGTTGTTTTTATTGTCGATTCCTTCGGTGGTGCAGTGTACGGTACAGGTGCTGTTTTGTTGTTGGCGCAGCGTAAGCGTAAGCGTGTCATACGGTCTGGGTAAGGGCAGGAAAAGCGTATCCAGATCATGCCAGCCATTGGGCCGAACGCCTGTAATGCGCAAAAAGAGATTGATTTTACACCCAGCCTGCACAACAGCGGTATATTCCTGCATACTGTCTCCTGTACATGGTTTTGCATTGGTTTCGCATGGAATGCAAGGGTAGTTGTGAATGTACCTGCCTTGCAGAATCGCCGTGAACCGCCTATATTAGCTAGGTTTGAGAAAATCTGTTCCGGAAAGGAGGCAACCATGTCCAAACGTGTTATAATCATCGGCGGCGTTGCCGCCGGCCCCAAGGCAGCCAATCGGCTGAAGCGGCTGGATCCGGCTGCGGAAGTCATCATGATAGATGTACGGACAATTATTTCTATTGGTGGCTGCGGTATTCCCTACGA
>CAYRKU010000016.1:17859-20315 GCA_964425055.1 uncultured Lawsonia sp. | reverse complement strand
TGCGGATAACCTCGATGCCAGACTAGCTCAGACACGCGTACTGTTTGCCGATCTTGCCGCAGAGGAAGCCAAATGGTCACCGTATCAGCGTTCACTTGAACGGGCCATGTATCACGCTCCGCGCACACCCACGGATCCTTACGAGGATGAAGATATCAGATGACGAAATGTTCCGGTTTTAATGATGCCTGAACGGGCCATGTATCACACTCCGCGCACACCGCGGCCTAAAGCCAATCCTGTACAACAGGAAAAACCCGAACCTGCTAGGCCAGACCAGTGTTCATTACTTTAGAAGGTATCGAAGGCTGTGGGAAAACCACATTGCTCAAAAACCTTGCAGGCGCCCTCCAGAACAGACATTATGAGGTGCTTACAACAAGGGAACCGGGCGGTTGTACCCTGGGCCAGGCATTACGCACATTGCTGCTCAAACCAGGAGCACCCATATCCACCGCAGCGGAACTTCTTTTGTTTTTAGCGGACAGAGCCCAACACACTGCCGAAATTATCCGCCCGGCATTAAAACGGGGATGTATTGTACTTTGTGACCGTTATGCTGACTCTACCATCGTTTATCAGGGCTACGGACGTGGTTTTGATATCCCAACTTTGCAGCACCTGCACGATATTGCCACAGGAGGACTGTGGCCTGACATCACCCTTGTGCTGGATATGGACCCGGCCGAGGCACTGGCCCGTGCCCGCAGCCGCAATCAGACCCGCGGAACTGCAGATGCGGAAGGGCGCTTTGAAGCGGAAAACATGCTTTTTCATGCGCGCATTCGTGAAGGCTTTCTACATTGGGCTGCAGCTAATCCAGGCCGCATCATTGTACTGGATGCTGCCCATTCACCGAAAAGTTTGCTGCAACAGGCACTTGACGCCGCGTTCACCCAGCTTCGGCGTTCATAACCTTACTTAAGGGAGAAAACATGAAATGGCTGAAATCCGCCATTAATGGCGAAGTGAGTCTTGTTAAAACATTCTGGCCAGGGGCCATTGTTTATGTTCTGCTAGATATGTTCTATCTGCAGATCACCGGGGTTGCCGTGGTGTATAAAGAAAAAATGTATACCAACGAAACCCTTATGGCCATGTCAACATTGCAGCTTTTACGACCGACCATTATGCTCTGCCTGACCTCTGTCCTGCTTGGCTTATATACCACATTGACAACCGCGGCCATTTGGCAGGCAGCAAGCAAATACCCCGTCAAACAATGGGCATTCTGGCCCAACCTCTCGTTTCTGTCCGTTCTGGTCTGCCTTGTCATGACCTCGGCGGAAATTATGTTTGGCCTGTCTACCATTGCGGGTACGGTCATCAACATTCTCAGTCGCGGAGGCATGTAAACATGAAAACAGCATCTATTGGCCGCCGTTTTACCGCACTGGCCATCAATGCCATTATTTGCACTGTTGTTTGCGGCATACTTGCGTTCGGTAACGTTCAGGGGCTTTCTTTCCCGCTTGGTCTCATTCTCGGTGGATGGCTGCTGTTTGGCCTTTTTACTGCCATTTTTGGCGGTACACCAGGCGATATCCTTGTACACATTCAACTGGTTGATCAAAATAAAGGTGAAAAAATCAAAATTGTACGCGCCTCCTTCCGCGCCCTGTTCTCGCTGTTCTCCATTTGCTTATGCGGTATGGGCTACGGACTAATGTTTTTCCACTTTCGCGCACAGGCTCTGCACGATCTGCTCACCGGTACCATTGCTGTGGACAAAACTGCCCGGATTGCCCCGGAAGACCTGAAACCCCAAAACCCACCCCTGGCATAATGAAACAGGTATACATTTTTACCGACGGATCCTGCCGCGGTAACCCCGGGCAAGGCGGGTGGGCTGCCCTTTTACGTTATGGCCAGCAACAAAGAGAACTTACCGGCGGGTACAACCCCACAACAAATAACCGTATGGAAATTATGGCAGCCATTGCGGCACTGGAAGCACTGACCGAGCCATGTACAGTTATCCTGTGTACTGATTCGCAATACCTCCGCCATGCTGTCGAAAAAAAATGGCTGGATGGCTGGATACAAAATGGCTGGCTTACCGCAGGGAAAAAACCCGTTAAAAACCGCGACCTATGGACACGTCTCCACCGCCAGCTGACACGGCATAACGTTACTTTTACATGGATACGCGGCCATAACGGCCATGCCGAAAACGAACGTTGCGATGAACTCGCCCATGCCCAGTCCGCCAGGCCAGATCTGCCGAAAGACCCTGGCTATAGCTACCAACCCGAAAACGCAGAGGGCTGCTCGCCCATTCTTTAGGAGTTTTTATGGCTACATATGGCTTCACCCCTGTTCGTACAATCAGGGTGCCCGAAGTTTCAGGTACTGTTCATTTATGGAGGCATGATGCCACTGAGGCGGAAGTTCTATCTGTTGTCAATAATGACGAAAATAAATGTTTTGGTGTAACCTTCCGTACACCGCCAACA
>CAYRKU010000016.1:408-17849 GCA_964425055.1 uncultured Lawsonia sp. | reverse complement strand
CCTGTGCGGGTCAGAAAAATATCCTGTAAAAGAACCTTTTGTTGAACTGCTCAAAGGTTCACTGCAAACATTCCTCAATGCCTTCACCTTTCCGGATAAAACCTGTTACCCGGTAGCCAGCGCTAATTTGCAGGACTTTTATAATCTGATCGATGTATATCTCGATGCCGTATTTTTCCCGCGTATTACTGAAAATTGTTTCCGCCAGGAAGGCTGGCATATCGAGGCGGACAGTGTTGACGGCCCCTTCTGTTATAAAGGAGTGGTTTTCAATGAAATGAAGGGGGTTTATTCCTCGCCCGATTCTGTACTGGCCGAACGTTCACAGCAGGCACTGTTTCCGGACATGCTGTATAGCCTCGACTCCGGCGGTAACCCTGCAGAAATCCCCAAGTTGACCTACCAAGCATTTCGGGCCTTTCACACTTCCCACTATCATCCTTCCAATGCCCGTTTCTTTTTCTGGGGTGATGACCCGGAAGAAGCACGCCTGGCCAGACTGGCCCCTACTCTGAAGCGGTTTACCGCCTGTGCAACAAACAGCGCCGTACCTTTGCAGCCCCCGCTTAACCTCCCCCGTGAACTAGAATATGCCTATGCCGCCGGATCGGAAAACAGTAAAGGCCATGTGGCAGTCAACTGGCTGATGTGCGAATCCAAAGAAACAGAAGAACTGCTTCTCCTCAAAATACTTGAGCATATTCTGCTTGGTCTGCCCGGGTCACCCCTACGCAAAGCACTTATTGAATCAGGCCTTGGGGAAGATCTGACAGAAAGCGGTATGGAAACGGATCTCCGGCAGACCTTTTTTTCCGTTGGGTTACGTTCCATTGTCCCCGGAACAGCTGGGGACGTAGTCACATTAATTATGGAAACACTTGCTGGCCTGGCTGAAAACGGCATTCCCCAATCAATGGTCGAGGCTGCCGTCAACAGCGTGGAATTTGATCTGCGTGAAAACAATTCCGGCCGTTTCCCCCGCGGGTTGACTGCTATGCTTCGCAGCCTGTCTGCCTGGCTTTACGACGGCGATCCCGTGGCCCCGCTGGCCTGGGGTGCCCCCCTAAACAGGATAAAAACCCGCCTTACAGCCGGAGAACGCCTTTTTGAACAAGCTATTCAACATTGGTTTTTGGACAACAGACATCAGGCCACAGTTATCCTGACACCTGATCCAACCCTTGCAGCCCGACTGGAGGCTGAGGAAGCAGACAAAATAAAGCATACTGTTTCCGCTCTTTCGCCTGAAGAACGTGCCGAACTTGTTGCCAAAACAACCTGGCTGCGTAAAGCGCAGCAGACTCCGGACATACCGGAACATCTAGCAACTATCCCCAGCTTGACTCTGGCTGATCTGCCCTCCCAAAATACCATAATCCCACTTGAGGTATCGAAAGATCAAGGTGTAACCACCTTGATCCATGCTCTGGATACATCTGGGATTGTATATGCAGAGATACTGTTTCCTCTGGATGCTGTCCCGGACAGGCTGCTGCCTCTCATCCCCCTGTTTGGCCGTTGCCTGACTGAAATGGGGACAAAACGGCGAGACTTTGTCGAGCTGGGAACGCTGTTGGCTTCTAAAACCGGCGGTCTTGCTGCATCACCACTGGTCACTACAGTACGGGAAACACGCGAACCGGCAGCAAAACTTTGCCTGAGTGGCAAAGCTACCGCTGATCGGATGAACGATCTGTTTGCCATTATGACAGAAATCCTTGCTGAAACCGATTTTAACAATAAACAGCGCTTCACACAGATGGTGCTGGAAGAGCAGGCCAGGCTTGAGCAATCCCTCATTCCGGCCGGGCATAGCATGGTGATAGCCCGGCTTCAGGCTACGCTCAGCAAGGCAGGGCAACTAACCGAATATATGGGCGGTATTACCTGTCTGGAAGCCATCCGTACTCTTTCCGGACGTGTTCAGGCAGACTGGCCTTCAGTCTTTACTGATTTGGAGGCATTACGCAATATGATACTGAACCGTACCGGGCTTATCCTGAACATCACTGCCGATGCACACCTGCTGCCCGGGGCACAGCGAGCAGCCACTGCTCTCGCAGACGCTCTGCCCACAGCAATACCTGCGCCGGTTAGACGCAATGCACTTATCATACCAAGGGGGGAAGCGCTTCTTGTACCGGCTCAGGTTAATTATGTCGGCAAAGGAAGTAATATCTTCGATCTGGGGTACGTTTGGAGCGGTGCTGCCCATGTGGTTACCAGGCATCTGCGCATGGCATGGCTATGGGATCAGGTCCGCGTACAAGGTGGTGCCTACGGTGCCTTCTGCTCCCTTGACCGCATGAGCGGCACACTGATTCAGGTTTCCTATCGCGACCCCAATGTGGAAAAAACCCTGGCTGCCTATGACGGTTCGTCCGCATACCTCCGCGCATTACAACTTTCCAAACGAGATTTGACCCTAGCTATTGTGGGTGCCATAGGGGACTTAGACACATGCCTTCTGCCAGATGCTAAAGGCGCGGCATCTCTAGTTAGATATCTTAGCGATGATCGTGAATATCTCCGCCAGAAAATGCGTGAGGAAATTCTTTCCACCACACAACGGGACTTTACCGATTTTGCCGAAACCATGGCCGAGGTAGCGCACTATGGCCGAATATGCGCACTTGGCGGTACCACCGTCGCAGAGGCTGCCACCCGCAACGGCTGGACTACCAAGCATATCCTATGACCCACAATGATCTACACTCGCCCCAGAATACTATAACAGGCATCCAGATACTCCCGCTACCGTTGGATACACCGTTTACTCTGCAGGCGATTCTGCAAGGCAGGATAATTGTCAGTCTAAATTGTATATACCAAGCGCCACGTTCCAGAGCATTCAGGTTGGCCACAAGTTGAAGGTATGGGTATGCTAAATCATTAAATCCTACGGTACAAACCAATTACTTTACAGAAGCGTACATTCATGGCCGACAGCGCCCACCGCGCAGTATCCTCCCATTCACAATATACAGCATATTGTTGCTATCTGTACGGAACACCACCCTACCTGCCCATAGTCACAGGGATGTGGTTACAGGATCGTTGGTTACAGAGTATGTTTTTCAAACACCAGACCAAATTTTTTCGGTTACTGCGTTTGATCACTTCCAGAGAAATTTTCTCCGGAAATCGGCATCTGTAATTTGGAATATGATATATTGTTCAAGCCTGGCATCATCTGCCGTTCTCTTTGAGAGATGTAACCTGATTGCCGTACCTGATCTATACACGTATGACCTATTGCATAAGAGAAGAGATCCTTGCGGTTTTTTATAAGTATGAGTATACTGATTTTTTATATGCCGTATGGTCGCGAGAGTGGCGGAACTGGCAGACGCACTGGACTTAGAATCCAGCGGCAATGTCCGTGCGGGTTCAACTCCCGCCTCTCGCACCAACACATTTGCCCAAATCTGCCTTTGGGTGGAATAGTATGAATGTGATTGTGCTTGTATACAGTTTTTTCTTTTCGCCCATCCGCATTGGATGAAGGGCGATGCCTTTAGGAGGCCCCCCTGATGGAATGTACCGTTGAAGCAATTTCCTCCACCCGGAAAAAGCTCACCATTTCTTTGTCGGCAGAGGAAGTGAATGCAGCAGTAAACGCAACAGTGGCTGATTATCGCAACACACTCGCTCTGCCCGGTTTTCGCAGGGGCAAAGTTCCCACTTCCGTTATCGAACGCCGTTTTGGCAAAGAGGTGCTTGCCCGTGCCACACAGAATAAGTTGAACGCCGTTATTGATCAGGCTATGGCCGACAATAATCTCTCCCCACTTTCTAGTATGGAATCAGACAACAGTGCTGCGTTTAAGCGCAATGAAGTCTTCACCTGCACACTTTCCTTTGAAGTTTTGCCTGATATCACCTTCCCCAACTATATCGGGCTTCCGGTAGAGCAGCCCAAAGTTGTTGCTACCGAGGCTGAACAGCAGGAAATACTTGACAGTTTGCGCTCAAGCCTGGCTGAACTGACAGATGTCACTGAAGACAGGCTGCCCGTTGACGGAAATGTTGTTGATGTAACCTACTCCGGCACGGATGAAAACGGGAATGCCCTTGATGATGTCAAAGGAGAACATTTTTCGATAATTCTCGGCCAGGGGCAAGCCTTACCTGATTTCGAAGCTCTGGTAAAAACAGCCAAACAAGGGGAGACTAAAACCGGCCCTGTCACGTTTCCAACTGATTACGCACATGAACCACTTGCCGGGAAAACGGTAACCTTTACCATTACCCTGAACAGCATCAAGAACCGTAATCTGCCTGAACTTAACGATGAATTTGCCCAAAAGGTACGCAATAAAACCCTTGAAGACCTGAAGGCGGATATTAACAAGCATATTGTTGAACGCAAAACCAAAGCTGCCCAATCCGGGGCTATGCAAAAACTCCTTGACGGATTACTGCAAAACGTTTCTTTCGATATCCCGGAAGGCATGCTCAACTCCCGCATTGAGCGTATTCTCAGCGAACGGGCCATGCGCCTTGAACGTTTGGGTAAAAAACTTGAAGATACTGGTAAGTCTACGGACGAATTACGTAAGGAAGCAGAGGCAGAAGCCATTGAAGCCTTACGGCCCCAGATTTTTCTGATGGCACTTGGCCGCAAAGAACAAATTGAAGTCAGTGATGAAGATGTGGCAATGGCCATATATTCCACGGCACTACGCACGCGACAGGATCCGGAAAAAATTCGTGAAGCGTATCTGCGCAGTGGGTTGATTTATGAATTACGGGATCGCCTGCTCGCCGACAAGACCATGAATTTTATCTACTCCAAGGCTGCTGTTACAGAAGTGGAGCCTGCAACCACCATCGCATAATCATACACCCGAAGAGGACTGCCTGCCCTTTTATACCGTTTTTATGGAGCTTTCATGCACGATACTGTAGCGGTAACTGTACCAATTGTAGTGGAAACATCAGGCCGTTCTGAACGGGCCTATGATATTTATTCCAGGCTGTTGAAAGATCGCATTGTGCTGCTGGGCACTGAAGTGACTGACCCAATCGCATCGCTCATCTGCGCCCAGCTGCTGTTCTTGGAATCACAGGACCCTGAAAAGGAAATTTATCTGTATATCAACAGTCCTGGCGGGTCAGTAACAGCGGGGATGGCCATTTACGATACCATGAACTATATAACCTCCCCCGTAGCCACTGTGTGCATGGGTAGAGCGGCCAGTATGGGTGCGCTGCTCCTTTGTGCTGGTGCACCAGGGATGCGCTATGCCCTACCTCACAGCCAAATCATGATCCACCAACCACTTGGTGGTTTTCAGGGACAGGCAAGCGATATTGATATTCATGCCCGGGAAATATTGCGCATGCGTGAAAGCCTCAACGCTATTCTCGCTCAGCATTCCGGGCAACCACTCGAAAAAATTGCTCTTGATACGGAACGCGACAATTTCATGACCGCAGAAGCAGCAAAAGAATATGGTATTGTAGATCGGGTACTTGCCTCCCGGCATGATCTTTTTACAGCGCCTTCCGTATGATGTAAACCAACCTAACCCTATATTAGGACACATATGCCCCCAAATAACATCCAAGACCATGTGTATTGCTCATTCTGCGGTAAAGCCGATACCCAAGTTCAACGGCTTATTTCCGCTAATGGAGGTACTGTTCATATCTGTAACGAATGCGTACGCACCTGCGCGGAAATGCTGGCCAATTCTATTGAAGAAGTAAACTCCGGTGCAGATCACCTGCTTACACCACAGGAGATCAAAGCCAGGCTTGATGAATATGTGATCGGCCAGGATGCAGCCAAAAAAACTCTCGCTGTAGCCGTACATAACCATTATAAACGTGTGTTTTACACTGATGCATCCAAAGAGGGGCAGAACGCTGTAGAGCTGGAAAAAAGCAATATTCTGCTTGTGGGCCCTTCCGGTAGCGGTAAAACCCTACTTGCCAAAACTCTGGCCCGCATTTTACGCGTACCTTTTGCCATTGCCGATGCCACTACGCTTACCGAGGCCGGTTATGTTGGGGAAGATGTAGAAAATATTCTTGTTCAGCTGCTGCAAAATGCCAATTACGATCTTGAAGCTGCATCCAGAGGGATCATCTATATCGATGAAATCGATAAAATTTCAAAAAAGAGCGATGGACCATCAATCACTCGCGATGTTTCCGGCGAAGGTGTCCAGCAGGCACTGCTTAAAATTATAGAAGGCACAGAAGCAAATATTCCTCCCAAAGGGGGCCGTAAACACCCCCAACAAGAATTTATTCGCATGAACACCTCAAATATTCTGTTTATTGTAGGAGGCGCCTTTATTGGATTGGATAAAATTGTGGAACAGCGTATCCGTGGTGGCTCCATGGGATTTGGTGCCAGAGTGGAGGCAAAAAAAGAACGCGCTCTCGGTGAATTACTTGATGAAGTCCATCCCAACGATCTGGTGCAGTTTGGCCTGATACCTGAATTTGTAGGACGCATTCCTGTATTGACGCATGTGGACGACCTGAATGAAAACGACCTTATACGCGTATTGACTGAGCCTAAAAATGCACTGGCCCGACAGTACCAAAAACTTTTTGAACTGGACGGCGTCCACCTCCACTTTACCTCTGATGCGCTACGTGCCATTGCCCGCAAAGCCATTGATCGCAAAACCGGGGCACGCGGCCTGCGCAATGTAATGGAAGCTGTCATGTTGGATATTATGTATGAGCTGCCCTCCCTCAGAGATGTAAAGGAATGCGTGATCAATGATGCTGTAATCAACAGAAAGGAGAAGCCGCTATACCTACATGCATTGGACGAGCAGACCGTCTCCTGAATTTCCTCCGGGTACTACGCCTTAGTATAAAGGTTGTCATGATCCACCGCACAATGCCAATCATGACTATGTATAAAGATGTTTTGTTGTCATATATCTATGCGTGGAAAGATTATGCCCCGTTAACACCGTGTTACACGAGTGCCCGGCCTCAATCAGTGCCCTGGAAATGGCCATCAAATAACATGACATGCAGCTTAGCTAAGCGTCCCAAAAGGCCAGTTGCAGTAAAATACCCTGCACGCTACCCTTCTACAATGTACCTATTGTCAGACGCATACTACAAAGACACTGCGTATACTGTACGCGGACAGGCTTAGGCTCTATTGGAACGGTTATAACAGATGCCTTTTATTTGCTGAACCAGAGTATTACTGGGCATGCACTCTGTACTTGGGTAATTTTTCCAATATTATCTGGAGTAAACTAGTTTCGGAAGAATAAATTGCCTGCAAGGACCTCCCTTCCGGGGATATGGGGAGAAAGATCATGGCGCGAATACTGATTATTGATGATGAAGAGCCAATACGCTTTTCCCTGCGGGGGATTCTGGAAGATGAGGGCTACGAAGTTCTGGAAGCGCCTACGGCGGAAGATGGAATATCCATGGCCAATTCCAAGCAACTGGATCTGGTTTTTCTGGATATCTGGCTGCCGGGGATGGACGGCCTTGCTGCGCAAAAAGCATTGCAGGCAACACATCCCGATCTACCGGTTGTGATGATCTCAGGGCATGGTACCATTGAAACAGCTGTCAGTGCCATTCAACAGGGTGCCTATGACTTTATTGAAAAGCCACTTTCGTTAGAAAAAGTAGTGATTGTCGCTTCCCGGGCTTTGGAAGCTCTTTCTCTCCGCCGGGAAAACCGTATGCTACGTACGGCATTGCCAGAGCAGGACGAATTGATCGGACAATCACCCCCAATGTTGGAATTCATGCGATTGCTGGGGCGAGTGGCCCCAACCGATGTATGGGTCCTGCTTACTGGGGAAAACGGCACCGGTAAGGAACTTGCAGCCCGTGCACTCCATGCAGGTAGCAAACGGGCAAAGGAACCCATGATAGCCGTCAACTGTGCGGCCATTCCGGAAGAACTTATTGAAAGTGAACTGTTTGGGCACGAGAAAGGTGCTTTTACCGGCGCGGATCAAGCACGACCGGGGCGTTTTGAAATGGCTGACAAGGGCACGCTGTTTCTCGATGAAATTGGCGACATGGGTTTGAAAACACAGGCAAAAATTTTACGTATTTTGCAGGAACAGAGCTTTGAACGCGTGGGTGGATCCCGCACAATCAAAGTAGATGTACGGGTTATTGCCGCCACCAACAAAAACCTTGAAGAAGCCATTGCTGCCGGAACCTTTCGGGAAGATCTGTATTACCGTCTGCGCGTGCTGCCACTGCACTTGCCCCCTTTACGCGAACGTGGTGACGACATTCACCTGCTTCTTGATGCATTCACTGCCCGCCTGTGTACGGTGCATGCCACCCAGCCACCTGTTTATGCACCCAAAACAATAGAGCTGCTTCTGGCCTATACCTGGCCTGGCAATGTGCGAGAACTGCGGAATTTTGCGGAACGGATGGTTATCCTGTACGGAGGCCGTACTGTACTGCCAAGCGATTTACCAGCTGAGATGCTGCCTGCCGGGAAGAGTATCGAAGGCTTTACCGCTAAAGATACATCACTTCCTGCAGGCATGGCTGAAACGTTTGTGCCAGATCTGGACTTCAAAAAGGCACGGGCAGCATTTGAAGCGCAATACCTTACAGCCAAGCTGCACGAATGCGGTGGAAATATTAGTAGACTTGCTGAAGCCATCGGTCTTGAGCGCAGCTATCTGCACCGCAAACTGAAAAGTTACAATATTCAGTCAATGGATTAAAATCTTCCAGCAACTTATTGATATCAAATGTAAAAGTCAATCAAGAGTAGGCACAGCCGGAATGTACCGCGCAACAGCATCCATGTTGCTACACTGCACTCCAGGCGCTGCCCATAGGCTTGCAGTGCTCTATACCCTTGCTATAGCACTGCGTATTGGAGAAAATAACGACTGCCTGTAACGAAATGGAGGAGTGTGGCCATGGAACTGTATTTCCAGGCAGATGGCCCGGGGGCATGGTTGGCTGATGTTGCCGTACTGTTTCTTGCTCAGGGGGAAAAACCAGAACAGGCTGTCCCTGAATTGAGCACTACTATCAATTGGTTGTCAACTTCACCGGGAATACACGACTTTTATGGCAAACAAGGTGAAAGTATGTTGCTGTATGGCCCAACAGGAAACGCCCTTTCAAGAATTCTTTTAGTTGGTCTTGGTTCTCTACAGGGCTTGACTGCCGGCGAACGCCTTGATCGTGTGCGGGAAGCAGCTGGAATTGCAGCGGTATGCTGTCGAAAACTCCATCTTGAAACATTTGGTATTGTGGCGACATCCCTGTTCCGCCTGCATGAAGATGCAGGCCGCGTTGTTGAAGAAAGCGTGTGTGCTGCCATGCTTGCCCTGTGGCGTAATAATAAATTCAAGTCAACCAATGATGCTGAAGATCTGCCCGACCCCAGGCAACTTATCATTTTGATCACCGAAGCTACCATCCCGGATGCTGTACGCACTGCGGCACACAAAGGCTTATCTGGTGCCCTTGGGGTTATTTTGGCCAGAAATCTTGCCAATACTCCTGCCAATTTCCTAAAACCTGAAGATATGGCCCATGAAGCAGAAAATCTTGCCCAACGCCACAATATGATCTGTGAATTTTTTGATCAGGACGTGATTATCAAGCTCGGCATGGGTGCCTTTGCTGCCGTGGCGGCTGGTTCAGTTAATGAACCCAGGTTGATAATTCTGGAGCATAGCCCCGCCGGGCATGAGCACGAAATACCACTGGTTGTTGTGGGCAAGGGCATTACCTTTGACAGCGGTGGTATCTGCATCAAACCAGCCGCAGGTATGTGGGAGATGAAGGGCGATATGGGAGGTGCCGCGGCTGTGCTTGGCCTGTTTGAAGCCCTTGGGCAGCTTTCCGTACCCAGGCGGGTAATCGGGCTTATGGCCTGTGCGGAAAATATGCCTGGTGCCCGTGCAGTACGCCCCGGAGATGTAGTAACCACATATGCTGGGAAACGCGTGGAAATTGTCAATACTGACGCCGAAGGCCGACTGATACTTTGTGATACGCTTGCCTATGCGCAGCAGCGCTGGACGCCTGCTCTCATAGTAGATGTGGCTACACTTACAGGAGCATGCGTTGTGGCCCTTGGCGATGATGTGGCGGGTATATTTTGCCAGAATGCAGTACTCAGCCAACAAATACAACAAATTGGAGAACTGGTTGGCGAACCGTATTGGCCACTGCCGCTTCAGAAGCGTTATTTTGAAAACCTTAAAAGTGAAACCGCCGATTTTGCCAACTCCGGCCCCAGAGCCGGTGGTGCCTGCAGCGCTGCTGCCTTCCTGCAGCAGTTTATCCAGCCAACGACAACATGGGCACATCTGGATATAGCCGGCCCAGCTTTTGTTACACGTGCTATCACCAACTGCCCGGCCGGTGCTACGGGTTTTGCCGTCCGGACGTTACTCGAGCTGGCCCTGGCGGAGGCAGGTCCTGCATTGCCTGTTCAATAAGCCGGGCACAGTACAGTGCGCCGCCACGGCGCGGTGCCAGCCAGTTATAAAATCGGGCAGCAACAGCCTGCGGTGCTTCATGAGGCGCAACAATGGCCTGCTTCAAGATAGTTGCTACAGAATATGCATCAGCGCAGCGGTGCAGCAGGCCACGTGCTTCCAGCCTGTCTTCAGGGGCTTCCGCTGTTCCCTCCAGTGCCCACGCAAAATTTTCCAGAGAAGGGCCACAACAGGGTATCCGGCCCAGGCCAAGGGGCTCAAGAAAGTTCTGTCCGCCTAAGGGTGCAAGGCTTCCCCCTACAAATACGGCATCAGCCAGTCTGTACAGCCCCCCCAGTTCCCCAAAGGTATCCCAAACAATTATCGCCCCAGCGGGGAAGACCTGCACGCGCCCAGCCCTAGTCAGAGGGGTAAGCCCTTCTGCACGCAAGCGTTCGCACCAGCTGCGCACCCGATGCATATGCCGTGGTGCAATAATGATTGTAGGGGGCGCGTCCCGAAGGCTACCGGTGCGCAAATAGCGCAAAACGCGCATCAGATCTTCTTCTTCTTCCGTGCGCACCGAAGCCAGAAGAATGGTTCGCCCGCTATGCACTGCAGTGGGCAGCAAATTGGCAAATGTCGGTATAGTATGCGCATCCTGTTTCTGTGGTACTGCCCTATCAAATTTAATATTAGGGGCAATCTCCACGCGTTCACGGCCAAAAAGTTCTGCAAACCGGGCAGCGTCACCAGGGGAAACAGCAGCTATGCGCTGTGGCGCCATCTGTTGCCAGAAGCCACTACAAACTGCTTCCAGACATCGGTACCCACGCAGGCTCTTAGCAGTCATTCGACCATTCAGAATAAATACCGGGATATTACGCCGGGCACACGCCAGCAGAAGCCCAGGCCAGAGTTCCGTTTCCAGCAGCGCAACAACCTTTGGCCTGGCCTGATCCAAAGCTCGATTCATCAGGCAAAAACTGTCAAAGGGGAAAAACGTTGTGCGAATAGATATATCTGGATAAGCCTGCTTCGCAGCCATGCCCTGCAAAATTTCAAGCCCCTGGCGCGTCCAGGTCGTAACCAACAGCCGCAGAGGCCTGCTTTCCATAAGTCCTGCTCTGCGCCGCAATTCTACAAGATGTTTGATAATTTCCCACGCCAGATAAGCTTCTCCACCTGATGCTGCCTGGATCCAAACATCAACCCCGTGCGACTTCCTGGATGCATTGTCTGCAGGTAACCCAGATATTTTAACCCAATTTTTCGGCACAAGCCGCCAGGAAAAGCCTTCGCGCAGGCGATGGCTGCAACGCAGAAATGGCAAGGCGAATAACCATAGCAGGCTATACAGACGAATCAGTAATACCGCCATAAATACTACACTTACTTTTTGACTGCCAGTTCCAGCAGGTATTCAGCCAAATCGCCAAACGACATACCATCAACAGCAGCTTCCCTGGGGACAAGGCTCGTAGATGTCATACCAGGGATTGTATTAACCTCCAGAATAAACAGTTCCCCATCATCCTGCAAAATAAAATCGGCCCGACTATAGCCGCTGAGTCCAAGAGCCTTATGTGCTGTCAATGCCGCTGCTTGTACTTTGGCTGTTACTTCGGGAGGAACAGGGGCTGGGCAAATTTCCTGGGCACCATCGGCAGCGTACTTATTATGATAGTCAAAATAGAGACTTTTTGACACAATGAGTACTGGAGCAAGGGCTTTTTCACCCAGTACGCCGCAGGTTATTTCCTGCCCTGGAACAGCAGCTTCTACCAATACCTCTTCACCTGTAGAAAACAATGCATTTACTGCTGTTGTAAGCTCTTCCGCATTGGTCACCCGGAATAAATGCAGGCTTGAGCCACCGGTATTAGCCTTAACAAACAGAGGATAGGCAATATCTGGTTTCCAATCCGGGCCGGGATGCCTGGGCAAAAACACTCCATCAGGGACATGAAGCCCCGCTTCACGAAAAAGCTGCCGGGCAGCTGCTTTATGCAGGGCAAGGAAGGAACCTGCCGGGCCAGAACCCTGATACGGACAGCCGGCACGTTCCAGAAGTGCCTGTACCAGACCATCTTCCCCAGGAGATCCATGTAAATTGATAAATGCAACATCATGTCTGCGGGCCATCTCCATAAGCCGATCAAAATCCTGAGCAGGATCAGACAGTGTAACTGCGTGACCACGTTCCCGCAAAACAGCAGCAAGTTGCTCGCCCCCGCGCAAAGAAACTTCACGCTCCGGCGACCAGCCGCCCACCAGCAACAGTACTTTCATGGAGAGGCAACTCCAGTTGCGCCGAAAGAACGCGTTCAATTGTTCGGGCATGTTCCCAGCCACGCTGAATAGCGGCACGGGCCTGCTCTGTTGTACCGTAACGGACCAAAAGATCGCCATACCGTTCATCTAAAGTGACAATCTCATCATGCCGAACGCGTTTATCCGCATAAATAACAAAAAAAACAGGGTGAATAAGACTATTAGGCAACGGCCATGGCCATTCAACATGATGATAGACAGCCTGAGCAATGCGATAATTACCCGTTGCTGCCACGACCCATGATGCACCGATCTGAGCGTGGCTGCCCCCATACTGCACCGTGTACGATTTGGCAATGTCGTGCAACAGGCCAGCTGCCCTGGTTATGGCTCGCAGAGGTTGAGTACCCGCCACACCTCTCTCCATTGCGCGTATAGCAAGCGCCTCGGCAACAGTAGCAACCTGCATGCTATGGCGTCCAATATGCTCAAACATTCCATATCGTGCCCAAATTGCTTGGCAGACAGCATCATCGGGGATGGAACCAGTACCTTCAGGAACCTCCCACAAATCTGGCAGGTAGGGGAGAATATACGGATTCCACGGCTTCCTTCCGGGAAGTTGCGGTGTGTTAAAATGTATATTCGATTGGGACATACCGGCCTCGATACGTGGAACACTACTCACAACAGAAAGTATACCATGAGCATATACAGGGCACAAGCTGAATACCTTTAGCCACGTCTGCGCTTTCCCCCATCCATACCTGAGGCTTTGCCCAGAAGAATCATATGCTGCCGCCTGCGCGCGGCATCGGTACGGGCAACATACAGCGGGGATCCATCTGGGGCGCAACCGGAGTAAAACATGGCAGTAGCTACCGTACCCGGTGTGGGGATAAAACATTGTACCTGCCGTGGAGACCAGTGCCGCGCCGCCAACCAGCGGTGCAATTTATGCATATGCGCATCGGTACATCCCGGAAAAGCGCTCATCAAATAAGGAATAACGTATTGCTCCTTACCGCTGGCGCGGGAATACTCCGTAAACGCTTTGAGAAATGCCTCAAAAAGCGGCATCCCAGGTTTACGCATCAATGCGAGCACTTCGGGGACACAATGCTCGGGGGCAATTTTAAGCTGCCCGCCAGTAAACTCTCCCGTATAGGCGGCAAGCGCGGTATCATCCTGAAGTGCCAAATCAAATCGAACACCGCTTGATACCCTGATGTGCTTCACTCCGGGTATATTCCGTACCGCACGGAGCAGTTCAATGTAGGCTTTCTGATCCACGGTAAAACCTTTGCACGCTGTCGGATACAGGCAACTGTCTCTATGGCAGCGGGAAGGATCAAACCTGCACAGCGCACCCCACATGTTAGCGCTGGGTCCCCCTACATCTGAAATGGTCCCACCATGCGGCATAGCCGCAATGTGCGACGCCTCTTCAAGAACAGAACTACGTGAACGGGAAGCAATTCGTCGGCCCTGGTGCAACGCCAATGCACAAAAAGAACATCCTCCACCGCACCCTCGATGTGTGGTTATACTTGTGGCGATCATCGACATAGCAGGGATGGGGTCCAGATAGGAAGGATGCGCCAGCCGAGAAAAGGGAAGTGCATAAAGAGCATCCATTTCTTTCGAGGTTAACGGTGCAGCCGGGGGTGTCAAAAGAACTGCCCTGTCGCCACAACGCTGCACAAGAGAACGCTGCATTCGGTGCGTTTCTCTCTCAAGCAAAAGCGTCCCCTCCAGATAGGCACTTGGAGAGGCCAGCATACGCTCATGCGATGGCAGTTCAACGCAGGCTTCTTCACTGTTTTGGCCCTGAAGAATATCTTTTATTGGCACAAGGCGGGCTGTACCCCGGATATCGGCCCACAGATCAGGCCAAAGCGTATCTGCCGGAAAGGGAGAAAGATCCCCCAAAAGTTCGGATACAGCATCCAGCCTGCGGGCTGTTTCCAATATTGCCCGCTCACCCATGCCACAAAAAAGCATATTAAGACCGGCCTCGAACAACACAGAACGCCGCAGTCTGTCAGACCAGAAATCATAATGGGTAATCCGACGTAAAGATGCCTCAATCCCCCCTGCAACCAGTGGTAGACCTGGAAAAGCCCGGCGCACAAGGCCCGCATACACAACCACAGCACGGTTGGGCCGTGCACCTGCTCTGCCCCCTGGAGTATAAGCATCATCATGCCGTTTACGCCTAAATGCCGTATAGTGCGCAAGCATAGAATCCAATGCCCCGGCACTTACCCCGGCAAACAGCCGCGGTCGCCCCATGGCCGCTACAGCCGCCACACCCGCAGCAATATCCTTCCACGGTGGCTGCGCCACAATACCTGTACGATAGCCATGTGCCACAAGCCAGCGGCCAAGTAACGGCACGCCAAAAGAGGGATGATCAATATAGGCATCTCCGCTAATCAGCAGAATATCCAGTTCATCCCAGTTAAGCGCATCCATCTCACATCGGCTCATGGGCAGCACGGAAGGCTGCGCCAGGGGCGTGCGCACAGGAAGCGGAAGATCAAACATGCAGTCTGCCTAGTATCGCCTGCAATTAATCCAAAACAGGGGCTGTTTTCGGATCCGTCAAGCTTAAATCCATAGGATAGGCCACAATCACAGTTTTACGATTCTGAAAACCCAAAGCACCGGGGTGAGTATTCAAACAGACAGTAAGATCCTGTACATTATCGTTATTGGGATCGGATACAACAAAATCAACCACTGAACCCTTAATCCGCCGGGTTTTCCACTGCAGGCTTAGGCCAACGCCATCCCAATAGAGGTTATGAATTTCACCCTCTGGATATAAACGATAATTTTCAAAAAACATAGCCGAAACTGAAATGGGCCGGTTGACCATGATTTCCCATGTGCCGTCCTGTTCAAGATCAACCGGAATCATACGCAACGGTATAAAATATTTGCTGGGGATGACTATATCATTGGTACCCATACCGGGCATGTTGGTCTGCTCGGCAATACCAATGGCACCCCCGGAAAAAGTCTCATCCGACTGTGAGAGTTGCCCGCCATTGATACCAAAAACCCGCAGATGTTCATCGCTGGTAAGTATGACAATTTTATCTGTTTCCTGACCGGGCTTACCCGGCAGGCAGGCAAAGTTCAACGCATTGACGCCGGTGGGAAGAGCAACCTTTTTCAGCTGGATCAAAGAATCACCCTGCTTGGCCATTTCATAAACACCAGTGCGGGAAAAAACACGGCTTGGATCGCCTTTTTGCCCAATCAGCATAGGCATAAAGTCCGGCAATAAGCGCACAACATTTACATAATAAGGGGCGCGACTAACCACTTCCGTAAATTTATTCCCTTTGAAACTTAAAATAAATGCGTAGGGAGTTGTTGATTCCGAATCATAGGTGGAAAGTACAAGCTCATCCGCCTTATCCCGGTCCATATCAATACTGCGGATCAAAATGGGCGTAAGCCGCAAGGGCACAACGTATTCTCCCAAAGATACCAGGCGGCCTTCATCCCACCTGTAAACATACAGGCGTTTTTCGCTCAACACGGCAACTTCATTTTTCCCATCACCGTTGAAATCAGCTACTGCCATACCTGTTGCAGCGTAAGGCAGCGTCTGGCTGCGCAGGCGGGTGCCGTCACTCCCCTGATAGCGGAACTGCGGGTTCAGGTACACCTGACGCTGCGTGGTTTCATTATGCACAAAACCAGGGTTCATCTGGTTAACCATGGTCACGCCGGCTGCAGCGCTCTGCCCGCCACGGCCAAAAACATCAGTATTGATACCTGCCGCAATATTCTGCAGCGTGCCAATAAGGTCATTGACCTTTGTTTTGGTCGCACGGTGCCATGTTTTGCCATTTTTACCCTGCAGACTGATATCAACGCTCGCTTCCTGATCCACAATGGTCACATCACCCCAGACAACATAATCTGCACCGGTAGCGGTAAGAGCATTGGCGGCACTACCGGCATTTGTCACGCGTGTAACTGTGGCAATAGCTGTATCGGAAACCGGCTGAACGTGCCCTTCCCAGTAAAGACGGGACGTCAACATGGAAGGGATAGACTTTTCCAAATAGGAGAAACCGGCAGGGCCGTTGACCTTGAAAGGCAACACCGCATAACTGACTATATCTGCGGCAGACGACGATACCGCCAAAAGCAGCATTGTACATAGTATTGAGGCCATACGGAAAAGCAGATGCATTGACAGACTCCTTAGAGGGTTTGCCGGGTTTGCATAACCGGCTTGCTTTTTTATAATACTCTACACAAGGCTTTCCCCGCAAGTAAGGAAGGGCCCCTTTTTCACCGCGATCACTGGAGATACCCCGCACTATGCCTGAAACTACGCCGATCCGCCGTTCGTTCCGCCTTGTGTGCAGGCCGGAACATGTGGCGCATGTTGAAGCGCTGCTGAAAGCGCAGGGCTTTGCCTGCGAACCGGAACCCTTTTTCCCTCTGGCCAGAAGGCTTGTGGCTGAACCATTTCCTTTGGGGGCAAGTCTCGCCGCTGCCTGGGGATTAGTATATATTCAGGATCGTTCCTCCATGCTCCCTCCACTAGCCTTGGCTCCGAAAAAAGGCGCCCGCGTGCTGGATTGCTGCGCCAGCCCCGGCAGTAAAACCAGCCTTCTGGCCCAGCTTGTTGAGCAGGATGGCCTGGTTCTGGGCAACGAGCCGTCCAGACCACGCCTTATTACCCTGCAGCGTAATCTTGCAACAATGAACATT
>CAYRKU010000016.1:0-398 GCA_964425055.1 uncultured Lawsonia sp. | reverse complement strand
ATGCAGGCTGTTACCTGCCAATGGAGAGGAGAAAGACTGCCTCTGCCCCCTGCTTCGTGGGAGCATATTCTGCTGGATCCGCCCTGTTCAGGCTGGGGAACCACGGCAAAACACCTTCAGGCCATAAAGATGTGGCGGGGAGACAAGGTAAAGCCCCTAATCCGGTTGCAGCGCGATCTGTTAACGCAGGCTGCCTGCCTGTTAAAACCCGGAGGCAGGATGGTGTATTCCACCTGTACAACCAATGTAGAGGAAAATGAAGCTCAGGTCCATTTTGCCGTGAATGAGCTGGGGCTTGAATTACAGCCACTGCAGCCTTTCCCCGGTTTTGTGTTTGCAGATCCCTTACTGCCCGGCTGTGAAGGTACGCTGCGGGTGGACGAAAGCGCATCTGCTGC
>CAYRKU010000015.1:5683-20997 GCA_964425055.1 uncultured Lawsonia sp. | reverse complement strand
CTGGGGCTGCTTCGCCTCAGCTTTTCGCTTCGCAAAGCAGGATAGAGCAAAAACGAAAGTACCAGCAAAAACATGATATGCCAGGCACGTAAGGTGATGGCATCAAAGGTACCAGTTATGGAAGCATACATCTGAAACAGGGAAAACAAAACTAAAAGGGCGGAAACGACACGTCCCCAAAAGCTGTTTCCATAGCGCCGAAACCGCAGCTCACGCTCTTTTTCTTCCACCAGGGCCTGAGCCTTTTCCATATCTTCTGCTGCAGCCGTCTGTAGCGGCGTATCTATGCCGCTGCTGCGTCCGGTTGGTCCCTGCTCGGTATTCATCCTCATCCCTCAGAAAACAGCACCTTTATGGAAAAGGCCGTGGATTTACCCACGACCTGCAAACACTCATATCTGGAACAGCTATGGATCGATACGGGCACAATAAATTCAAAACAGAGTTTGCGTAAACAGTGTGCCCGACGTGCTGTGTATCCACTGAATACTAGTACTAGATCATACTCAGTACGGTATGTTCTGTCAAATGCTTTCTAATGGGATACGGTGCTCTGCAGCCGGTAACAGTGATGCGGGCAGCAGACAGGTATATTTGGCGGTTCCTGCAACAGGTGATGAAAACTATTTATATACTCGGCAATCACCGCTTCCATACGCTCAAGACCGGTTCTGACTAAAATCATATACTGGCCCATAGGAAAGCCGAATCCATGAGCGGTACGGCTGGCTCTTCAGCAGGGCGTTTACGGTAACGACCGCGCATCAAAAAAAGTATCTGGGCACAATTGTGCCCAGATGCTTAAGTCAGGCATAAAAAGTATCCACATCATCCAAAGGGGCAGGAAGGCCTGCAATCTTAGCCCACATGTAAAACGTGCCACGGGGTTCTGCCGCAGTAAAAATTTCCATGGAGGACAGTCCATTGTGCTTAAGGGCAAAGGCTATTCGTGCGGCTGCATTTTCCCGGGCTATACGCTCCGAATCCAAAACCAGAAGCGCAGTCCGTTAGGTAAACATACTTGGCCCACGTGCGCAGCGCTTGCAGAACTGTTCATCATTTCAATAATAGACGATCCAGACAACGCCAGCCCGGATAGCGATAATTTTTAACCATCAAAAAATACTATCGGGCCTTTATTAGCATCGCCCACATAGGCTGCAACGGATACTGGACCGAATGCAGACTAACCATCCACTTCATAAACAAAAGGAGAATAAAACTTATCACAGGCAAGCAGGCAATTTTCCCGTCTGGCCATATTGACGTAGCATTCAGGCACTTCCCCGGGAACAACTTCACCAGTTGGGTTGCAGGGATTGGAAAAACAAGCACATTTATCCGTTCCCGATGCACAAGCTGTTTTTCCACGCCTCTTATGTTATGGACAGCAAGCACAGTGATCGCGCAATGCGTAAGGCAATCCTCATAAAGGGGTATAGTCAGCATTTTATGAGCAATCATGGCATGTCTCAAATGATGCTGACAGGCTGGTCAAAGCAAGCCGACGGCCAGCTGCCTCGCTCACATTATCTGCCGTATAGGGCTGCATCCCAGTGATACTGCCTGTTGATGGTATCGGCTATGGCTTCGCATACTTCCATGTTACCATCTATTGACCCATACCCATGATTTTCCGGCATGATGTAAAGATGATCGGTACATTCCTGCGCCCCGGCATAGCGCTGATTTCAGGTTGCCCTTGCCCCGGATTACACCAATCCGGGTGCCTGTTCCAGGATCCCAGTTTGGACGCTTCATTCACAACCCAATAACGCCCATATATGGCACATCACTAATCATAGAAAATGATGCAGAATTGCCCATTAACCTGATCTACGCACCAGATTACAAACAATGTATAGATTATCTGGATTGTCTTCTTATGTACATTAATTTTTGAGGAGATTTCAGCCCACTTTCTTACTCGGCAGGAAAAATTTTACTGAGAAAGAATGCCGATATACCTATGCTCCAGGATATTGCTGTACAGCGCCAGGGCTGCAATCTGTAAAAAGGCCGTGAACTCTTATGAAAGAGTGTCACGGCCAGGCAATCGCACACCGGGGAACGATGTTCGTAAAAAGATCCAGTCAGCGACCTTTAATGGACAGAAAACCATTATTAAAACAGCAAGTTCCCTGTTTTATGCCTATAACGACAGAAGGCTCAGGAAAGCTGTGTTTTGGCCAGTACGGCCAGCTTTGCAAAATCCTCCTTCCCGCGCACGGCAAGATCAGCCAGAATCTTTCGGTTTAGGGCCACTCCGGCCTTGGCCAGGCCAAACATAAAGCGGGAATACGACAGGCCATTTTCCCGTGCACCAGCATTGATGCGCAAAATCCACAACTTACGAAAATCACGTTTGCGCAGCTTTCGACCGGTAAACGCATAGGCAAGCGAACGCTCAACAGCCTCACGGGCGGAACGGTACAAACGACGATGCCCGCCGCGGAAGCCCTTGGCCATATCCAAATATTTCTTGTGCCGACGATGGGCAGCAAGACCTCTCTTTACACGCATGGAAAATCCCTCCAATGCTTTGGCCCGGCGAGGCGGAGATCGTGCCAGCCGAGCGCAGATTCAAAAAACTGCCTCTCAGGCGTAGGGCAACATCCGCCGCACAGTCTTCACGTTGGCATCATCCACAAGGGTACCCTGGCCAAGACGCATTTTACGTTTGGCGTCTTTTTTTGTGAGGATATGGCGCAAATTCTGGCGACGACGCTTAAATTTACCGGTGCCGGTTGTGGAGAAGCGTTTGGCGGCACAACGTCTGGTCTTTATCTTTGGCATGATCAAACTCCTGACTGCTGGATCAGATTAGAAATAACAGAATATTACAAAACACAATGTCTCAAAGCCCGTTTTGAGTAAGGCGGATAATGGACTATTTCTCCATTCCAGGCAAGCTTTAAAACCCAATATGCCCCATTATCCCTGATTTTCTGCAGGAGCATTTTTACGGGGAATCGGTGTCAGGAGCATCTGCAAAGTCCGCCCTTCCGCTTTAGGCTCCTGCTCTACTTTACTCACGTCTTTGGTATCGGAAATAACGCGCTCAAGGATAGCAACGCCACGCTCCTTGTGCACAATTTCACGCCCACGGAAAAACACAGTTACCTTAACCCGATCCCCACCTTCCAGAAAACGCCTAATATGCCGAATCTTAGTTTCAAAGTCATGGTCATCCGTTTTAGGACGAACCTTGATTTCCTTAACCTGGACTATGGTCTGACGTTTTTTGGCTTCCTGTTTCTTTTTCTGAGCTTCATACCTAAATTTACCATAATCCATAATCCGGCAAACCGGAGGATCGGCAGTGGCAGCCACTTCTACAAGATCAAGGCCATGCTCCCGAGCCAGGGCAAGGGCTTCATTGCGCCCCAAAATTCCAAGTTGCTCGCTGTCAGGACCAATCACCCGTAGTTCACGGGCATGAATCATTTCATTCCGGCGTACCCCATCCTGAGCCATATTCTGACGGGGCTTGGCATTAAGAGAAGCGATAGCTCATCCCTCCGCGTTTAAATGGTTCAGCGCAATCTGTAGCAATCATTTCAGACACTTCTGTAAGTGTCTTTGCCCCGGGGTTTTCCCCGTTACGCAGGCGTACATTTACTTTGCGATCTTCTAATTCCCTGTTCCCGATAACGAGAATGTAAGGAATTTTCGCAAGTTGTGCCTCACGTACCTTAAAGCCCAGTTTTTCATTGCGCACATCAGTTTCCGCACGAACACCCTCTGCTTTTAAACCGGCACACACCTCTTCCGCAAAGACATTCTGTGCGTCGGTAACAGTAAGTATCTTGGCCTGAACAGGGGCAAGCCAGGTAGGAAACGCTCCGGCATAATGTTCGGTAAGTACACCGATAAACCGCTCAAGCGACCCAAGGATGGCACGATGCAGCATTACCGGGCGGTGACGTTCACCATCCTGCCCCACATACTCCAACTCAAAACGTTCCGGCAAGGTAAAATCACATTGTATGGTCGAGAGCTGCCACTCCCTGCCAATGGCATCTGTTACTTTTACGTCGATCTTCGGCCCATAGAAGGCTCCATCGCCGGCATTAATGGTATAGCTCAAGCCGGCTCTGGCTACAGCCTTGATCAAGGCATCCGTTGCACGTTCCCACGCTTCGTCAGATCCAATAGCCTTCTCAGGCCTGGTGGAAATCACCACTCGGTATTCAAAACCAAACAGAGCCATGAGATCCCGTACCAGTGCAATCACACCAATAATTTCGTCTTCCAGCTGTTCCGGCGCACAAATAATATGGGCGTCATCCTGGGTGAACTGACGCACCCGCAAAAGCCCATGCAAAACACCCGACTTTTCATGCCGATGTACAACGCCAAGTTCAAAAAAACGTTTAGGCAGCTCCCGATAACTCCGCAGATGCGTATTATAAATCAGCATATGGGCCACACAGTTCATGGGCTTGATACCGTAAATATCCTTTTCAATTTCCGTAAAATACATGTTTTCACGGTAATTGTCGTAATGTCCGGAACGCTCCCATAATTCCCGCCGCAAGATCTGCGGGCCGCGCACCAACTCATAATTGCGCTTTAAATGCTCTCGCACCAGAAAATCTTCCAAAATGGTCCGCAGCAGCATGCCTTTAGGCAGCCAGAAAGACATCCCCGGGGCTACATCTTCATGAAAATCAAAAAGTTCAAGCTCTCTCCCCAGTTTACGATGATCCCGGCGCTTGGCTTCTTCCAATCTGTTCAAATAGGCTTTCAAATCCTTTGCGTCAGCAAAAGCAGTGCCATAAATACGGGAAAGCATCTGATTCTTTTCATTACCGCGCCAGTAGGCACCTGCTACATTCAGAAGTTTGAAGGCTTTGATAAAACCTGTATTTGGTATATGCGGCCCCCTGCACAGATCAACAAAACCGCCGTTACGGTACAGGCTGATAGCACCATCTTCCAGCCCGTCAATCAGCTCAACCTTATACGTCTCGCCCTTATCGGCAAACAGCAGGGCAGCATCGGCCTGAGCAATATGTATACGCTCAAAGGGGACAGCAGCATCCACAATACGCTGCATCTCAGCTTCAATGGCCGGGAAATCTTCCGGCGTAAACGGTTTTTCCACGTCAAAATCGTAATAAAATCCGTTTTCAATGGAAGGGCCAATGGCCACTTTGGCTGTGGGGAACAAATTTTTGACCGCTGCAGCCAGCACATGCGCTGTTGAATGTCTCAATAACGCAAGACCTTCTTCAGTTTCACTGGTAACCGGTGTCAAGTCTGTAGTCCCTTCTGGTATGGGAGCGCTCAAATCAAGAAGGACATCTCCAACCTTACAGGCAAGAACCGCCTTAAAGCGTTTCCCACTCAGCCCGGCTTTCAAAGCGTCCGCACAAGAAGCACCTATTGCAACATCAACCAACTTTCCTTCCACTGCAACTTGTATCATTCTCCACCTTCCCCTTCAGCACAGCTTTTGCCACACCGAAGTAGCAATCAAAAGAAGCGGGGAGGAAGGTAAACCTCCCTCCCCGCCTGGAGTCAATCTGGTAGGCACGAGCAGACTTGAACTGCTGACCCCTTCCGTGTCAAGGAAGTACTCTAGCCACCTGAGCTACGCGCCTGTAACGCGGGAGTTAACGTTACCCATATTCCCGGCTACGTCAAGCTTTTTTTACCTTTCAAAAAAAATTTTTCCCCTTGCTTCACTTGCCTTACAGGGACAGGAGGGCTACACTGTATTCACTACCAGATTCTATTCTGTATAAATTTTAATCCAAAGGCATGGTAATGACCGCACACCTGGCAACTGATACCGGCGTTGCCGCACGTGTTGAAGAACTGCTGCACGAACAGTTGCTCGAATTGGGTGAACGGCCAGACACGCTCGCCCCACATCAAATCAAGCAGAACATGCGCTGTGAAATCTACCCCGATCAATCCATGGTGTACATCTGGAAGGAAACGCCCATTCTCCGCGTCCTCCCGGAACACACAGCCAATGGTGTTATCTGGCGTATGTTTACCCGTGAAGAATATCCGCTAAGATGACTCATTCAGGCCAGTTCTACAGCACTCGCACACGCTGCGCCTCGTTTCTGAAATATTTCTCCTTAATTCCTATACGGTCAGTGCCCGGTCCAGGCGGGCCAGGGTTTTTTCCCTGCCCAAAACAGCTATGGCCTCGGCCAGGCCAGGGCCAACCGCAGAGCCAGTAAGTGCCACCCGCCATGGTTGGGCAACCTGCTTGAATTTCAGCCTATTATCCTCCACATACTCGTGCATGGCCTGATCAACAGATGTTATATCAAAAGTGGCCAATCCGGCCAGCTTATCCCGCAAGCCGCGCGCATACTTTTTCCCATCTACAGTCAACGCTTTGCTTACGGCATCGGGATCGTAGTTCAGGCCAGATGCCGGCGCCAGTAACATGGCAAAACCTCTGGCCAATTCAATAAGGCTTTTGGCCCGTTCGCGGTATAACGGAACCATGGGCAGCAAATCTTCAATCGTTACTTTAAAGCCCTGCTCAGCTACAAAGGGTACGGCAAGTCTGGCAAGCTCCTCCAAAGGTGTTTCACGCAGATAATGCGCGTTGAGCCATTGCAGCCGCACAGGGTCAAAAGCGGCTGCGGAACTATTAAGATTATTGCCATCAAATAAGGCTATCAATTCCTGCATGGAAAAAAGTTCCTGATCCCCGTGAGACCAACCAAGGCGCACCAGACAATTGACCAAAGCCTGTGGCAGTAGGCCGTCCTTTTGGTATTCAACAACTGCCCGTGCCCCATGCCGTTTGGAAAGTTTTTGCCTATCTGGGCCAAGAATCATGGGTACATGGCCAAAGGTGGGTAATTCCCAACCCAAAGCATGGTAGAGAAGAATCTGCTTTGGTGTATTGGAGACATGATCGTCCCCACGAATCACGTGGGTAATGCCCATGTCATGATCATCTACAACCACTGCCATATTATAAGTAGGCATCCCGTCGCTGCGGCGTAAAACCATATCATCCAGTTCGGACACATCTACAGAAATGAGGCCTTTTACCATATCGCTAAAGGAAATCCGCCCCTCAGTGGGTACTTTAAGCCGCACCACCCTTCCCGGAGCAGCTTGCAGATGCTTGTCACGGCATTTACCATCATAACGGGGTTTTTGCCCTTTGGCACGAGCCGCCTCACGTATTTTTTCCACATCTTCGACCGAGCAGTCACACCAATAGGCATGGCCTGTTACCAGCAGCTGTTCTACGGCTGCGTTATACAGATGAGTACGCTGCGTCTGATAAAAAAGCTCTCCATCCCAATCCAGGCCAAGCCAACGCATGGATGCAAGGATGGAATCTGTATATTCCTGTTTTGAACGCTCAATATCTGTGTCTTCAATCCGCAGGCGAAACTCACCGCCAAAATGCCGAGCAAGCAACCAACAAAAAAGTGCAGTCCGCGCACCGCCAATATGCAAATGTCCGGTTGGGCTGGGGGCAAAACGGGTGACCACCCTAGGCATGACAAACTCCTCAATGCTTACTGTTTTTGAATACGTTCCCGCCAATGCAACTCCAGTGCACCGGATTTGGCATCTCGGTGGGGTTGATCAGGCCAACGGCACGCCACAAGTGCCCCAAAAGGAATTGCCGCGGCAGCAGGTATGATAGCCAGGCCCTGATCCGAGCAGGCATAGCAGGCATAGCCCATCCCAGGTACAGGGAAACTGTCGGATACAATCCTGGCTACAGGCAGTGTGGCATCTGTTTTGGGAAATGCAGTCATTCGGGCTGCACTACTGTGCTGCCGTAACAAAAGAAAAGACAGGCTTAATGAGGTCTTGGACAGGCCAAATTTTCTAGCTGCATCCAAAAGCCATCTTGGGCCCCAGGCCTGTTGAACAAAATGGCACCAACGCCGGGCACCACGCGCCAACATCGGGCAAGGTAGATCATGTGGGCACGGTGCTACAGAGGGCATCCCCTCTTCACGGGCAGCCTCACGCAGAGCCGACAGCAATGTCCCGCCATGCCTGGTGCCGGGTTCAACAAACAGCGCGGCCCCGGCACTATCCAATGCACGGTTTGTCAGCGTAACCAGTTCAGGCAGTATCTCTTCCCTAACTCCAGCTCCGGCTTTCAGTTCATTCAACACATTTCCGGCCATAATCAGCAGTGGTCTGCGCCGCAATTCCCGTAATGCATGTAGCATTGGAGAACGTATCAGGCGGATTTTCCACCGCAGTTCTTCCCCGCACAGGCTGGCCATCTGTTCAAGAATACATCGCCCCAATTCCATAGATGTAGGTGCAGTATCCACACAGACAAGCTCCAGTGGAACAGAACGCCAGTCCGGTCGGGAAAGCCACAGGGCCAGGGGCAGCGTCAATGGACCGCTGCCAACGTCAACAACATAAGGGGGATTCGCTTCTGCCCCGGTACTCACAGTTGGATCGGGCAGATCAAGGCCAGGCAGCAGGCCGCACAGCCTGACCATATTCCAAGGTAAAAAATACCGCAAATAGGCAGAAATAAAACGCGGCGCACTCCAATACGAGCTGCCCTTCCCGCCCCGCTCAAATGTCAGCAAAGCCGAAAGCTTTTGCACAGCATCCGGCAAAGCTGCCTTATGTTGGCGGGAAAGCGGCATAACCGCATCCACTGCCTGTGGTAGCATCTCCAGACCTTTACGAATAAAGGCATTAGGATATCTGAACAAAGGCATATACAGAGGCTGACCGGGCTGCTCAACCGCAGGGTGATGCTGGCATCCACATATTTCAGCAATGCCTTTCCCTATATTTACAGGCTGGGACGTAGTACGGTGCACGGCACGTTTATCCATACGCCCCGCCTGACGTTGTGCTGCCCTGTTCACGAATCGACACGCGCCTCCAGCGCAGCAATAGCCGGCAGTGTTTTGCCTTCCAAAATTTCAAGGAAGGCTCCTCCGGCAGTAGAAATATAATTAACTTTGACGGAACAGTTATATTTTTCCAGCGCGGCAATACTGTCGCCACCACCGACCACAGTATAGGCAGCTGTTTCAGCTACGGCCATGGCTACTGCCTGCGTACCTAGGCCAAACTGATTCAGTTCAAACGCCCCTAACGGCCCATTCCAGATCACGGTTCCGGCTTCGGCAATACGCGCCGCATAGGCAGCTGCAGTAGCAGGCCCGATGTCAAGAATCATATCATCAATCCGAACACTGTCTACCGGCAGTACCGTAGCCGGAGCTGCTTCATCAAAGAAAGGGCCCACAACCACATCCACAGGCAAAGGAATTTCCGCGCCTCGACTTTTGGCTTCAGCCATAATCCTTCCGGCCGCAGCCACAAGATCGGGCTCGTAAAGAGATTTACCAATTTCATACCCGGCTGCCTTGAGAAAGGTATTGGCAATCCCGCCACCCACAACAAGCTGATCCACGCGTTTGCTCAAATTTTCAAGCACTTCAAGCTTGGTAGACACTTTTGAGCCACCAATGATGGCCAGTAACGGGTGCGTTGGTGCATGCAGAATCCGGGTAACGGCTTTCAGCTCTGCGGCCATAAGCAGGCCGGCGCAGGCAGTTTTGGCGTAGCGTATGGCTCCTTCTGTAGATGCCTGTGCCCGATGTGCTGTGGCAAAAGCATCCATCACATACACATCACCCAGAGCAGCCAGTTTACGGGCCAGATCTTCATTGTTCTTCTTTTCACCTTTAAGGAAACGAACATTTTCACACAACACACATTCACCCGGCTGTACGCACACACCATTCAGATAGTCTCTAACCAGACGTACAGGGATCCCCAGCAACTCCTCAAGCCGTACGGCCACAGGAGCAAGAGACGCCTCTGTTGAAAATACGCCTTCTTCCGGTCGGCCAAGATGTGATAGAATGATCACCCCAGCGCCTTTATCCAAAGCCATTTTCAGCGAAGGGATGGCCGCACGGATACGCTTGTCACTGCCAATACGACCATCTTTAAGCGGAACATTAAGGTCTTCACGGAAAACAACCGTTTTACCCTTCAGATCCATATCCGACATCTGACGTACTTTCATGTTTGCTTCCCCAGATGGAGTTCATTGTCCTAATAGACTCTGCCACAAAAGCAACCGGATTGCAAAGTCTGTATCCCCCGTCACGGTCCTTTCACTTTATGTAAAGTACTTCAGGCTTCCCGTTCACATCCTTCCAAAATACATAACCCCTTGGCCGCAAGTAGAAAGGAAATTTTTTTTGTTGGCATAACTTAAAACTTTTTCTGATTTGAACAGATGATCCAAAACCCAACTTTTTTGAAGAATAACGATAAACCTCCGTTCAGAAACATCACTAAAATCAAGCCGTTGCGCACATATTCGCCCATCAAATAACTATATCCTGCCCTCCAGAAAGCACTTATCTTCCATCCTGCTCTGCACAAAGGAGCGTGAAAACCTATTAGCAGGAGCAAAACGAATAAGGCCAGTTTGATGATCCTGGTGATATTTTCCAGATGGATCATCTGTGCACTGGGTGCAATTTATAATCACGTGGCGCCATCAATACAAAATGTGTAGTTCTTCAATACCGGGCTGTGAGATAGGCCAGAATTTATGACTCAACCACTAGAGTAAGATCAGCTTTTTACCTCGCCAGCATTTTAAAACCACATCCGGCGAACGTCAGCTGGACCCTATGAGGATGGTTACTGCCGGATTATATCGCCATGGAACAGGTCTGTGTAAACTACTTTTCCATTCTGCCGTGTACAGGGAAAACATTGCAGCCATGGAGGATTTTGAAGTGTTACTCACAATTCACGCACTGACCAGCTGGTGTATCCGTACTGTCATCCCAAGTTTATCCGCAACGGTTGAATAATGCCAGATAAGGGTCATTCCGTGCTGGCATTTCTTGCTTTCCCGCTTTGGTGTATGCTATTAGATGCCACAACGACGGAGTATTGGTAGGGTGTCAAATAGTAACGCATGAATCATCTTTTTGGCTTGAACACTCAGTGCGGAATCCAGTGGCGGGGGTATGGCCTTGCCGTTGCTGCAGCGGTATTATGGTCTGTTATCGGGCCTCTTTCCCGAGCTTGCTTTGCAGCTGGCATATACCCCGAGGAAGTGGCTTTCTGGAGGCTGGCCCTGGGCGGTCTGTGCTTTCTCCTGCATGCGTCTTTGCGTGGAGAATGCCGAACTAACTGGCACGATGCCAGCTGTTTTGTCCTTTTTGCTATCTTTGGAGTAGCCTCCTTTTTTCTCTCCCTGCAAGTGGCTATAGAGCGAAGCGGCGCCGCATTGGCCATCATCCTTATGAACACAGCGCCTGCCTGGGTGGCTGTCTTTTCCCGCTTACTGTTTAAAGACCGTATTTCCCGCGGGCAGCTACAGGCGCTTGTTCTGGCTATGGCAGGTGCTGCCCTTGTCTGCCTGTCCGGCGGCAGCCTTGGCGGGCAAACATCGCTTTTGGGGCTTGCCTGTGGGCTTATCTCCGGGGTCACTTATGCCCTGCAATATCCATTCTTTGTTTGGTGGAAGGATCGCTACTCTACAGCCATGCTGTTTGCAGCAATATTTCTGCCGGCCGCTGCCGTCCTTTGGCCGTGTACACATTTTGCGGAAGGCAAGACCATGTCTGCCTGGCTGTTCCTTATTGCCCTCGGAACACTGACCACATATGGGGCCTATTTTACCTATGGATTGTCACTGAGGCTGATTTCCCCTGTCAGAGCAGCTATTATCAGCAATCTGGAACCGGTATTAGGGACATTCCTTGCCTGGTTTTTTTGGCAAGAAAAATTTCTACCCATAGGCTGGGCAGGCTGTGGGCTGGTTTTGCTGGCTGTAGTTTTGCTGACTCTGCGCCGGGAATAAAAATGCCACGGGCCATTTTTCCACTGCGATATTCGAACAGGCCAAACCTCCTTCCGTTTGCAATGCGGATTTTGCCACGCGTCCTACGGAGATATTGCGGGCAAATGTGCCATACCCTAAAAACCGAGTCCGCATACAGGCAACCCATATGCGGACTCACAAGTTATCAAGAGTTATGCTGACAAAGTTTACAAGATACGGAATTCATGCACAGTATTGGATCTGCTGTCGATAACGTGCACACCACAGGCAATGCACGGATCAAAGGAATGCACTGTACGCAAAATTTCCACAGGCCGTTTGGGATCGGCCACTGGCGTGCCTACCAGAGCTTCTTCCACCGCACTCATGATCCCCTTGGCACAGCGGGGGCCGAGATTCCACGTGGAGGGACCGACCAGCTGAAAGTTAGCTACCTTTTTCTTTTCTATCACCAGCCAGTGTGACAGCCCACCCCGCGGAGCCGTTACAAAGCCAACACCTTCTCCCTTTTCCGGCACATCGCAGTCTTCAACAATCTTACGATCGCCAGAGCGGACATTTTCCTTAAAGGCTTCAAGCCATATTCCTACCTGCTTAGACGCAAGCACGGCTTCTATGCCACGAGCTGCCGTACGGCCCAAAGTAGAGAACAAATCAGCCGGCGTTATGGACAGTTTTTTCAACACCGTGTCTACAAGGGACACTACATCTGGATTTCTCTGAACATACGATACAAGTACCTGTGCAAGAGGCCCTGTTTCCACAGCACGCCCGTCGTAACGCGGAGCCTTCATCCAGGAATACCGATCCTTGTCGCCCATATAGGTAAAGCGGGGGATGGTTTTCCCCTGATAGGGAGCACGTGCTTCTTCCCCTTCATACCAACTGTGCCGGACATGTTCTTTAATTTTTGTGGGATCGAAGGGCTGTATTTTGGAGATGTCACGATTGTACAGGACACCGGGTTTCAGCCAGCGTGTTTCCAGCTTCCGTTCATCTCCGGGAAACTCGCCAAATGTCATGAAATTGTGCGTACCACCGATTTTTGTCCAGTCTTTATAAGCACCGGCCACAAGCAACAAATCCGGGATATAGACCTGATTCACAAAATCACGGACCTCTGTATACAGGCCTTCAAACTCTTGGATACGCTCAGGTGTCAGCCCATCGTAACAGGTAACGCCGCCTGCAACAAGGAATTGGGTATGCGGATTTTTGGCCCCGAACACGGCCATGGCCCGTGCCGCCTTAACCTGAAGCCGCAACGCTTCGAGATAATGTGCTGTTGCCACGAGGTTAACTTCAGGCTCCAGATAGTAGGCAGGATGCCCGCCAAGGAAATAGGCATTGGTAAAGGGACCAAGCTGGCCGCCTTCCACAAAACTCTTCAGCTTTGTTTGCACGGCTTTAAGGTCGTCGGCCGTAACCGGACGTTCCGAAATGGATGCTGCCAGACTAGCCGCCTTAACAGGATCCGCTTTCAGAGCCGAAGTTACGTCAACAAAATCCAAAGCGTGGAGTTGGTAAAAATGCACGATATGGTCATGCATATAAAGCATGCCAAGAACAAGATTCCGGATATAAGTGGCATTAATGGGGATCGGCACGCCGATAGCATCCTCAAGGGCACGGGTAGAGGCCAATGCATGGGTATATGTACACACACCGCAGGTACGTTGCGTAAAGTGCTGCACATCGCGCGGATCACGACCAATAAGGATCTGCTCAAGCCCACGATACAAGGTGGACACGCTACGTGCATCCTTAACACGCCCGTTTTCCACTTCCACTTCTATGCGCAGGTGCCCTTCGATACGGGTCAACGGATCAATGACAATAGGTCCGGTGAACCTGCTCTGGGGAGTTAGTTTGCTTTCACTCATGTTCAACCTCTAATTTTCATAGAACGGTGTCATTTTGTCCCAGAAATTGGGTTCACTGCAACCGATACAGGGATGCCCTGCCCCAACAGGCCAGTTTGTCTGATTAAAGCGGATCTTAGGACAATTATTCATAGTCAGTGGCCCTTTGCAGCCAAGCTTGTAGAGACACCACCCCTTGCTGGCTTCTGGGGAAGCAAAAGAAGGCGCAAATTCGCCCGCATCAAAATGCGGCCGCCGCTCACATTGTTCATGAACTGTAGTTCCAAAGAACATGCTAGGCCGACCGAGTTTGTCAAGATCAATGGCATCTCCCCGCAGAAAGGCTACCAGTGCCCCTACCAAATTGAGAGGATTTGGAGGACATCCTGGGATATTGATTGCCTTGATACCCATATCATTAAAACAATCATTAATGCTTTTTGCCCCTGTAGGATTAGGCTCTGCAGCCTGAATTCCGCCATAGGCAGCACAGGTTCCATAGGCAACAACAGCTTTTGCTTTCGGCAACACATGGCCGCAGATCTCATACATGGTACGGCCGCCAATATATCCATAGCGGCCAGCATCAGCTGTGGGAATAGCCCCCTCAACCACACAGATAAAACCTTCCGGAGAGGCAACAGCCTGTTCCAGAGCCGCTTCAGCGGCATGCCCTGCAGCGGCCATAATAGTTTCATGATAATCCAGAGAAATTGTATCTAAGATTAGTTCATCGATGAAGGGTTGGCCTGTACGCAACAATGCCTCCGAGCAGCCCGTGCATTCAGCATTGTGCAGGTACACAACTGACGGGCGTCGAGGCATAGTCAAAGCCAGAGCAACCTGCTCGGCAAAGCTAGGGCCCATACCCATTACAGTAGCCACCATTCCACAATACTTAAGGAAATCCCGGCGGGAAACGCCCTTTTGCTCCAGTCTTTCTACTGGATTCTTTTTACTAAGGCCTATTCCAATATGCATATTCTGTCTCCTTCTTATACGAAAGGCCTAAATCAGTCGTATGTAGTAACCCATGAAACAGCACCAGTGCCAAGGGGAAAAGTAAGGATTATTCCGGTTTACGAACGAAAAGTTAAATCATGAAAGGAGGAGAAAGCGAACCTTATCGCCCACTGCACAAAACAGTGCACACCGGAAAGCGCATACCACGCACCTCTGGTATCATGCGTCAGGTAGGGGCCCCAAAAAGGTTCATATAGAATCACTCTCAAGGGTTATAAACTTAAACTGTGACAGGACTGACAGCCCTTAAGTTTTGGATTAGCAGCAGCCATTTTGGCGTGACAGCCTGCGCAGGAATGCGTGCTGTCCAAACGGTGGATCGCAAGGAAATAACTGTGGTCAGACCTGTCAGCAATATCCGTTTTGCTGTGGCACACAGTACAGGGTACGTACACCTGCCTGTCCTCAGTCATAACGTGGTGACAGGTACGACACCCCAGTGCCTTATGCCCCTGATGCAAATAACTCACATGCATCCTCTTGCTCTGCGCGTTATCGATAATTATAGGGTTTTCAATAATTTTCCGCATTTCATACAACGTTCGGGATTCAGCAACCGTGGCCGCAGCCACCAGCAATCCTCCGGCAAGCAGCGTACATAAAAAAAGATTCTTCAC
>CAYRKU010000015.1:3438-5673 GCA_964425055.1 uncultured Lawsonia sp. | reverse complement strand
GGATTATATTTTTTTAAAAATGCTATGAAAAAACAACGGCTATGTCAATTCAATATCCGCCACACTGGTCTTTGGTACTGTATTTTTTCAACACCTGCATACATTGCTGGTGGGTAGGTTGTTATAGGGGGGGGGGAAGCCAATGTCACCTCAGCCTATGCCGTGGCTACAAAAAAGATATCCTCCATTAAAGATTGACAAAATAACTGTCTTTTTCTACCCGGATATAAGCATAGGGCCTGAGAGCATGAAGCGTGCACGGTTATACCGACAAAGGATTCTGAATATGGACAGGGAAAAGATACTGGTGCTGGGAGTTGGCAATATTCTATTTACGGATGAGGGGATTGGTGTCCATGCTGTACGCTACCTGAGTGAGCACGCAACCTTTCCAGATACAGTGCGCCTGTTGGATGGCGGAACTTTGGGCATTGGCCTTATGGATGCCATTATGGACTGTGACTTGTTGATCGTTCTGGATGCCGTACTGGGCGATCAGCCTGCGGGCACTCTGTACAGGCTTGAGGGCGAAGGTCTGCGCAAGAGCCTGAGCTTTAAAGATTCCATGCATCAGACAGATCTTGTTGATACTCTTCTGTATTGCGAGCTTGCCGGGCATCGGCCAGAGGCCATAATTCTCGGCATGGAGCCAAAAGATTATCAAAATATGGGGCTAGAACTTTCTCAACCGTGCAAGGCTGCACTTCCAAAACTGGCCAAGATGCTTTTACATGAGTTGGACAGCCGGGGATTGATATAGGGAGAATGGAGAATGGCTAAGCGAACCTGGCGAATACCTGACTTGCCCCGTCCCGATACGGATTTAAAGGTTTACCTGCCCCTAAAATTAAAAACAGCCTTAGAACTTATGGATCTTAGGTCCAAGATATCACGGGGCTGAATTACGGCACAATACCCAAAGACCAAAGCCGGAAAACTTAATTCTCTTTATATAAGTCTTTTCGATAAAATCTTTGATGAAAATTTGCGTACCTTGCGCTATAAATTGTAAAATTTTACAGGGTATCAAGCACACTTTATATTCTTTCCCCTACACTTCCATCTGAAGGAGAAGTTTTATGGGTTTAGTAAAGGGAAATTCACACGTTCACGCAACGATACGTCTTACATTCGTGAACTCTTTGCACGATCGCCATATAAACTACGGATGTCAATTACAGCCTTTGTAAAATCTTAAGCTGCCTAAACTTCTGACAGTAAATTGTCTCGCTTTCACATACCAAGAACTCGTCAAAGTTAAAATTATCCCTGGCAGGTTCTCAGTTTGTAACGTCACTTCTTATTTTTCGCGGCAGCTCACAGCCATATTTAGCTTTGCCATAATGTAACGATCAGCAGCAGTATTGTACTGGTCAGCTTACAGCCAATCAGAAAGTCCAGACCACTGGCCAGCATTTTCGTTCCAGAATATGGATCATGTAGCTATTACTGCTGGATTTGGATGTCTTTGAATAAGTTATTTGAGGAACGCTTTTGGACATATGGATACTCGAACAGTATTACGGCAAAAGCCGGAGTGCAGAAGTGAAGAATATAATTTACCGATGAGAACTTCAGCCCAAATGACTCTGATCAAAAAATCCGGACAGTTTTCAGCGCATCTTATGCCCAGCTGCGGCAGACCGGGCATAAAATTGGACAAGTGGGCCAGAAGTGCTGCCCGAAGCGTCGGGGAAAGGATCGCTGCAGTGTCAGGAAGAATGTGCAGCTCAAGCCGACCGGCCACAAACCGCAGCCGAAAATCCGGATAATGCAGACCAATACCGGACAGGAAGGTATGAACCGCTTTTTCTCCATTGGCAATGCTGCGCAGAAGATCCCGATTCGGCTTCATGCCGTAAGGCAGGTGTGCGAGCAGACAGGGAGATCCGGCATATCCATGCCGGTTGCGGCGGCTAGGCTGTGGATCAGCGCCTTAGTCAGGCCAGCTGCGGCAAAGGAGGGGACAAATGCCCAGATCCCGCACGGCGCGGAGGCCTGGCCGATATTACCCATATCGGAAGCATTGGTGCCATCGCACAGAGGAATATCTGTCTGCCGGAGCAACAGGGAAAACATTGCCCGTTTGCAGGCATAGCAGCGTTCCTTATCTCCTGCAGCCACAAAGGGAAGTGATAAGGGATTTACCTTCACCTCCCTGTACGAAAAACCATTCCCCTTTGCCTAGGCACGGGCATAGGCGGTTTTATCTTCCGCCACGTGTGGACCAACCAG
>CAYRKU010000015.1:0-3428 GCA_964425055.1 uncultured Lawsonia sp. | reverse complement strand
AATTGTCCGGCAATATGGGCCAGAAAACGACTGTCCATCCCTCCGGAATAGGCTAGGGAATGCCCCGACGGATGCCATTTCGTCAAACGAGGAATCCAAAGTGAATATATTTTGCCCCGATTTTGCACCTCATTCATGTAGAACAGGTGCCCCATGCAAAAATACTTCCATTTGCTACACCAGGAAATATCCGCGTACCATAGACCAGGGCCCGTTTTTCAATGCGCATGGCCGGCCAGGCGCCAAAGCCTGCCCCAAGGGCACGCAGTAAAGCAACAGCAGTAGGGGTTACTGTTTCTCCCTTCCCCGCAAAAGGCACCACGGGGATACCTTCCAGCAATTCCAATACGGCGGGAGCCGGAACAGGTATAAATCCGTGGGAGCAGGCAACTTCACCATCCGCCAGCGGTAACGGGCTGACAACAAATTGTTGTGGATTCAACAGCGAAAACAGCTCACAGGAAAGGCAAATGTCCAGAATGCTGTCCAACGCGCCTACTTCATGAAAGTGTACGTCTTCCGTTTTTTCTGCATGGACAGCCGCCTCTGCCTCAGCCAGTAGGGCAAAGGTTTTTGTGGCCAGATCTTTGCCCTGAGCAGTCATGCCACTTTGGGCAATAAGCTGCGCAATATCCGCAAAGGTACGGTGTATATGCTGGTGCGGTAAGGTAATTTCGGCATGCCAGCCCGCAATGGTGTTGACTTGCTTCCTGGTTAAACGCACCGCCCCAGCCAGGTCCGGTAAAATCGATGTCAGGATACGATCTGTTGCCTGTACATCAAACCCGACCATGCGCAGTAAGCCCGCAAGAAACATATCCCCTGACAGACCAGAGTGTGTCCGGATTGTCAGCACGCGATCTGCCCTGCCGGCATCGACTGAACTGCATACAGAAGACTGGGCACTCTGCTTTGCGTGTTTTTCTGTCTGACTCATAATCCATTCACTACTCTTGCCGCTGCACAGGCAGCGCCGTAACCGTTGTCAATATTCATAACACCTATACCAGGAGCGCAGCTGGAAAGCATGCTACTCAAGGCAGATCTGCCACCCTGGGCAGCACCATAACCAACGGAAGTGGGAACACCGAAAACAGGTTTCGCTGTCAACCCCCCAATAACACTTACCAAAGCGGCATCCAACCCGGCCACTACAATGACCACATCAAAGGTGTTGATTTCTTCCACCCGTTCGGCCAGACGCCATAACCCGGCGACACCGCAATCTTCAAAAACGCGGTGTTCGATCCCCAGATAGGCCAAAGTCCGGGCTGCCTCCCAGGTGACAAACCCATCCGCTGTTCCGGCGGAAATTACGGCCACGCGACCACGCTTCCCGGGGGGAAGCGCTTCCCCAAAAGCAGTTCGGGACAGCGGATGATAATCGTAAAGATCCTGTATAGATTTGGGCAGTTGGGCAAAATATTCCGGAGACAGCCTAGTAAACAGCACAGGGTGGCCCGATCCCTTACCAAAACGTGACAGGAGATGCTGCAGCGCATCAAAAGGCTTGCCCTCGCAGAGAACTGCTTCAGGCAGGCCTATCCTGGCTGTGCGCGCGTGATCAAAAAGAATACCGTAATTCATGGTCGAGTTCCTGTATACACACCGTCATCACGTATTCCCGGCCACAAAAATTTTACAGAGTGACCAAATCATACTTGCGAGAACCCATACCCTGAATTTCCATATATTCAAGCTGCCGCAGGCCGCTCCGCGATTCGATCCGCTCAACCATATCGTGTTTTTGATCTCCAGGCAGGGCGTAGATCATATCCACGGCAGCCTGATCCACTGCAAGAATATCGGTAGAGGCCAGAATGCCGAGATCGGGCAGCGTTACCGGGGCTGCAAGCACCCCCTCACAATCACAGCTGATGGACATATTCCGCAATACGTTAATATAGGCAATATGCTTACCAAAATGTGTGGTAATGGCCTTACCGCCTTCCACCATACGCTCCATAAACAACGGCCCTCCGGCCCACAGCTGACTGCCATCGCTATGGATCTGCGCCTTACCTGTTTTGCCGGAGGCACAGCCAATGGCGATATTTTTGAGCGATCCGCCAAAACCGCCCATAGTATGCCCCTTGAAGTGTGTTAAAACCAACATGGAATCATAGTTCAAAATATGGCTGCCCACAGCGACCTTCTGCAACCATTTACCACCGGGGATAGGCAGATCAACTTCACCCTCTTCATCCATGATATCCACAGGAGAAAAAGTCCAGCCATTTGTCCGCAAGGTTTGACGATGGCCCGCTGTTGTCTGTCGGGCGCTGGGGTACAGGACATTGCATTCCACAATTCGACTGTCCGGAATGTCTGCCTGAAAGGCTTTGACCATTTCCCGCGGTAAAATATTGGGGCCATGGGGCTCACCGGTATGCAGCTTGATGGCAATCCGGCCAGTAAGGTCTGCATTAATATGCCCATACACCTTAAGCAAGCTTTCCGTACTGATATCTTCAGTAAAATATACTTTGGGTGTTGTACTTTCGGCGGCCTGGGCTGCATCCATACAGGGTACAATACCGGCGGCCAGAGCACCGACAGCTATAGTACTGCTTTTTAAAAAACTGCGCCGTGAAAATTGTATGTTCATAGTTCGTCCTCTTATTCCATAACATATTTTTTACTTTGACTCTTGTTCCGGAATCACGGCATTAACGCAACTGAGGGCATTTAGCGTCCGTGGAAAGCCCATGTACGGCAGGCATACAGCCAGTGCATCAATCAACTGCTTTTTACTGTTACCCACATTCACATTACCCTGGACATGTGCCCGTACCTGAGCCTCACAGCCACCAAGCGCACTGATAATGCAAAAAGTGATCAGCTCCCTCGTATTGAGATCAAGCCCTGCACGGGTATAGATATCACCAAAGCAAAAAGCAGACAAATAATCCCGTACAATGGCTTTCTGGTTTTCTGGCGTTGATTCGTGCATACGTTCAATACTATCGCCAAAAATGCTTTTCTGGACGCGAAGTCCATCTGAAAAACGCGTATTTTCATTAACAGTACATTGGCTTACCACAGGCAGTGGAACCTTCTTTTCCGCAAAAACTTCATTCACCACATTAAGCGCAGCCTGTGCTTTGGGAAACCCGATATAGGGGGCGCATTGGTAAATGGCTTCTTTTATCTCCACGGGGGTTACCCCAATGCGGAGAGCCGCCTCAGTATGCTGCCGAATTTCGTGCTGTAACTGTTCAGTTGCTGCCACGGCCAGCGTGATCAGTTGCTGGATGTGATCGTTCAACGTGTTGGCCCAGGCTATTTCGCCATGGATAAGACGATCGCGCATGGCAGCAAAGTCCGGATCACTTGCTGTCAGTGAGGAAGACCCGGTTCCAAAAAGTTCCTTCATTTTGTTCTCAGCCCGGGTAATACGTTCCGGCATAGGGGTACCTCCATTTAAT
>CAYRKU010000014.1:7129-21470 GCA_964425055.1 uncultured Lawsonia sp. | reverse complement strand
AATTGAGCCAGGTGATCGAACAGTACCCTGCTTTTCATAACCAGAAGGGCAAGTTTGATTCTTCCCGTTATGTGGAGGTGCTGAAAGCCCAGCGCGATACCCCTGGCAATTTTGAAGAGCGTGCGCGCGTCGGTTTGCTTTTGACCAAACTGCAAGATCAACTCACCGCCGGCGCCTATATTGGCGAGGCTGACCTGCGCCATCTGTACCTCTATCAGCGCGAACGCCGTACCTTGGAATACGTCCTCTATCCCTTGAAAAAATATACCGATGGGGTGAAAATTACCCCTGAGGCAATGCAGGAATATTATACAGCCAACCAGGCCAAGTTTAGCGTGCCGCCCCAGGCAGATGTATCCTGGCTGCTCATTGGGGCGGCATCTCTGGCTGACCCTGCCTCTGTATCTGACGCCGATATCAATGCCTATTATGCCAGCCATGCCGGGCAGTATGCCTACCCAGAACAAATGCACGCCAGGCACATTGTGATCCTGGCCGGTGAACAGTCATCTGAAGACGAACACAACAAGGCTAAAGCCACGCTGCAGGAAATTGAAAAACGCATCCGGGCCGGGGAAGATTTTGCCGATCTAGCCCGCAGTTTGTCCCAGGATGGCAGCGCAGCTATGGGCGGAGATCTGGGCTGGTTTTCTGCCGATCAGATGGTCCCGGCTTTCAGCGCCGCCGCCGCGGCCCTTCAGCCAGGGCAGGTTTCCGGCCTGGTACAGACACCTTTTGGGTACCACCTTATCAAACTTGAGGCTAAAAAACCGGCAGGCACCACTCCTCTTGCCGAGGTGAGCGAATCTATACGCGCCCGCCTGGCTGAAGAGGCCGCGGCAGGCAAAGTACAGGATGCTCTGGAGCAGGTGCAGCTTGCCGTTATTGGCGGTAAATCACTGACAGAAGCGGGCGCACCTCTTCATCTGCAGCCCAAGGAAACAGGCATGGTCAATACCGCCGATCTGCCTCGGCTGCTCAACCTGAAGCCGGAAAACATCACCACCATTCTTGCGGCCAAACCCGGCACCACGCTGGAAACCCCATTCATGAGTAAAGATGGTTATGTGGTAGTAACGTTAAAAGAATCCCGGCCGCAGCTTCTCCGGCCTCTGGACGAAGTGAAAGCTGAAATCACGGCCGCGCTTACCGCTGATAAAGCCCGCGATCTGGCTCTTGCCGAGGCTAAAGCCGACAGGGGCGCTTTTACTGACACGGCGCCTGCCAGCCTGACAGGCCGCGTTCAGACCAGCGAATCTTTTGGCCGGGAAGAGTACATCCCCGGCCTGGGCCTTAATACCGGCCTTGTGCAGGCAGCCTTTGCCGCTGGCCTCCATACCTGGTTGCCCGATGCCTATACTGTGGAAGAAGGGGTTATTCTGGCCCGGGTGGCCCAGGTGATCACCCCGAGTGAAGAAAACTGGCAGGCCGTCGCGCCTCAGTTGACTGAAGCTGTGCTGAGCGCCCGGCGTGAGCAGCTGTTCCGGCAGTTCCTTGAACTGCTCAAAACTTCGGCCACCATTGAACTGCGTAACGATACTGTCCTTAACGATTAGCGGCTACCCTGCTGTTCTCTGGCCCCGTGACATTCACGGGGCTTTTCGCGCTGAGTATCCCGTATCTATACGGTATCTTATTATTTTAACTGTCAAGTAACTTTTGATCCGCGCTAGGCAGGCAAAATGACCTTCCATTCGCGTGCAAAAAGATGACGCACTCTTCCTGAGAGTAGACGGGAAAGGTGAGTATTCTGGGTTTTTCCGGCAACTCAGACGAAAGGGAGCGCCTTGTGAAGAAAATCATTTTAACGCTCTTATCCTGTCTGCTCTTTCCTTCCGTTGCTCTTGCCGGTGATATGATTAAAGGCCGGGCAGCCTCTGCTGCAGACGGAGATACCATTACCATGCTTACACAGGGTGACAGAACAACGCGGCGTGCGGAGATATTCATTCTTCTGCGGGGATAATTTGTGTCAACTGAAAGGCTTTTTATTTGACACAAAATCCGATATAGGCCTTTGAGGCCCTTTCAGTTGACACAATTTCGGAAGGAAGCTCCCTCTTATGCCGCCGTGTTTGCCCCAGTTTCTCCCCTTGACGCCGGACGAAGACCACTGGGGTAATTTCGGTATGCTGGAATTTCGGGCCGTATCTTCCATTGCAGAACTCAACGGAATGATGCGGGCTTCAGTCAGATCGAATCTTTTCTGGCTCACCTGGCTTCTGCAGGAAGCCCAAAGTTCCAATATCATTGAAGGGACAGTAACCACATTTAATGAAATTCTTGGAGAAAATGCCGGCGTTGTCATCCCCGCCGAACGGCAGGATGATGTGCGTGAAGTCATCAACTACAAGGAAGCCATGGAAGAAGGTCTTGACGCCATAGGCAAAGGAAGGAAACTTTCTCTGTCCCTGATAAACGCCCTACACGCTCTTCTTCTCAGAGCTCCCCGCGGAGAAAAGAAAAATCCCGGTAAATGGCGCGACATCCTGGTTCATATAGGATTTCCTGGTTCCACGCCGGATAACGCTTTATATATTCCTCCGCATCCAGCGCATATCCCCTCTCTGATGGAAAACTGGGAAGCCTTCATTCATCGTAACAGCCTGAATCCCGTCATACAGGCGGCCGTTATGCACGCCCAATTTGAGATGATCCATCCTTTCTGCGATGGAAACGGCAGAATGGGGCGTTTACTCATTACCCTGCTCCTTGCGGAAAAAAAAGTTCTGACCAGTCCCTGCTTTTATATAAGCGCCTATTTACGGGAACACCGTACAGAGTATTATAAAGCGCTTGGGAGCATCTCCAAAGAGAAAAGCTAGAAGGCCTGGATAGACTTCTTTCTCCATGCTGTAATTGCCCGCAGCGAACATAATAAAAAACTGCTTACAGATATGAATGGACTTTACGAAAAGGCAAAGAGAGACTTTTCGACCGTAACTGGTTCAGTGAATGCCGTACAGGTACTGGATTACCTGTTCTGTAAGCCCCTGTTTACCCAGCCTGACATGCAGCGATGTTTTGGTGGCTCACTGTCACGGCAGGGGACAACGAACCTCCTGCATAAATTGGAACATGCCGGCATTATTACTCAGGAGGCGGCTGCGAAAGGCCGTACCCCAGCCGTATGGAAATTCGTTGAGCTCATGAATCTGCTTGTTTAACCCATCCCCAGGCAACGCGGCAAAAGCTATAAATCTTTGACTATCAATGGGTAATAGGTAGAGCTTGCTTATGTGTGCAGGAATACCGCTCTCCAGGCAGTTATAACTGGCCGCGAATTGTGCGTAATCTGTGCGTAACTTGTGCGTAAGTTATGCACAGAGCGGAAAAGTTTCCGGAACACGTTGTAAACCTCTCCATTCAGGGGAGGATATAAGTCGTACCTTAACTGGAATTTTTGGATCTCTATGCCAAACAGGTTAGTAGTTCGAAATATTGCGGGCATACAAGTTTCAGCCGCGGCCAAAAGCAGGGCGGGAAAGCCTCATGCGGCGTTTTACCGGTAAAGCCCGGGTATATCCACGGCAGCGGGCATACCGTGCCAGCCTGTGCAGAGGCAGCAGCCATGAGCGAATAGGGCGCCTCGCCCGTACCCGTAAAACTTCCCTGTGGGAATATTTATACTGGAACCGTTCCCTTGGGCGCCTGCTGCAGCATAGGCCTGTTTAAGGGATGCAGGATTGTATCGCGGGAATCTCCCGACTTCAGGCGGAGAGGAAGCTACAGCGCGGCGATAAGCTGCGCCGTGCGCGCCTGGGCCTGCGCAATCCGTTTTCGCAGGAGGGTGCGGTATTCAGACATATCGGTAATGGGGGCGCGGGCAACACCCGTGTCCATGGCGGCCTGAGCTACGGCCGGGGTAAGCCATTCGATCAGGCGGGGGTCAAAAGGTTTGGGGATAATATAATCCTGCCCGAAAGAAAACGTCTGCCCGTTATACGCGGCGGAAACTTCAGCCGGAACGGGCTCTCTGGCCAGCCTGGCCAGCGCTTTTGCCGCGGCAATCTTCATGGCTTCGTTGATTTCCGTAGCCTGTACGTCAAGAGCGCCGCGAAAAATATAGGGGAATCCGGAAAGGTTGTTGATCTGGTTGGGGAAATCGGTCCGTCCTGTTCCCATAATACAGTCTGGCCGGGCAGCTTTGGCCTCTGGATAGGTAATTTCAGGGTCGGGGTTGGCGCAGGCAAAAATAACAGGATGCTTGGCCATGCCCCCGATCATGTCCGCGCTGACCGTATCTTTACCAGAGAGGCCAAGGAAGAGATGCGCTCCTTTAAGCGCCTCGGCCATACTCATTTCCTCAGCGACAGCAAATTCGGCTTTATAGGCGTTCAGATCAGCGCGGCCTTTGTGTAGAATCCCCTTCGAGTCAAACATGCGGATGTTAGCCGGGTCTATGCCAAGGGCAACGTAAAAGCGGGCACAGGCAATGCCGGCAGCGCCTGCACCGGATACAACCACAATAATATCTTCGGCCCGGCGGCCGGTAAATTCAAGGGCATTGAGCAGCCCGGCGCCGGAAATAATGGCCGTGCCATGCTAATCGTCATGAAAGACAGGGATGTTCATTTCCCGTTTGAGTACATCTTCAATATAGAAGCATTCCGGAGCTTTGATGTCTTCCAGGTTGATGCCGCCAAAGGTTGGCTCAAGGGCTTTTACGGTTTCAATAATCCTATCCGGATCGGAAATATTCAGTTCAATGTCATAGGCATTGATATCGGCAAAGGCTTTAAACAGGACGCTTTTGCCTTCCATAACCGGTTTACCCGCAAGCGGCCCTATATTGCCCAGTCCAAGCACTGCCGTACCGTTAGAGACAACAGCAACCAGATTGCCCCGGCCTGTATAACGGCTGGCCGTGGCCGGGTCGGCGGCAATGGCCCGGCAGGCCTCTGCCACGCCGGGCGAGTAGGCCAGGGAAAGTTCCTTTTGGGTGAAGCAGGGTTTGCTGGGTAAAATTTCCAGTTTGCCATGCAGGGGATATTCATGATAGGCGAGTGCTTCTTCAGTTGTAAATATGGCCATAAACACGCTCCGCGGTGGCTTTGAATGAGCCGATACTACCTGCAGCACGGATACCACAGGGTAAACAACGGGACAAGCCTTTTCCCCCTGCGCAGCTGCCGGGGAGAAACAGCGGGTGTTGGGGAGTTTATATGATGTCTGAAATGAAGGATTTGATACGTCTGGAAATTGTTGCTGAAGACGCACGGTACGATACCATTGTGGGGCTGCTTGTACGGATTGTTTCCTATGGATGGGAGGAAGAAAGCCTTCCCGCAGGGGAAACTCTGTTTCGCGTGCATTGTGATAACGCCGCTGTGTACCGGCAGCTTGTTGCCGCCGTGCAGGGGCGGATACCCGGGGTCAGCCTGAAGCAGGAAACTGTCCCCGCGCAGGACTGGGCAGTTGCCTGGAGGGAATTTTTTACCCCTGTTAACGCAGGGGATTTTATTGTATTGCCGCCCTGGTTGCTGGAGTCCACACCTTTGGAAGGGAAAAAACCCATTGTGATTGAGCCCGCCTCTGCCTTTGGCACAGGGCACCATAATACAACGGTACTGTGCCTGGATGCGATTTCACAGCTTATGGCCTCAGGCAGGTTGCGGTTTGGGATGCGTTTTTTTGATGTAGGCACAGGCACGGGGATTTTAGGCATTGCTTGTTGTCTGGGCGGGATGAGTGGGCTTGGATCGGATATTGACCCGGTAGCCGTAACCAATGCGCTGGAAAATGTGCGTCTCAATCACGTTGGCAGCGCCTTCCGCATTGTGCAGGGAAGTGCCGGCGCCGGCGCCGGCGAATGCTTTGACGCGGTTGTGGCCAATATTCTGGCCGAGCCGCTGCGGGAGCTTGCCCCGGACATACTGGCCTGCCTGAAACCGGGCGGCTGTCTTATCCTTTCCGGGCTGCTTGATGTTCAGGCTGATGCTGTGGCGGCGGCTTACGCTGTTCTGGGCAGGCCGCGGCGTATGCAGTCGGGCGACTGGGTGGCTCTGATCTGGGGTGAACAGCCGCCTGTGGCCTGATGTTCTGCGGCGGTGCGCCGCATCAGCCGCGCAGCCATTGGGCGGCAATGCGCCCAACTGTTTCAGGCAGCAAAGGCAGCCATACAGGCGGGCAGCAGGCGGTGAACCCGGTCAGGCGCACACTGGCATGGTGCAGAAATAGCCCTGTGCCGCGACCGGCAGCCGCACCGTAGAGGGTATCGCCCAACAGCGGATAGCCGGCCGCGGCAAGATGGGCGCGAATTTGATGCCGGGCACCTTTGCGAATGCAACAGCCAACCAGCGTCAGCGGCAGATCAATGTCCGTAAACAGGCCGGGGGATGCGGCGGGCAGGAGCGGAGCAAGCGGCGTTACGGAAGTGTGGCGGTTCATGTCCGCACAATCTGTATGGCATACCCGTGTGCGGCTGCGGTTGTCTGTATCCAGCCGCATTCTGACGCTGAAAGGGCTGCGGGGCTGCCCTTCAACAATAGCTAGATAGCGTTTGCTGATGCGGCCTGTGTTTTCCGCCTGCCGCCAGAATTGCGCGCGGTCTGCATTCAACGCAGCCAGAACAAGCCCGGAAGTGGGCAGGTCAAGGCGGTTCAGCAGGCGCGGGAAGGAGTTTTCCGCGCAGTGAGGCAGCAGATCCGGCAGCATGGCCTCTAGGCTGGGGGCCGCTGTGCCTGGCAGGGCCGTTGTATGTAACCCGGCTGGTTTGAACAGAGCAGCAAGGTTATTTTTAGTATGCACAACAAAAGGGAGCTGCCTTTCCGCCGGATCAGGCGGCGTGGCCGCTGCCGGCAGCCGGAGTGTAATCTCCTGCCCGGCCCTTACTTTTAGCCCCATGGCGGCCGGTCTGCCCTGTACCCGCACCAGACCGCAGGCGCACAGGCGCCTACGCGTGCGTACGCCACGCACAGCCAGCGCGCGCAGCGCATCACCGCCTGTCCCGGAATCTGCCGCGGCATTCAGCAGCAGCCCGAGAGTTCTGTCCAGACGCCAGCCATCAGCCTGTTGCGGCACACAAAAAGAGATAGGCCCGTTTTCAGGCGCAGATGCGAACTGCGGGGACACAGCGGCTTATTTGCCGAGGAAAAACGGATTGGGGCAGTTGGTTTTGATATGGCGCAGGCCGCAGACCACGGCGATGATGCCAAGGAAGAACCAGACGAAATCCATAAGGAGCTCCAGCACTGTTATAATAAATGACAAAACAACCCTACCCGAAATGCAGGGCATACGCAAGCGCCGCTATCGGATACACACCCGCCGCGGTAAATTTTTCTCGACCGGATGAAGATGATTTGGCATGCTGGCCGCGGCATTACTGAACAATAACCCTTATAACTGCCATGGAACAAGCCATTGCCATTGTTGGCGCCGGCCTGGCCGGGTGTGAATGCGCCCTGCAGCTTGCCCGGCGCGGTATTGCCGTTACCCTGTTTGAGCAAAAGCCGGAAAGGATGTCCCCCGCCCATACCAGCCCGTATTTTGCTGAACTTGTGTGTTCCAATTCCCTGCGCTCGGATGATCCCACATCGTGTGTGGGGCTCCTTAAGCAGGAAATGCGCGATCTTGGCGGGGCGCTTATTGCTGCGGCGGATGCCGATCGTGTGCCGGCGGGCAAGGCCCTGGCTGTGGACAGGGATCTTTTTTCCGCCAGAGTTACGGCCATGGTTGAGGCCGAGGCGCTGATAACCCCGGTTCACCGCGCCATTTCCAGCCTGGATGATCCGGCTCTTGCCCCGTTTAACCGTGTGGTTATCGCGGCCGGGCCGCTGGCCAGCGATGATTTGTCCACTTCTCTGGCTGAAACCGCCGGGATGCGCCATTTGTATTTTTATGATGCCATTGCCCCGATTGTGGCGGCCGATTCCATAGACATGTCCATTGCTTTTTGGGGCTCACGCTATGCGGAAGCAGGCGGTGGGGATTACATAAACTGCCCCATGAATCAGGAAGAATATACGCGTTTTTACCGCTGCCTGCTTGAAGATGAAAAAGTAGCCGGCCGGGATTTTGAACGGGAAACACATTTTGAAGGCTGTATGCCCATAGAGGCGCTGGCCGGACGCGGGGAAAAGACGCTGCTTTTTGGCCCGCTGAAGCCTGTGGGATTCAGCGACCCGCGCACCGGGAAACGCCCCTGGGCCATACTTCAGCTGCGGCCGGAAAACGGCAACCGGACAATGTTTAACCTTGTAGGATGCCAGACCAAGCTCACCTATGCGGCTCAGGCCCGTTGTTTCCGCCAGGTGCCGGGGTTGGAAAACGCAGATTTTGTGCGTTTTGGCAGTATGCACCGCAATACCTATGTTGACTCGCCTGTGGCGCTGGCCCCTGACCTTTCGCTGCGTGCGCGGCCGAACATCCATCTTGCCGGGCAGATTACGGGTGTGGAGGGGTATGTGGAATCCATGGCCTGCGGCCTGTGGGTGGGGCTTATGCTGGCGGAAAAATGTTCCGGCCGGGAGGCGGTGCAGCCGCCGCGCACTACCGCGCTGGGGGCATTGCTGGGGCATCTTGCCTGCCCCGCCAGGCAGTTTCAGCCAGCCAATGTACATTTTGGGCTTATGCCGGAACCGGATGTACGCCTGAAGCGTAAGGAGCGCCGGGGATGGTACGCTGCCCGGGCCAGAAGTGATTTTGCGGTCTGGCGCGCGGCAACGGCATATTAAACCAGGGGATTACAGCGTTTACCGCGTTTTGCGCAGGGCCGCTATTTCTTCCCGCAGCACTCTGGCTGCGGCTGCGGCCACGGTGCCGTCCAGCTCATTCCTCCAGCTGTCCAGCATTCGCTGCTGCAGCTCGGCAGTAAAGCGGTCCATATCATTTTTAAGCATATCCAGCACAGCCTGGATTATGGCGGCGTCGTCAGAATGGGGTACGGTTTCCAGCGCGGCCACTCTGGCCTGCAGAGCGTCCAGTGTGTCCAGGGGGTCAGCCCTTTTGGAAAGGTCAGGCGGTGGATATTCCAGCCTGGCGATCCGTTCAGCCAGGCCGGCCACGCCGCTCTCAAGGCTGGCTATGCGCTGTTCCAGCTGTTCAATGGATCCGGCTGGGGCGGTGGGCTGCTGTTCAATGGATCCGGCTGGGGCGGCGGGCTGCTGTTCCATAGCCTGCGCTTCTTCTGCCGGCTCGGCCGTGGCCGGAGACGGGGCTGTGCCGTTTGGGGGCGATGGGGGAAGTTCAGCCTCGGGTATGGGATCAACAAGCATGGTTTCGCTTTCTTCCGTACGGTACGCAATCCAGCCCGGGTAATCTTTCATGCCGTACTCTGAAGCTGTTTCGTAGGGCTCCGGCAGGGCAGACTCCCGGTCTGCGGCAGCAGGGGCGGCTTCGGAGGGCAGGGGTACGGTTTGCTCTGCGGACGGGCCTTCCTGCACGGGATCAGCTGCGGCGGAACCGGCATATTCTTCCCCGGTGGTCAGACAGGGATCCCCATAGGCAATAATGTCGACAAGATCTATGATGGTTTCAGCTTCGGGAGACTGGTGTGCCATACTGGCCTCGCAACGGGAAAGGTGATGTCCGACCGGGTCGGCCTGAAAGTACCGGCTCAAGATACACGCAAAGCCTGTTGGCTGGCAAGATTTTGACATCCTCCCCCGCCTGAAGTCGGAGGATTCCTGTCGGTAGCGGCTCTAACGAGCCGCGCCGCAGGCGGGTTCCCGCTTCAGCGAGACTGCCTAGAGGAACAAGGCTTTATTTTCGCCACAAACATTCCCACGTGGGGAATGTTACGGGTACGAACCAACCGCCTATTCCCCAGGTTTCACTATCTCTCCACAGGCTGGCACGGCATGCCCTGCCGCCGTATCACCTGTTAACGCTTAAAAACTGGAAAGTCAAAATTCCATTAAGGTGCACCTTATATCCTCCCTTGAAGGAGAGGTTTTACGGTGCGTTTCAGAGGTTACCTGCCTGCAAAAATTTTTACATAGAATGTGTGTTGCCGCTTGATTTAATTGCGTAATATGCGTATAAGGAAGCCGTAACGGCACGGGAACTCATAAAAAACTGGAAGAGGCGGGGTTTATACATAAGGGATGAACCAAACACGGCGATGCTTCACCCCGATGGGAGGCAAACCTCACTACCCGGACACAAAGGAGATCTCCCGCTGGGAATCCTTAAGGCAATCTCGAAACAGACAGTCAAGTTAGCTTAACCATCAGGAGTATACACATGCTTTATCCTGTTATTGTACACAAGGAAGCTGGAACACTTTACGGCGTCACCGTACCTGATTTTCCCGGGGTGTTTTCCGCAGGGGATACGTTGGAGGAAGCAATGGCAACTGTTCAGGATTCTATAGAAAACTTCTACCTTGGAGAAGAAGTGAAAAATCTTCCTGATCCTTCCCCTCTGGAAAAAGTGCTGACCTCGGAAGACGCAGAAGGCGGTGCGGTAGTCCTGGTAGACGTGAACTTCGACTTCCTCAATAAAAAAGTCGTCCCCGTTAACATTTCCATGCCCGTCTATATTCGCGATCGCATTGATAAAGCGGCAAAGGCAGCCGGGCTTCCCCGCTCTGCGTATATGGTTCGCGCAGCGCTGGCGTATCGCGGGTAAGTCTGTGTCCTGTCGCCAATGCTTATTGCGTAAACGTCTGCCGCGTGTAAATGTCGCTGTATGGAACGCCCCGTAGCCTCATGTTTGCCCACAACCCCGGGCGTGTATTTGTATAAGGATGCGCGGGGGCGTATTATTTATGTGGGGAAAGCCCGCAACCTACGCCGCCGCATCCTTTCCTATTTTCGCCCCGGTTCGTCCCTGACGCCCAAAACCGCGGCCATGCTCAGCCATGCGGCGTCGCTGGATACTCTGTCCACCGGCACGGAAAAGGAAGCCCTGCTGCTTGAGGCCAGTCTGATCAAAAAACACCGGCCTCACTACAACATTGTGCTGCGCGATGATAAGCAGTACGTGCTGTTTCGTATTGGCAGGGAATCGCCTTTCCCCCGGCTGGAAGTGGTCCGGCGGCGGCGCAAAGACGGGGCGCGTTATTTTGGCCCGTTCACTTCCGGGGCAGCCGCCCGTGAAACCTGGAAATTTATACACAGGACGTTCCCGCTGCGGCGGTGCACGGACCGGGCCTTGAAAAATAGGCTGCGGCCGTGCCTGTATCATCATCTTGGGCAGTGCCTTGCCCCTTGCACGGAAGCTGTTCCGCCGCTGTCTTACGCCGATCTTGTGCGTAAGGTGGAATTGCTGCTGGCGGGCCGCTCACGGGAATTGCTGGATGGCCTGCGCAGAAGCATGCTGGCCGCGTCTGCGGATATGAACTATGAACAGGCGGCGGTATTCAGAGATCAGATTCGGGCTGTAGAGCAGACAATAGAACGGCAAAGCGTGGTTTTGCCCGAGGGCGGCGATATGGACGCCGCGGCCATTGCCCCGGTCCGGGGCGGGCTTGCGCTTGGCCTGCTGTTTGTGCGGGAGGGCAGGCTAGTGGATGGCCGGACGTTTTTCTGGCCCGATCTGGAATTTGCTGAAGCGCCGGAATTGCTCTGGAGCTTTTTGGGGCAGTTTTACGGCCCGCAAAGCGCTGTTCCCCCCAGGATAGTTCTGCCGTGGCTGCCGGACGCACGGTGCCCTTCGGGCGACCCGCCGCCGGAGCCCGCGGAAGAAGACAGCATCACTCTGCGGGCCCTGGAAGCTGCCCTGAGCGACGTACGCGGCGGCAGTGTGCGCGTCAGCCTTCCCCGCAATGCGGCGGAGGCCAGGCTGCTGGATATTGCCGTGGACAACGCGCGGGAATTTGCCCTGAACAGATCGGAAATATCCATGGCCGATCGGCTTGCCCGGCTGTTTTCGCACGAGCTGGGCATTGCCTGCCAGGCTGTGCGCCGGGTGGAATGTGTGGATATTTCGCATACGTCCGGCACGTCTGCGCGCGCCGGTATGGTGGTTTTTGAAGATGGGCAGGCAAAAAAATCCGAGTACCGTGCCTATGCTTTGGAAGGGGAACAGGCCTGCCATGGTGATGATTACGCGGCCCTGGCGCAATGGATGCGGCGCAGGCTTGCCTCTGGTCCGCCATGGGCTGATCTTGTGCTTATAGACGGGGGCCGGGGCCAGCTGTCCGCCGTGCAGCGGGTGCTGTGCGAAGCGGGCGCTGAAGGGCGGTTTATACTGGCTGGCATTGCCAAGGCCCGTAATGCGCAGGGGCGCCCCGATCGCCGGGCCGGGAATGTGGCTGACAGGATATTTTTGCCTGGCCGGAGCAACCCGCTGCGCTTGCGGGAAGGCGCCCCAGAATTGTTGTTTCTGCAGCGCGTGCGCGATACGGCGCACCATTTTGTTATCGGCCGGCATAGGCGGGCCAGGGCTGGAGCCGCCCTGGCCGGAGAGCTTTTGCGTATCCCCGGTATCGGGCCGGTTACAGCCCGTCTGCTGTGGGAGCGGTTCAACGCCCTGGAAGCCATAATTGCGGCCGCGCCGGAAGAGCTTGCCGCCATATCGGGTATCGGGCCGCGTAAGGCCGCCCTGCTTGCCGACCGGCTGCGCGGGCTGAAGCAGCCTGATTCTTGATGCTGGAAGATATTTTGTGTATGCTTGCTTCACATTGGGGAAGTGCGGGTGACTGAATACAAAACCAGAGGATGAATATGTCCGGAAAATATCGTATTGGCCTTGGGGCTTTTTTGATTGTGCTGATGCTGGCTTTTGCCTGTGCTGACGCTGATGCGGCCCGCTTTGGCGGGGGCAGGTCTTTTGGCGGCCGTCCTTCCATGAGCCAGCCGTTCACCAGGCGGCTGCCGCCTATGAATCAACAAGGTATGCGGCAACAGACCGCCCCTGTCCAACGTGGCCCGGCGGCGGCAGCGCCCAGGCCCGGCCTGTTTGGCGGTATGGGCGGGTTGTTTGGCGGCCTGCTGGCCGGGAGCCTTATCGGATCTCTGCTTTTTGGTGGTCCGTCTGCCGGCGCGGGTTTTCTTGATCTTATTGTTATTGCCGTACTTCTGTATTTCGGGATCAGGCTGTTTGCCAGGCGGCGTGAGGCTGCCCGGGCCGAGGCGGGGCGGGGCGGCGCCGGGATGGAGCGGAGCGCGCTGCGGCAGCCTACGTTTGATTCTGCTCATTCGGGCGGCGGTTTTGACTGGAGCGCTTTAAGTACCCCCGCGGCAGGGTCGGATCAGGCCGGCTCCAGCGATACGGCGGGCAATATTCCTTCCGGTTTTGATGACCGGGAATTTCTGCGCGGGGCCAGGGCCGCGTATATCCGCCTGAATGAATCTTGGGATAAGCGGGATTTGCGCGATATTGCCCAGTTTACAACTCCGTCCTTTTTTGAGGAGCTGCGCAGGCAGGCTGAGGAGGACAAAAATCCGGGCATAACGGAAATTATGCTGGTCAATGCCGCCATTGTAGAGGTGCGGACAGAAGGCGATGAAGAAATTGCCCAGGTGTATTTCAATGTTCTGCTGCGGGAAGACCCTGCCGGCAATGCTCCGGAAGAAATCCGTGAAGTGTGGCATTTTGTCCGGCCCGCGGGCGGAAAGGGCACCTGGAAGCTTGATGGAATACAGCAGGTAAGCTGAAACTGCCGGTTATGGCCGATTGTATTGTTGTTGGCGCCGGGCATGCCGGTTGCGAGGCGGCCATGGCCCTGTGCCGCATGGGGCAGCGCGTTTTGCTGATAACCGGGAATATAGACAGGATTGGCTACCTTTCCTGCAACCCGGCAATCGGCGGCCTGGCCAAGGGGCATATGGTGCGCGAAATTGATGCCCTTGGCGGGATGATGGGCCTGTGGGCTGATGCCGCGGGCATACAGTTCCGCACGCTGAATGCCAGTAAAGGCCCGGCTGTGCGGGCAACGCGGGCCCAGATTGACCGGGAGGCCTACATGGAGGCCGTAAAGGCCTCTCTGTTTGCCGAGCCCCGGCTGTGCATCTGGCAGGATACCGTTGCCGAAGTGCTGTGCGAAAACGGGCGCGTATGCGGTGTAAAAACCGAGCTTGGCCGAACCTTTGCCGCACCGCATGTCATTGTCACAACCGGGACTTTTTTGCGCGGGCTTATCCACATCGGGCTGGAGCATTTCCCCGGCGGCCGTCTTGGGGATGCGGCGTCGTCCGCTCTTTCCGCGTCGCTTGCGGCGCATGGCCTGCGGCTTGGCCGCTTGAAAACCGGGACAACGCCCCGCCTCCTCCGTTCATCCATTGATTTTTCACGTATGGAAGAGCAGCCGGGGCAGAACCCCGCGCCGATGTTCAGTTTCCACGGGCCGCGTCCGGGGCGGAAGCAGGTTTCCTGCTATGTTACGTGGACCACTCCTGCCACCCACGCGGTCATTCGCGCCGGGATGGACCGTTCGCCGGTGGTTACCGGC
>CAYRKU010000014.1:0-7119 GCA_964425055.1 uncultured Lawsonia sp. | reverse complement strand
ACTGCCCTTCCGTGGAAGACAAGGTGGCCCGTTTTCCGGATAGGGACCGGCACCATGTGTTTATTGAGCCGGAAGGGCTGAACGGGCAGGAGTGCTACGCCAACGGGATTTCCACCAGTCTGCCCCTGGATGTGCAGCTGGCAATGATCGCCACTATCCCCGGGCTTGAGCACGCCAAAATGGTGCGCCCCGGATATGCCATTGAATATGATTATGCAGATCCGGTGCAGCTGGCCCCCACACTTGAGGCCAGGTGCCTGCCCGGGCTGTGGCTTGCGGGGCAGATCAACGGCACCTCCGGTTATGAGGAAGCCGCCGCGCAGGGCCTATGGGCCGGGATCAATGTCGCCTGCAGGCTTACCGGCCGGCCTCCGTTCCTGCCGGGAAGGGACAAAGCCTATATGGCTGTGCTGGTGGATGATCTGGTTACGCGCGGTACGCGGGAGCCGTACCGTATGTTCACCTCCCGGGCCGAATACCGTCTCTTGTTGCGCGAGGCCAATGCTGATGCCCGTCTGACCCCGCTGGGCCGCGACCTGGGGCTTGTGAGCGATGCCCAATGGGCTATATTTCAGGCCAGACAGGCCGATTTGGCCCGGCTGCTTGGCCTGCTGCGCCAGGTACGTTTGGCGCCGCGGGCTGTAAGCGCCCTCTTGGCCGCACGCGGCGAGGCCGTGCCCGGGCGGGCGCTGACGCTGGAAGAGCTGCTGCGCCGGCCGGCAGTTACACTAGACAGCCTGACGCCGCTTTCCCCCGCTTTGGAGGATTTCCCCCCGGATGTGCGCCTGGAGGCGGAAACCGGCGTTAAATATGCCGGATACCTTGCCCGGCAGGAAGAGCTTGTCACGCACGCCAGAAGGCGGGAGAACGTTCTGCTGCCGGAAGATACCGCCTATGCCGAAGTGCCCGGGCTTTCGCACGAAGTGGTGGAAAAGCTTGAAAATGTCCGGCCGCGGACACTGGGCCAGGCAGGCCGTATTTCAGGTGTTACACCCGCGGCGCTGGCCTGCCTGGAAATTTACCTGAAAAAGCGTGAGCGCGAGGCGGAGCAATTACACCGATTGCCGTAACACCCGGGGCTGGTAGGCGCACAAAGGCTCTTCCGCCATATAGTCGCCGTGCATGCTCCAGGCCCTGGCCCGGCAGCCTCCGCAAACGCTGTGAAATTCACATACGCCGCATTTTCCCTTATATTCAGACTTATCGCGGAACTGGAGGAATGGTCTGGCCGTGCGCCATATTTCCGGAAACGGCGTTTTACGCACATTACCGCAGTCAAGCGTCAGGTATCCGCACGGCTGTACCTGCCCGGTATGGCTGATAAAGCAGAAGCCTGTGCCGCCCAGGCAGCCTCTGGTCATGGCGTCCATGCCAAAGGTGGCCGGAGTAACGGCAACACCTTCCTCCGCGGCCCGTTGGCGCATGATACGGTAATAGTGCGGCGCGCAGGTGGCTTTGAGGTACATGGAAGTTGTTTTGCGAAAGCCGTAAAACCAGTGCAGAACCTCTTCATACTCCGCAGCCGTAATCACCTGATCAGCCAGGCCTGCTGCCCGGCCCATGGGCACAAGCAGGAAAATATGCCACGCGGCGGCGCCCAGACGTGCGCAGAGATCAAATATTTTTTTGAAATCGTGCAGATTGTTCCGTGTGACCGTAGTATTGATTTGAAATTCCAGTCCATTTTGTTTCAAATATTCAATTCCGCGCATGGCCGCCGCAAAGGCCCCGGGCACGCCGCGGAAGGCATCATGCGTTTCGGCATTGCAGCCGTCGATGGAAATGGAACAGCGCTGTATACCGCACGCCCGGAGCCTGGCAGCGTTTTCCGGCGTGATCAGGGTTCCGTTTGGTGCCATAACACAGCGCAGCCCCCTGCCCGCGGCATAGGCGATAAGCTCGTACACATCCGGCCGCAGCATGGGCTCGCCGCCGGTGAAGATGATGATCGGGCTGCCCACTTCCGGGAAAGTATCGATCAGGGTTTTGGCTTCAGCGGTGGACAGTTCGCCCGTGTAAGGCTCAGGGTGCGCCTCGGCCCGGCAATGGCGGCAGGCCAGATTGCAGGATCGCGTTACTTCCCAGGCAATCAGCCGGCAGGCGGGGCAGGTATTGTTCATGATACCCATCCTCTGGCGAGCGCTTCCTGTGCGTAATACGTAAGTATGATACCCGCTCCGGATCGGCGGATGCCCAGCAGCGCTTCCGTAACCACAGCCGCCTCGTCAACCCAGCCGTTCAGGGCGGCGGCTTTAAGCATGGCGTATTCCCCGCTTACCTGATAGGCGGCCACGGGGGTATCGAAACTGTCGCGCACAAGGCGGATAATGTCCTGACAGGGGCCGGCGGGCTTTACCATAATAATATCCGCCCCTTCGGAAATATCGGCGGCGGCTTCGCGCAGGGCTTCCAAGGCGTTGGCCGGGTCCATCTGATAGGTACGGCGGTCGCCGTGCCGCGGAGCCGATTCCGCCGCATCGCGGAAGGGGCCGTAAAAGGCCGAGGCATATTTTACGGCGTAGGACATAATGGGGATATTGATAAAGCCATCGCCGTCCAAAGCCGTGCGTATAGCCTGTACCCGGCCGTCCATCATATCGGATGGCGCCACAATATCCGCCCCGGCCCTGGCATGGCTTAAAGCGGTTCTGGCAATAAGCTCCAGTGTGGGGTCGTTTTCCACGTCGCCGCAGGTATCCCCGGGCCGGAGGATACCGCAATGCCCATGCGAGGTGTATTCACACAGGCATACGTCTGTGGCCACTTGCAGGGCCGGCCATTTGGCCTTGATCATTCGCACTGCCCGCTGGACAACGCCATCCGGGGCATAGGCCCCGCTGGCCTGTTCATCCTTGACCGCGGGTATGCCAAACAGCATGAGCGAGCGCAGCCCGGCGTCCACAGCCGCGGCAACGGTAAGCTCCAGCTGCTTTAATGAAAGCTGATACTGCCCCGGCATGGAGGGAATGGGCTGTTTGTAGTGTTCATCCGGCGTATCAACCACAAAATACAGCATCATCAGGTCAGAAGGCGCGAGGCGCGTTTCGCGCACCATTTCGCGGATAACCGGGTTGCGCCGCAGGCGGCGGCCGCGATAAAAGTTTTGCATAACCTATCCTTTATTTAGGTTGGCGGATTTCATCATCGGTAAGGTAACAGGCCGGGTCTTCGGCCCATATGTTGCCATACCAGGCTTCGGCCCGGGCGCGGAAGTTGCCGCCGCAGATGTCCAAAAAGCGGCAGCGGGCGCAGCGGCCCTGCACATAGGCTTTTTTGTTTTTCATTTTATGCAGCAGTTCAATGCCGGGATCGTCCCAGATCTGTGAAAAGGGGCGTTCAAGCACATTGCCAAAGGTATGGTTGCGCCAGAACTGGTCGGCGTGTACCTGCCCGTCCCAGGAAATACAGCCGATACCCAGCCCGGAACTGTTGCCCGAGTTGAACTGCAGCAGCCGGAATACTTCTTCGGCCCGTCTGGGATCTTCCTTTTTCAGGCGCATCCACAGGTAGGGGCCGTCGGCATGGTTGTCAACGGTAAGTACTTCTGTGGGGCGGCCCTCCTCAAACAGCGCGCGGGTTTCATCCATAATCAGGTCCACCACGGCGCGTGTTTCCGCGTGATTCAAATCTTCCTGAATCAGGGCTGATCCGCGTCCGGAATAGACAAGGTGGTAGAAGCAGATGCGCGGCACGGCAAGATCGCGCAGCAGGGCAAATACTTTGGGAATTTCCGCGGCATTGCGCCTGTTGATAGTGAAGCGAAAGCCCACTTTAAGCCCTTCGGCCATACAGTTTTCCACACCCTGCAGCGCCTTGCGGTAGGCATGGGGCACGCCGCGGAAGCGATCGTGCACTTCCTCTGCTCCATCCAGCGAAATACCCACATAGGACAGCTTCACGGCTTTGAGCTGCCGCGCTTTTTCTTTGCTGATCAGCGTGCCGTTGGTGGATATAACAGCGCGCATGCCTTTTTGTGTGGCGTAGGCTGCCAGATCCGGCAAGTCGTGCCGAACCAGAGGTTCCCCGCCGGAAAACAGCATCACCGGGGCGCCGTAGCCCGCCAGATCATCAATAATGGCTTTGCCCTGCTGGGTGGAAATGGCGTCCTCCCCGGCCGGATCAACGGCCTGGGCATAGCAGTGGACGCATTTCAAGTTGCAGCGCCGGGTCATGTTCCAGACCACAACGGGCTTTTTGTCTGCGGAAAACTGCAGCAGGTGTGAAGGAAGCAGGGCTGACTGCCGCCCATAGCGCAGGGCGTCAGAAGCTTCAGCCTGGCCGCAGTATAGTTTGGATATGCCAATCATAAGTGCTCCTCAGGGGCATCGCCCCGCGCGGGGGTTATCTGTCCCCGCGTATGATACCGCCCGCCAAGACAAAGCCCCGCGTGTCAGATACGGCCACAAGCTGCCCCGGCGCGCAGGGAAGCCCCGGTGTATGAAACCGGACGAGCATTCTGGCCGTCGCGTCCATGCCGGTGGGACCGCCACCCACCAGATGCACATCTGCCGGGGTTGCTTTTTGATGGTAGCGGACGCGTACCCGCAGTTCATTGGGCCAGAGGGCCGGCGGTATCAGAAAGTTCATCCTGTCCGCCACACAGCCGCTGACGGGCAGATCAGCCGCAGGGCCCAGCAGCAGGGCGTTACGCGTTTTATCTTTACCGATAACATAGAGCGGCTCGGCCCAGGCCACACCCAGGCCGCGGCGCTGCCCTTCTGTATATTGCCACAAACCGTTGTGCCTGCCCACTACCAGCCCGTCCTCCAAAACCATGGGCCCTCCGGGCGGCAGCGGGGTACCGGAATTTTGTATAAAGGTACGATAATCGTTATTGGGGATAAAGCATATTTCCTGGCTTTCCCGGGGGAGGGGAACAGCTATCCCCCATTGGCTCAGGCTGTTGCGGATGATCTGTTTACGCAGCCCTCCCAGCGGAAAGACAGCCCGCTGCAGACGATCCGCCGGTGTAAGCGCCAGGAAATAACTCTGATCTTTGGTATCGTCTTCCCCCTGCCGCAGGGCGGCCCCATAGCGGGGATGGTGCGCGCGCCGGGCGTAATGCCCGGTGGCAATGGTTTCCGCGCCAAGCTGCCGCGCCGCGTCCAGCAGCAGCCCGAATTTCATCACCGCGTTGCAGTGCGCGCAGGGGTTGGGCGTTTGCCCGGCGATATAGCTTTTGATAAAAGGCCGGATAATCCGTTCGGCAAAAGGATGCCGTAAATCCGCCGTATGCAGGGTAACGCCCAGTTCCCGGCAGGCGGCCGCAAGTGCCGGTACCGGGTTCTGTTCAGGGGGTACATCCCTGAACAGGGCATGCAGGGCAAATACTTCCCGCCTGGGATTGGTGGCGGCGCGGCACAGGGAAGCCAGGGCATACAGGCTGTCGGCGCCGCCGCTTACAGCTACGGCAACGGTCATGCGGCAGATGTGCGGATCAGCGGAAAATGGTCTGGTTGCGGTCCGGCCCTACGGAAATCATGGATACCGGCACGCCGGAAAGCTGTTCCAGGCGTTCAACATAGGCCTTTGCCGCCGTGGGCAGTTCATCCCATGTTTTGCAGGCTGAAATGTCTTCCTCCCATCCGGGCATGGTTTCATACACAGGCCGGGCCAGGATCATGGCGGCGCTTTCCTGCGGGGGGCGGGCAAGTTGTTTGCCGTTGCAGGTATAGGCCACGCACAGTCTGATTTCTTTCAGGCCGGAAAGTACGTCAAGTTTGGTCAGGGCAAGGTCGGTAAGGCCATTCAGGCGGACACTTTCGCGCAGGATAACAACGTCCTGCCAGCCGCAGCGCCGCGGCCGGCCGGTGGTTACGCCAAATTCGCCCCCGCGTTCGCGCAGCAGGTCGCCTGTGGCATCGCGCAGCTCGGTAGGGAAGGGGCCTTCACCCACGCGGGTGGTGTACGCCTTCAGAATGCCGATGATACGATCCAGCTGATTGGGGCCAATGCCGCTGCCCGCGGCGGCATTGCCGGAAACGGTACTGGACGAGGTAACAAAGGGGTAGGTTCCGTGGTCAATATCCAGGTGAACGCCCTGCGCCCCTTCAAACAGTACGCTTTTCCCGTTTGCGCGGGCGTATTCCAGCTCAGACGATACGTCCGTAATATAGGGAACAAAACGGGGTGCAAGGCCGAGCATTTCATTGAATACGGCCTCTGCGTCCATGGGTTCAAGGCCGTACAGGGTGGAAAAAAGGACGTTTTTTTCCCGTAATGCGGCGCTGATTCGCGCGCGCAGTACTGCCGGGTCTGCCATATCCGCGGCGCGGACGCCGGTGCGGGCGGCTTTATCTTCATAACACGGGCCAATGCCCCTGCCCGTGGTGCCAATCCGGTTATCGGCGGATGCTTTTTCCCGCGCCTGATCCAGCAGGCGGTGATAGGGCATAATCAGGTGTGTTTTGGCGCTGACTTTAAGCCGTGCCGGGGAAACATCCACTCCCTGGGCTGTCAGGGTGTCCAGCTCCTGCATAAAAACAAGGGGATCAAGCACAACGCCGTTGCCAATCAGGCAGATTTTTCCCTTATGCAGAATGCCGGAAGGGACAAGATGCAGCGCGGATTTTCTGCCGTCGGCAATAACGGTATGCCCGGCATTGTTGCCGCCCTGAAAGCGGACCACGTAATCAATTTCCCGGCTGAGGAGGTCAACAAACTTTCCCTTTCCCTCATCACCCCACTGAACGCCAACCACCACCACATTGGACATGGCTCACTCCTTGCCTTGCCGAAAAGGTATCCGTGCCCATGCACGCATGACACTACAATGCGGTATGCGCCATTTCAGGGCCGGTGTCAAGGCATGTGCCGGGATGCGGGCCTGCCCCTGCCGCTGTTTTGTGCCTGCCGTCTGACGCGGATTCACGGCGTTCGCACTGCTGCGCGGCAGCTGTACCCGGCAATGGGCTGTTTTCAAGCCCGGGCATTCGCCTTCTTTGTACGCGGCCCATGCCGAAAAGGTACGGCCCCTGCGGGCGGCCCGCAGTATTGGCCGCAAAAAAAGCGGCGCCGCAGGGTCCGCCCCGCAGCGCCGCCGGCCTAAGCCCGGCCGTCAGGCTCGCTTAGAAGGAATACTGCATGGTGATACCGCCGCGGAAGGCGTTATCGTCATAT
>CAYRKU010000013.1:15524-21719 GCA_964425055.1 uncultured Lawsonia sp. | reverse complement strand
AGGCACACAGCTAGAGCATCCCCAAGGGCAAGTGCTGCCGTAGTGGACGCCGTTGGGGCAAGGCCATGGGGACAGGCTTCTCGGGGTACACCGGCATGGAGTGTTACATCTGCCAGCCGGGCCAACGTGGAATCTAGGTTTCCGGTGATGGCAATAATTTTTACACCAAGTGATTTTATTGCCGGAAGAACGGCATTCAGTTCTGCAGTCTCTCCGGAATTTGAAATAGCGATCACCACATCTGTGTTGCGCAGGCTGCCTAAATCGCCGTGTGCCCCTTCTACAGGATGTAAAAAAAAGGCAGGTGTACCTGTGGAAGAAAACGTTGCCGCGAGTTTTCGCCCCACAAGGCCAGATTTACCGATACCAGTTACAATAACCCGTCCATCGCACGCCGCAAGCATATGCAATGCCTGTAGTAAAGGCGCATCGGGAGTATGTACATTTAGGCGTTCACGTACAGAGGTGATTCCTTCTATTTCTATGGACAAAACCTGTTGCGCGAGATCGATAAACGCGTCCGAATTGGGAAGTGGACGGGCGTGGTCAGGGTTTTTACAAGCCATACTGTCTCCGACAGTTTGGAATAACTTACGTATATGCGTTGTGCTGCACCAGAGATAAGTAAAGTTTTTATTTGTGGCAAGATTGTTTTGATTGTGCAGATGCAAATGGGGAAGAAAATATTTGGTTGAACAGTAGTTATCCTATGTCAGAATAATATAATTTTTACAATTAGTTAAAGAAAATATTGTAGTAAATATCCTTGACGCGGAACAGGTATTGGAATAATCAAAGCAGGCAATATCGGGACATTGTTCGCTTTATGAGTTGGTCCATCTTGCAACGGAACAGACACTTTGGAGGAATTAGTATGAAAATGGAAGCAGTGCGTGCAACAGCGCGCGAACGGATGAAAGGATTTTGCAGAGTTTGTCCGGTGTGTGATGGACGTTCCTGTGCGGGTGAAGTTCCAGGTATGGGGGGGCTTGGCACTGGAAAAGCTTTTCGCAATAATATATCAGCACTGGATCGTGTGCGTTTGAACATGCGCCTTATCCATGATGTTAAGCGCCCTTCTCCGGAGACAACAGTGCTTGGATTATCTCTGAAGATACCGGTAATTGCTGCCCCCATAGGCGGAGTGGCCTTCAACATGGGGGGACAATTGACTGAAGAGCAATATATCGGGGCTATTATTTCCGGGTGCAGGAAGAGTGGCATTATAGGCTGTACGGGGGACGGTGTACCTCCGTTTATTCATGAAGCTGCCTTTGCTGCCATCAGTAAAGAACAGGGATGGGGGATTCCTTTTATAAAACCATGGAATAGTGCGGAGCTGAATGCAAAGCTCACAAAAGCCTCCCAAACAGGATGTTCCGTTATTGGTATGGATATAGATGCGGCTGGTTTGATTACTTTGGCTAAAATGGGGCGTACTGTGGCTCCGAAGTCTCTTGCAGAGCTTACCTCAATAGTTAATCGTGTCCATGAGATGGGGATGAAATTTGTACTTAAGGGTATAATGACATGTGAAGATGCGCTGAATGCAGAACGTGCCGGGTGTGATGCTGTGGTTGTTTCCAATCATGGTGGGCGGGTTTTGGATCATACCCCAGGGGTTGCCGAAGTTCTTCCAGATATTGCGGCTTTTATCCATGGCCGCATGACTGTTCTGGCTGATGGAGGTATCCGTAACGGTGTGGACATACTCAAAATGCTGGCTCTTGGAGCAGATGCCGTTCTTTTGGGTAGACCGTTCACTATCGCAGCCATGGGGGGCGAGGCAGAAGGTGTGCGTACCTTTGTGGAAGATTTGCATGATGAACTGATCCAGGCCATGCTGTTGACTGGCTGTGCTTCTGTAGCTGAAGCCGGTTTGAATTTGGTACGTATTGATGCGCCTGGGGCCGCTGCGTGTTGAGTTTTTTGCTGTTATACCTGATATGCGGGGCCGTAACGGGGATTATTGCCGGGCTGCTGGGCGTAGGTGGTGGTATTGTTATCGTTCCTATGCTCAGCATGCTGTTTACCTGGCAACATTTTCCGCCTGATCAAATTCAGCATATGGCCCTAGGGACATCTTTTGGGACGATTATTTTTACCTCCATTTCAAGTTTTATAGCGCATAAGCGGCGGGGTGCTGTCCGCTGGGATATCTGGAAAGGCGTGGTGCTGGGGATTTTGTTGGGTACTTTTGGTGGCAGTTGGATAGCCTCTGCATTATCTACAGTGGCTCTTAAGGGCTTTTTTGCGTGTTTTCTTGTGGTGGTGGGCGTGCGCATGCTGTGCAATTTCACCCCCAAGCCCGGCCGTGATATACCGGGAAAAACAGGATTGTTCACCGTGGGGCTTATCATTGGAGTGATTTCCAGCTTCGCTGGGATTGGCGGGGGCACCATGTCCATACCGTTCATGGTATGGTGTAATGTACCCATGCAGACAGCAGTGGGTACTTCAGCTGCTATTGGTTTGCCCATCGCACTTGCCGGTGCTCTTGGATATATGGTGAATGGCTTTAATGTACCGGATTTACCCCGTTGGTCTTTGGGATTTGTGTATTTGCCCGGCCTTGTTGCTTTGATTGCTGCCAGTGTATTTACAGCTCCTATAGGGGCGCGTATGGCGCATGCTTTGCCTGTGGCCAGGTTGAAGCGTTGTTTTGGCGTATTTATCTGCCTTATGGCACTCAGGATGATTTGGAATTTTTTGAAATTTTGAGAGTCTGTGACGTTTTTTCTGTAGAAGGCCTGCCGGTTATGCCTAAAGTAAAGAGTATATTTTTTCTGGTGTTTTTCTGGTTGAGTATTGTCGTACCTGCATGGGCAGCTGAAACTGCATCTTCTCCGCAAAAAGGAGCAGAGCAGAATGGGGGGAACGATCCTACAGCAGCCGATCCAACATTGGATGTATGGAACATTCTTTTTCAGAATCGGATCAAAGAGCTTAACGAGTTGGAGGTAGAGGCTGTATCCCTTACTAAAACTTTGCCTTCAGCATCTCATGAACTTAATAATCAATTGTCAAATATCGAGAATGAATATCAGTTGCTGGTCACCATTTGCAGCGTCAGCCGTGGGCAACCGATAGAACTTAATGTAGTACAAGAGCGCCTGATGCGGTTGCGTACTCAGCTTAATCAGGCGCTAAATCCTTTGGAAGGTACCCTAAACACGCTCAAAAATCGGATGACTGATATTTCTCTGATGGAGCAGGACACACCATTAAAAGGGGAACTGGGAAATACGCCGGAAATTAAAGCTTTTTTGCAGGATGTGACCAGAGTACAAAATCGCCTGAGTGCTGTACAGGAACGGCTGAACCATATTCTCAAACCAGCCAGACAGCTTGAAGAAAATATAACGATGCTGGAAAATCAGCTTAGAGAGACTGTTCCCAAGTTATGGCGTGAATATTATCTACAGCAATCAGCGCGTATTTATGATGTCGATTCCTGGTTGGATGGGCAGAAAAATTTAAACAGTCTTCAGAAAACATTTGCCGTGCGGATCAGTGCCGAACTGCCTACAACTTTATCCGCCTGGGTGGGCGTTATATTGCGGGGTGCATTGTTATTTGTTCCACTGTATCTGTTGATTTTATTTTCACAGAAATTTTGTCGGCGATGGCCCGCGCCACTTGATATTGTTTGGCAACGGCTGAGTTCTCACAGCTTTTTTTGGTTGTTGCTGGGGATTACCTTTCATTTTGCAGCGTGGTCCAGCTTGGGGACATTTCATGTTTTGGCAGTAGTGGGTACTCTTGTGCTGAGCTTTGGGCAAATGGCCCTTGCATGGGATCTGTATACGCTTGAGAGATCGAATTTCCCCAGGTTATCACCACTTTGGCCATTATTTACACCATTGCTGTGGGGCTTGGTGCTTCTGTTGTTTAATCTTCCCGGGCCGTTCCTTGATGTAGTGTGGCTTGTTGTGCTTGCAGTTATTTTATGGCGCGATCATAGGCGCTCTCTCCCGGATATTCCTTTCTCTTTAGTCATCAATCTGCTTCGGCTTCATGTAGTTGTGTTGTGGATAGCCGTACTTATGACGATGGTTGGCTGGGGGCGGTTATCGATTTTGCTTTGCACCTCGTATGCCGCGATCGCAGTTTGCCTTCAGCAGGCAGTGGGGTTTATGCGACTGACCAACAGTATTTCCGCACGCTTGCCCCAGCAGGGATTCACGGCGCTGTTCAGCGGGTTGGCACTTGCCTTGGCCTTTCCTGCTGTGATTGTACTGGCCACACTTGCCACCGGTGTATGGGTTATAGCCTATCCCGGGGGTACATATCTTCTTTCACAAATGGCAACCATGGATTTTAGTATCGGGAAAAATACGTTTAATGTAATTCAAATATTATTTATTCTCAGCGCATTTTATGTGACACGCTCTGTTATTTCAGCGGGGAGATCGTTTATTGCTGAGCTGCCATCCCATGGCATTAGATTGGATTACAATCTGATGGGACCCATTCAAACTGGATTTACCTACGTGCTGTGGGCCATGTTTGGCCTGTATACCCTAAGTGCCCTTGGTTTCAGTCTGGCCAGCCTGGCTATGGTTGCTGGGGGGCTGTCTGTAGGTATAGGTTTTGGTATGCAGAATATCATCAATAATTTTATCAGTGGGTTATTGATGATTTTTGGTCAGACATTGCGTGAAGGAGATGTTATTGAAGTTGGCCAGAACCTTACTGGTGTGGTGAAAAAAATTAATGTTCGCTCCACTATAGTGGAAACACTGGATAATGCAGTTATTTTTGTTCCCAATGCGGAATTTTTGTCCGGAAGGTTAACCAACTGGACACGTAACGGCAGAAAGGTTCGACAGGAAATAGCCATTGGCGTGGCATACGGGTCGGATACGCAGCGTGTGATCACCCTGCTTAAAGAAATTGCTCAGGAGCACCCAAAAGTACTTGCGTATCCGGAACCCACGGTGCTGTTCAAAAATTTTGGTGAAAGCTCCTTGGACTTTGGATTGTTGTTCTGGGTAGAGGATATTTTGTATGGAGGCCGAATTTCTTCAGATATCCGGACAGCCATTGATAAGCGATTTAGTGAGGAACATATTGAAATTGCTTTCCCGCAGATCGACATCCATTTACGGCAAAACGCTGAAGTTCCGGTTGTGTTGAAGGAAACGCGTATTCCTACCCCGCCGGAGCAGCTTAAAACAGTCGATATACCATTAACGGAGAAGGTAGATGCTACTGTGCAGCGGCAATGATTGTGCGTGTAGAGCATTACGCATTGACGTACATGTTGTTCATCACGATGAAATTGCACTTCAGGCTGCAAAATTGCTTTCTACCATGTGCAAGGAGGCTGTGAAACAGCGTGGCGTTTTTACCCTGGCACTTTCAGGAGGCAGTACCCCCGTACCATTGTTTCGGCTGTTGCGCCGTCCGGAATGGCTACAGCAAATGCTTTGGGATCGGACGCGCGTTTTCTGGGCTGATGAACGCTGTGTAGGACCAAAGCACCCATCCAGCAATTACGGTGTTGCTACACAGGAACTGCTGGATCATGTTCGGGCTGATGCAGTGTACCGGATGCACGGTGAAGCTGAACCGGAAGCAGAGGCCAAAGCCTATTCGCAGACACTTTGCAAGGCAGTACATGCCGGAAAAAGCGGCATTCCACGCTTTGATTGTATTCTTTTAGGCATGGGGGAAGACGGGCATACTGCTTCCCTGTTCCCCGGGAACCAGCTCCTGGCAAAAACCAGAGGGGAACTCGTTATCGCTGTCAAAGCAGCACACCTGGGCAATTGTCCGGAAAGCAGGCGTATAACGCTCAACTTTCCCGTATTGAATGAAGCAAGATGCTGTATGTTTATTGTGGCAGGCGCAGCCAAACGCAAAGCATTGCGGACTGCGTTGGATCTTTTGGCTCCGCCGTATTTGCCTGTACAGTGTATCCGGCCTAGGCAGGGGAAATTGATCTGGATTGTTGATGAGGAGGCTGCCCGTAGTTAGTGTGGGGCATTTGCGATAGTGTCAAGAGCAACCGTAATTGCACCTGGTAAACTGTTTAGGTGAGACAGCAGTTTGATGTTGGTTGGCGGTCTGTTCTAGGTATTTTGAATGATATTTTGTGATGATTGGATTGGTTGTATTAGACTGTTTACGTTTATTTTCATTTTTTTGTTATTTTTTGTAATAAATTTTATCATAAACTATTGACTTTGA
>CAYRKU010000013.1:0-15514 GCA_964425055.1 uncultured Lawsonia sp. | reverse complement strand
AACCGGGTGCATGGGAGATAAGGTTGTAAGGATCAACCATACACGTGTATTGAAGGAAAGTGATTCCGGGAAGGCCTGTCGTAACCATCTAGAACAGCTTGAAGCTTCCATACATACAGACGCAGATTTAGATTGTCCAAATATATTGATATCCACAGGACTACGTTCCCGGTTTCAAAAATATTTGACGGTACCAACAGCTGGAAAATGAAGAAGAACAGGAGAAAGTCACCAGCAAAAATAATAAACTGATGTAGAACTCCCTGGATATCTAGCGTAAGCGGCGGAGATATAGAGTTATTAAGTAGTAATAAGGAGGTACTGGGGTATGCCCTCAATGCTGATATAACTACTACAGAAATGAATTGGACTCCTGTAACTTTTGATCCCGTAAAGGTGGAAGAAATACTTTAGGATGTGGTGTTAAAGCCACGCCAAAAGAGGAGTCTGAAAAGGAAACTACGTAGAACTGGAAGATACTAACTATCAATCTTACGGAGGATCCACGAAGCGTGGTTTGGTGGTCCTATGCCACGGCCAGGAGTATACCCGTGCCGTAGACAATGGTTAAGAAAGCGTTGAGCGCGGGTAATGGCTTCTGGCAGGGGGCAGCCAAATCCAAGCCATGTGGCGATGGCAGCGGACAGAGTACACCCGGTGCCGTGATTATTGACTGTTTTTACGGCGGGTTGGCTGAACGCCTGTAAGGGACTGCCCGGAACGGCCAGCCAGTCTGTATACTGTGCATCCATCTCGTCAAAGTGGCCGCCTTTGATCAATACAGCGCGTGCCCCCATCTGCAGTAACAGGCGGGAAGCAGTGTCAATATCTTCCAGTGAATTGATAGCCATACCGGTTAGTAGTTCTGCTTCCGGCCTGTTAGGCGTTAGCAGATCCGCCAGAGGCAGCATATATTCTTTGAGAGTGTTAACAGCATCTTCCTGCAGCAGGCGTTGGCCGCTCTGGCTTACGCAGACGGGATCGACAACCAGAGGGAATGTACGATTTTTTAACGTTTTTTCCACAACTGCAATGAGTTCTGCAGAAAACAGCATGCCGGTTTTTGCCGCAGCCACGGGAAACCCAAAAAGTACTGTCTGCAATTGCTGCCGGACAAATTCCGGTTCAAGAGTATGGATAGCATCAACCCCCAGGCCATTCTGGGCAGTCAACGCAGTGATGACACTCATCCCAAATCCGCCAATAACCGTTATGGTTTTAAGATCAGCCTGAATGCCGGCACCGCCACCAGAATCCGATCCGGCTATGGTGAGAATACAGGGAGGGGTGCTCATATATCTAACCTCTTGGAAGTACATGATTGCGCTGTCAGAAAGTATACCGGTTAGTCCGATAACGGACAAGCGCCTCAACAGCTTAACCGTATTACGCGGGGCATACGGTAAGATATCGACAGTAGAGCTCTTTACAGGAATGGAATATGGGACTATCTGAAATGCCTTCCATAATGTACATTTTCAGGGAGGGGTGCATGTTGACTTTCCGTTTGCCTGCCATTTGCATAATGGCTGTTATTCTTTGCATTTCCGGTTGCTCTGGAAAGCAGGTTCGCGTTTCTTCCCAGGCAGAATTTAGTGTTATGGCCCAACGCCTTGCGCCCCTTTTACGCGATCGGGGTATCATTGATGCACAGGGCGCGTATCTTGATCCATTGTTTGGCTCTGCTTCCTTGCCGCAGCAGTTTGGCGAATATCTGTTTCAGAGGCTTTCGCCAGCCTTCCGCTTTCAGGTTGATCCTTCTCTGTTGCCAGCCACTTTTGCCGCATCCAAAACATCCGAAGGTTCTGTAGAATTCCGTTCCGGTGGTTTTGTGCTGGAGCAAGGTCTGGAAAGGATTACGGTAAGCCTTCTGGCCGAAGCCGACTGGAATGATGATACTCATCCGGATTGGCTTTTGCTGTGTCGGGTAGCATCTCTTGAGGGATATGGCCTACGGGATTATTACTTAGTGCTGCAAAAAACAGACGACCCTGTCCTGCGGCCCAGGCTCATTGCTGTATATGACTGCCTGAGCCGAACGTGTAAATTATTTGTTACTACCACTGCTTCTGACAATATACAGGGGTATAATCCGGAGCTTCCTGTAGTGGATGTTGAGGCCGGCCAGGGCAATATTACAGTACCTCCCGGAACAGACTTACCGAATACAGATCAAAAGTCTACGCTGCATGAACAGAAAATCAGCGGTTGATTTTTATGCTGTGGCTGAGGAACGGGTGATCAGTTTTTGCAGCTTTTTTTCAAACCGCTCGTATTCACTGAATACACAGGCACAATAATTTTGGCGGTATATCCCCCATTCTTTGGAGCGATCTATGCCTGCCTGCCACCATGGCCGGAAATCCCGATATAAAAAAACTGCCTGATGACCGTTTTGTGCGCTATAATCACCGGAAGTCGCAACAGCCTCCCCAATTTCCCGTATGGTGTTGTGTTGCTGATGGCGTGAATATAGAAGGCTGGTGGTAAAGGTATCAAAGCCCAGCACAGATGCTGTGGCGCATGTCAGTGCAAGCCGTGTTTCATAGCAGTACCGGCAACGGGTATAATCATGATTGTCTGCAATGCCCATATCATGGACAGCGCCAATCCAACCCGGCAAATTGTATACGGTATCCTGCCAGATCATGGGGAGTTCCAATTTTTCTGCAACCTGTTCCATGGCCTCCCGGCGGCGGAAATATTCAGAAACCGGGTGAATATTGGGGTTGGAAAAATAACCTGTTACCTCAAAACCTTCTTGCCGTAATAGTTCGATGCTCATGATGCTGCATGGCCCGCAACAGCAGTGGAGCAAAATTGTTTTCATGCCTGTTTTCCGTTTTTTTCTGCAGGGGGTAACGATGTTGGAGCGATACCATCGATCTTGATTTCAATTCGGGTATGGAATTCCTGTTCCAAAGCGGAAATTTGCTCCCGCTTGTTGTTCAGCAAATACAAGCCAAGTTCCGGATCTACGGTATACAGAAATGATGTCCCGGAGGTTGCCGCCGAGCGTAGCCCGCGATGTAATTCCCGTTGTGCCTGAATGGCCTGCCATTCCATGGTACGGCGTTGCCCTGTGCCGTTACAATAGGGACAAGGCTCCATGCTGATAGAAATGGCCGAAGATCCTATACGCTGGCGCACAATCTGCAGCAGACCAAACGAACTCATTTTACCGATATCGTGTCGGGCCCTGTCAGTTTTCATGGCCGTGCGGATCTCTTTTTCCACTTCACGGCAGTGTTCCGGGTCACGCATTTCGATGAAATCGATGACAATTTGCCCACCAATATCGCGTAAGCGCAGTTGCCGGGCAATGGCCAGCGCTGCCTCCATATTGGTTTTGTAGGCCATGGCTTCAAAATTTTTTTTACCGCCGATCTTGCCTGAATTGATGTCTATAGCCATAAGCGCTTCTGTTTGATCAAAAACAAGTCGTCCTCCGGACGGTAGGGTTACTTCCCGTGCGTGGATTTGTTGCAGCTGCGGCAGTATGTTGAAATATTCCCATAAAGTTTTCCCTTGTCCTGTATATAAATGTACAAGGTCCGACTTTCGTGGGTACAACAGTGCAGCCATTTCCCGGATAGATGCCGAGGTGCTTTCATCGTCAACCCAAACTTCAACCACATCATCAGAAAGATAGTCGCGTACACTTCGGCGGGCCAGCCCAGGTTCCTGGTAGATAAGTGAAGGTGCTTTTTCAGTGGTGGCCCGCTTACGGATATCCTTCCAAAGACGTTTCAGAAAATTTAAATCTTTTTGCAGTGTAGTTTTATTGGTGCCCTCACTGGCAGTGCGAATAATGGCCCCGAGCCCTTTCCCTGGCTCAAGCTTCCTGATCAGTTCACGTAACCGGTTGCGTTCTTCTGAATCCTCCACTTTGCGCGAAATTCCGATTTGCTCTTGCCCTGGAGTGAGTACGAGAAAGCGTCCTGCAAGCGAAATCCATGTTGTTAAAAATGCGCCTTTGTTGCCGTTAGGTTCCTTCACTACCTGAACCAGTACTTCCTGCCCGATTTTGAGAACTTTTTGTATAGGAGGGTACTTGTAACCTTTACTTGGATCGTGCGGCTGGAGATAATATTCGGGGTGGATCTCATCAATCTGGAGAAAACCATTTCTGGAGTTACCATAATTGACAAATGCCGCCTGCAGATTGGTATCAATATTGCTAATGATGCCTTTATAAATATTGCCACGCAGTTTTATCTGGTGCGTCATTTCCACATAATACTCACAGACCTGGCCATGTTCGGTAAGTACTACCTCCACCTGATCTCCAGGAAGTATACTGATAAGCATTTTTCGCGGCATGGTTACCGTTTTTTTATCAACGCCTTCAGATTCATTTTTTTCAGGTGTTTCCTCAGCTTCAGGTGAGTTGGGAGGGTTACAAATCTGGTGGGGATGTGAACGCAATACAGCTTTTTTATCTCCATCAACAGTGTTTTTATTTTCCTGGTACGTGGCTTTTTCTTCAGAGGTATCAGTTAGTCTGTTGCTCCCGGCGGCAGTTTTTTTTACCAAAACATCTGCTATCAGTTCTTCCAGCACCTCGGCAGGGAGATGGACTGTCTGCTCTGCGGCGAGTTCTGCCGGTGTGTTGTCACCGAGTTGATCCTGTTCAGCGGCGGGGGCGTTTTTTGACAGCCTCGGGCAGATTACCTGGTTCTGCATCGGCAGAGACATCTGGAACCGGCATCTGTTTTGTCGGCGGTTCCTCTGCGCTCAGAGCGCGGAGATAACGGTGTTGTTTTGCGCTTGTTTTGGTGCCCTCTCCAGCTGCTGCAGGAAGGGTATTTTTTTCGTTTCCCATATATTCTATGGATGCTGGAACATCGCCTGCGGAAACAGTATCAGTAACTGCCTGCAAAATATCCGTAGAAAGCGCCCCTGTGGAGATACCTGGCGTTGTTGTTTCCAGAGTTGCTGTACGCGGGCTGGCATGGGGTTGATCTTGGCGGCCATTGGGAGTTTTGGCTGGATTTTTTTCTGTTGCAGAGTGTATTTTTCTACTCCGCCGCGTGGCTGTGCTGTTGGGTATGGGGTCGGGTATGGTTGGAATTTGTGTATGATTGCTCATGGGTTCCTCAAAAACGGGTGTTCTGCTGTCGAATGTGTATACCGGAAAGCGTAGGGATTGCCATATATGCTCCAGGTCAGTTATCAGGTATCATATTGTAATATTAATATTATTTACTATGAGACAGCATGAAGGAAGAAGTGGAGCTTGGCATATGTGAAACTTCTCTGTACGCTGTTCACACAACGTATACTTGGGTGTAATTTTCCGCAAGTATGGAAATGCGGCTATCTTTTACGGGTTGCCCGGGGCAGTTATGTGTTTGACACATATTTTTGAATCCTCACCTTGCCCGGAATATGGCGCAAAGTCTGTTTTACCCAAAGCTGAATTGCGCCGCAGGCTGCTTGCAGCGCGCTGCGCGTTGTTGCAGGATACTGCAGGGGCTTTTTCAGAGCGTATTCAGGCGCAGGTTTGCAGCCTCTCAATATGGCGTGCTGCGCGCAGTGTTGCCCTGTATATTGCTGTACACCATGAAGTTTCGACAGAAAACCTGCTGGACACTGCATGGAACGAGGGCAAAACCGTTTGCCTTCCACGCTGTCTTCCTCCTGAAAACGGAGAAGGGATTATGGAGTTTGCGGTGTGCAGCTGTCGGGACAAGCTGGTACCAGCATCTTTTGGCCTTTGGGAACCAGATGCTTCCTGTCCGCCAGCTCGGGTACCGCCTGATCTGATGCTTATTCCTGCTGTGGGCATAAGCCCAACCGGGGCCAGGCTGGGCTATGGCAAGGGGTTTTATGACCGTCTTCTGGCCCGCCCCGGATGGTGTCAGGTTCCTCGTATTGCATTGGCGTATGGATTTCAGGTTGTTGCATTTTCTGCCACTCCTCAGGATATGCCAATGAATGCCTGTGTTACTGAAAAGGAAATCATATGCTTTTAAATGGGATACCCTTTGTTTTTCCCGGGATATCTGGTGTTCATTGTGTATTTCAAACTAGGGTTGGCGGGATGTCCAGCGGGCCGTATGGTGAAGGCAACATTGCGTATACTGTTGGTGATGACCCTTTGGCCGTGTCAGACAATCGTATGGCCTTTGCAGCAGCACTGCAACTTTCTCGTATAGCTGAAGTACACCAGATTCACGGTGATAAGCTGGTTTTTGAACCAGATCCCGTTGCCTTGCTCCGTACTTCCATCCCTCCAGACATGCCCGAAGGAGATGGCCTGGCCACTGCGCGTCCCGGTTTGGGGCTTGTTATCAAAACTGCTGATTGTCAGCCTGTGCTCATTACACATAAAGAAGGAAGGTACATTGCAGCGTTACATGTGGGGTGGCGCGGGAATCGTATTTCCTTTATTCAGTCAGGTATAGCTGCCTTTTGTGTCCATTATGGGCTGCACCCTGAAGATCTGTATGCTGTGCGTGGCCCAAGCCTGGGGCCAGGCCAGTCTGAATTTGTCAATTTTGATGAGGAGTGGGGGGTAGAGTTTGCCAAGTGGTTTAACAGTTCTCGGCAAACCATGGATTTATGGGAGCTGACCCGGGCGCAGCTTCAGGCAGCCGGGTTGCGTCATGATCGTATTTTCAGCCTGGATTTGTGTACGTATTCTCTCCCGGAAGTGTTCTTTTCGTATCGTCGAGAAAGGGTGTGCGGTCGTCAGGCCAGTGTAATTTGGATTGACTGAACTGCCAGCCTGTAAGATGCACTGCGGCGAGGGTAGGCACAATCTCACACAATATCCGGGTACGCTGCAAACGTTTCAGCTGGCTTGGTTGGAAACGATATCGTCCTGAGTAATGGCAATAATACATAAATGATGAGCATCGGCTAAGGCAATGGCCTGATCCCTGTCAAAGAAAAGCGTTTTGCCCGCTTCTACAGCAAGGCAGCTGTATCCGCATTCAAGCAGAAGGCGTACGGTGGACAGCCCAACTGAAGGCATATCTGCCCTATCATCTTGCCCAGGTTTGAAACGTTTTAGAGCCACACAACCTGCCCCACCCAATTTTCCGCCCCGGCGTAAGGTGGTATCGGTTCCTTCCAAGCATTCCACTGCCACCACCATACCCTGTTTGACAACCAAACTTTGCCCGATATCAAAGCGGCCAAGCGCATCGGCAATGGGCCAGCCCCAGATTATGTCTGACCATTCCTCCGGCGTTGGTCCGCGCTGCGTAAGCACACCTTTAGGACAGGAAAGCCCTTTGGAAAAGCTTGAAGCCTGGACAATATTGAACCCTTCACGCTCAAGCTCTCCAATGATGGCCCTCAGTAGAGCGTCGTCACCTTTACCATGCAGGGAAAGGAGAATGCGAGCCGCACGCAGATCTGGATGCAGATTAAGAGCCTTCGGTTTATTGATGGCTCCGGCCATACACAATTGCCTGACGCCGTGTGTACGGAAAAAGGCAATGACTTTTTCAAACTGACCCAAATAAAACATGGCGAAGCTATCTGCAGCCTTACCCAATGCAGGATCTGTGTGCCCATGGAAACCACATATGATCACACCATACCCGGTGGCACGCGCATTATACGCTACCAGTCGTGGGAACTGGCCACTACCCGCTATAATACCTATACATGTGCGCATGGTATGGAATAATATCACAGGTTACAGATAAATAAAAGTGACACGTATCCGCCTATGCCACGTAAAACAGGGGAAGATTGTTGTGTACAGAAACGTAAAAGAAGAGGAAAATGGTCGGAGCGACTGGATTTGAACCAGCGACCCCCTAGTCCCAAACCAGGTGCGCTACCAAACTGCGCTACGCTCCGTAAAATGCGGCTCACGCCGCCAGAAAAGGGCGACGTGAACTGAAGGAAATTTATTTATCTATTTATTTTGCGATAACGCGGAAGTCATCACGGCGGTTTTTCGCCCAAACGGCAGGACCGGTACCTTCAACAGCGGGACGTTCCTTACCAAAGCTGATCAGCTCAAGCTGGCTGGGGTTTACACCAAGCATAACAAGGTATTCATAGGCTGCACGGGCGCGGCGTTCGCCAAGAGCGAGGTTATATTCCTGTGTACCACGGGCGTCGCAGTTACCTTCGATGCGCACATTGATGCTGGGGTAGGCTTTAATGAGTTCAGCCTTCTGCTGCAGCATGTCACGGTATTCACCCTTGATGTCAAATTTATCAAAATCAAAGTAGATGATACCATCAGTAATAGCTTGGGCAGCGCGTTCAAGGGCGGCGTTACCGGTGTCGGCAACTTCAGCAGGGGCTTCTATTGCCCCAGACTGTTTTTTGGCGCAACCAAAACCTGCACCTAAGGCAATAACAAGAGCCAATACAAGAGTCAAACGTTTAAACGTGGTCATTTTTTCCTCCTGCAACGATAGTGTTTATCGCACAGAAAAACGGTTGATGAAATCCTTTCTTCCTTTGCATACACGTTTTGTACGCAACTGCAAAAAAGTATTCCCGGGATATTAGATTGTCAAGCACGTGTAGGTGTTTTTTCTACTTTTCTGTCAGCGCGGGATGGCCCCCCAGCGCGGGAAGGAGGCGTCTCCATTACCGGTGGGAACCTGTTTTGCGTCCCCACCGTGTCGGGTTATCAGATATATATGATTGCTGCCAGTGCGGTTGGAGGTAAAGGCGAGAAAATAACTGTCCGGAGCAAAGGCCGGCAGCACATCATTTCCAGGGCCAAAGGTCACCTGGCGTTCTGTACCTGTTACGAGATCTTGGACGAAAATGCGGTTACCGGAATCTGTAAGACGGGAAAAAGCAACCAGGGTACCATCAGGACTCATGCTTGGTTCAGAGTTGTAGGAACCCTGTTTGGATATGCGAGTAACGGTTCCTGAAGCCATATCTTTCATGAAAATTTGCGGCCCGCCTAACCTGCTGGAGCAGAAGGCCATCTTGCTGCCCGTAGCGTCAAAAGTAGGTGAAACATTGATTGCTCCGCTCGCTTCCAGAGTGCGTTCTTTCTGGAAGGCATGATTGAGTAGGAAAATATCCGGGTATTTCCCTGTAGACAGACTTACGGCCACTTTATTTTCAGGCGTGAATACAGGTCCAATAACGGTGTTTCCGGGGAAGCGGATACGCTGCACCCGCCTGGTAAGGCGATCCCACACACCAAGTGAGTGGCTCTTTTCATCCATATGGCTGAAAACCACAAAACGCCCGTCCAACGACCATGATGGAGACATGGCTGTTCCGGGGATGTTGGTAATCTGGCGCAGTCCCTTACCGGTTGGCTTTACCAGCCAGACATCGCGTTTGTACCGTCCATTGCCAGTTTTAACAAAGGCAAGTGTAGACAGGAAAAAGTCCCCATGCCCGGTAAGTGCTTTCATAAGGTCAGCACAGAAGCGATCCGCCACATCCTGTATTTCAGCCTTAACAACACCGCTGTAGGCATTGCCAAAAACAAACTGGCCGGAATATGTCTCGTACAGGCGCAACTCTACGGTGGATCCGGAAGCATCTCCCCCGGGCCAGCCGGCGGTGATGAGCATATCCGCCTCTGCCAGCTGAAAACGTTTGAAATCGATGTTTGGCGGCTGGTAGCCCGGTAGCACTGTACCGCCTAGGATGGCTTTGGGGTCCGTTAAACGCATGAAAGGCAAGAAGCTGAGATTATCCCGAATAGCCTGATCAAGCTCTGCGCCAAGTCCGGTTGCAGGTGCATTGGGGCCAGTGAGAGGGGCAGCCATTGCCAGTTTTACAATATTCTGGCCAGGGCCATAGATATCGATCTGCATGGCGGCAATTCCGTTGCCCAGGGTACAGGTGAGCAGGCAGATCAAAAAAAACAGGGTGTTAAAAATAAAAGTACATGTTTTCATGGAATTAGCAGTATAATGTTAAAATGTTGCGGTTCGTGACATGGGAATACAGTAAATCAATTGGCCGTAAGGGTAAAGAGCAGGCGTACGTTTTGGACAGGGCTTCCGGCCTCCGGCACTGGGATAACGCCATCTCGCATAATCCCTGCAATAATTGCGTTATCCACCTGCTGTAGCCCAGATGATTTAAGTATGGAAAGATTTTCCAAAGTTCCCGCTGGGCTGATGCGCAGCTCGACTTCTGCCGTGAATTCCCCCTTTACTTTTGGAGGTATTTGAATATAGGGCCGCGCCCTGTACATGATTTCTTCGGCATAGCTGCGCTGCTGTACCGGTGCGGCGGACTGGGCCGCAGGCCCGGAGGATGGATCACCTGTACCCAGGGTAATAAAAACCTGGGTAATAGCTCCATAAGGAGGAGGATCAAAAGTACCTGCAGCCAAAGCTGCCTGGCAGGGAGAGCTGTCAAACTGGTCATTGCCGGAACGTTTTATGGGCTCGCAATACAAGGGGCGACCATCGCTGCCGATTCTTAGAGAAACCGTAACCATACCGGAAAGTCCGGCCGGAGGTTGCCATACCCGGGCAAGTTTTTCCAGCACCACTGCCCCATACCCGTTTGCCGAGTCCGCAGCGGCCAGCAGATTAGCCTGGTCTGCAGCAAAGGCTGATTCTGAAAAGCATGTCAGGATAAAGCTGCTGAAAACGATCAGTTTTAAAAAATACCGGTACATAGTTTTACTGTGCTTGTTTTGGGGAAAGGCTATGTCTATGTTTCATAGCTCACATTTCCTGTGTATTGAAGGTAATGCTTAAGTCCTGTTGTTCTGGTGTGGGTGGAGGTGGAAGTATTTTGGTGCGGATAACGGCGTTCACGGCTGAGGCGTCTATTTCTGCCCGTCCAGAGCCGCGTTCCAATGAGCAATCAAGTATTTCGCCATTGGGGGCAACCTTCACCCTAACTTTAACGGTAAAATTCTGGCGTGAATAGGTTGTCATACTCCAGTGTGGCCGAATGGCCAAAATAACCTGTCCCATATACACATCATAGATGCCTCCCCCGCCAGGGCCATCGCCTTCGCCTCCACCACCTCCACCGGCGCCTGAACTGCGTGCGCTTTTTTCAAAATCAGCAAGAGCACCAGCCAGGGGATCTTTACCCCTGTTTTTATTGCCGCTGGTCCCGCTTTGTCTGGCAGCGTCGGCCAGAGCTTCGGCCAGGGGGTCTTTACGGTTTTTCTTTGTGTCCGCTGGCTTGGCAGATTCTTGTTTTTTTGGTGTATTTTCGTCTTTTTTCGCTTTTTCCGTAGGGGCAGGGTGCTTCTCAGGGATATCAACGGCATCTTTCCTGGGCTGAGGTTTTTCCTGAAGTTGTTTTTGCTGCGCGGCTTTGGCCTGCAAATCCTCCCTAGGAACAGGCACGCTTTTGGCTGCATCCTGTTGCGGCGCAGGCCGGGGCGTTGCCTGCGTGGGCGAGGGCGCCCCCTGTGGTCCAAGAACAGGGGAGGCTATGCGGTTGCCCCCGGGAGCCCCCATATTGATGCTAATTAGCATCATGGGGCGATCCAGCCTGACAGTCGCTGAAACTGGCCAATAGAATATGACCAGCGCCAATGCCAGATGGAGCAGAACAGATATGGTATAACTGCCAAAATGCATGGAGGATGGGGCTGCCTTTTCCCCGAATGGGGAATTATTTTCTGTCCCTGGGTGTCTTTGCTGCGGAATTTCCGTCAGACTCAAGATGAGCCACTACGCCAAGATTTTCAATACCGGCTTCACGGATACGGCCCATAACATCAACAACAAGCCCATAGGAAACGGTTTTGTCTGCCTGGAGGAACAGCTGTTTGTTTTGGGCTTTGACCAAAAGGTTCAGCTTTTCTCCCAGTTCATCCAGTGTAACAGCATAAGTGTCGAGATAGAGGGCACCATCACGGGTTATACTCAGGACCATGTTTTCTGATTCAGTAGGTAACGTGTCTACAGCACGGGTTTGGGGCAAATCTACTTCCAGACCCTCGGTCATCATCGGTGCTGTAACCATAAAAATGATCAGCAATACCAGCATGACGTCCACGAAAGGGGTGACGTTGATTTCTGAAACAAGCCCACGCCTGCCGAAGGAAGAAGCCATAACGTAGTCCCTTATTCGGTACCGGCGCGGTTGACCGGGCGATGTGCGTTAAGTTCACGCTGAACGCGATTGAGGAACATCCCGGCAAAATTGACCAGGCGGGTTTCAAGTACGCCAAGCCTGCCATGGAAGGTGTTGTAGCCCACAGTAGCCGGAATAGCTACGGCAAGGCCCATGGCCGTGGCAATTAGCGCCTCAGAGATACCCGGGGCAACTGTGGCTAGAGATGCGGATTTCATGGCTCCGATAGCGTGGAATGTGTGCATAATGCCCCATACCGTGCCAAAAAGGCCGATAAATGGCGCTGTATTGGCGGCTGTTGCCAAAAAGGAAAGAGAGCCTGAGATACGCGTCATTTCCATATCCACGCCCTGACGGAGAGAGCGGCGCACATTATCCACAATCACGTTATCTGTGGTCCCCGCTTCTCTGGAGCGGTTAAATTCAGTCACGCCCTCATGGGCAACAGTATATAGTGGGGATGCCGGGTCACCACCGAGAGACTGCACCGCCTCGCGCAGATCCCGTGAACGGTCAAAGCGATCCATACCCTCTTCGGCTTTTGCCAGCGCGGAACGGATATCCATCCATTTGCGGAACATCATGGCCCAACTTGCAATGCTTATTACCAGCAGGAGCGCAAGAACGGCCTTTGCCACCAGCGTTGCCTGAGCCAGAAGGGAAAAAATACTCATATCCATGCAGGTCACCTTGTCACAGATAGCTTTAGGAAAATGCTCTTTCACGTTATGACAGCGCGTAAGGCATACAGCCTGTGGCTACATGTCCGGCAAAAGAACGTTAAGAAGGTAATAAGCGCCTCTGGCTTTGGATGCAATGAAAAACTATTTGCCTGTTACAGGTTAGTGTTGTTGACGCTGTTGTTTATTCACAGTAGCCTGCTTTAAAGACCTGCCTCAATGGTACGGGGTACATTGCGCATCCTGAACAATGCAACGTCTTCCCTCACATTTTCCCGCCGCTCAGATGGCGGTAAGTTTTTCGGTTCAGGCAGCGAAGCAGAGCAACTTTGCACTCTGTAAACGTTTTACCACGGAGAAAACAGCTCATGAAATCCCTAAAAGGTTCCCAGACAGAGAAAAACATTTTTACGGCATTTGTTGGCGAGTCACAGGCCCGAAACCGCTATGATTTTTTTGCTGCTGCAGCCAAAAAAGAAGGCTTTGTGCAGATTGGCGATATCTTTACGGAAACAGCATTGCAGGAGAAAGAACATGCAAAACGGCTGTTTAAATTTCTTGAGGGCGATGAGGTTGATTTGGCCGCCACATTCTCCGTTGGCATAATTGCCGGTGTTGAGGCAAATTTGCGTGCCGCGGCTGCAGGGGAACATCACGAACATACCGAGATGTATCCTTCCTTTGCCAATGTGGCTGATTCTGAAGGATTTTCTGAAATTGCAACGGTCATGCGCAATATTGCCATTGCAGAAGCCTATCATGAAGAACGTTTTTTGGGCTTTGCGAAAAATGTCAGGGATGGGCGCGTGTTTGCACGGGAACAGCCAGTTATCTGGCGTTGCCGCAACTGTGGCTGCCTCGTGCGGGGTGATCATGCCCCTGAGCTGTGCCCCGCTTGTGCGCACCCCACGGCCCATTTTGAAGTACTGCAAAACGTCTGGTAGGTTGTTATGGCTGAAATGAAAGATATGTATCGTTGCCCTGTGAGCAATTGCGGCTATGTTTATGATCCGGATCGCGGGGACCGGCGGCGAAAGATCCCCGCGGGCACAAAGTTTGAAGATTTACCCGCCGATTGGACATGCCCCGTATGTGGGGCATCCAAAAAGAATTTCAGGCCGTTGACAGAATGTTGAGAAAGTATCCCGGGGCGGCGCCGTGAGTCTTTTTACACACAAAAGGCTGTGCGGCATCTCTGCCTCTGGCAGTTATGCCGATGCAGCAAAGGATCTGTGTGATGATACGGAAAATAGCCGTCTGGAATACGGCGTTTCTGGGAGATGCAGTGTTGACACTGCCCCTGATCCAGGCATTGGCCGATGCGTTTCCGGAAGCGGCTTTGGATTTTTATGTCCGTAAAGGGCTTGGTCCGCTTTTTGCTGCGCACCCTGCTGTCCATACAGTGCATGAATATAACCGGCATCCGAAACCTGGGGCAGATGTTTTTACATCCTTATGGGAAATGGGGCGGTGCCTGGCTTCAAACCGGTACGATCTGTGGGTCGGGGCACATCCAAGCCCGCGCTCGGCCTTGCTGGCACGGTTGAGCAGGGCCGACATTCGTATTGGGTATTGCAGCAACCCTGTTGCTGTTTTTTGTTATACACATCGAATAGCCCGTCGTTTTGACGGACAACATGAAATTGAGCGTCTTATTGACCTAGTTCGGCCTGTGCTTCCAGAGGACTTTCTCCTAGACAGGGAACAATATCATTGGCCCAGGCTCGTTCTTCCGGAATCGGCCCGGCGCGCAGCGGAAAATTTTCGTACCAGACTGTCGGGGGACGGGCCTTTGCTTGGGCTGCATCCCGGCTCTCAATGGGGAACAAAACGCTGGACAGTTGCTGGCTTTGCCGAGATTGCGCGGCGTGGCGCGGAAAGCGGGGCGCATATTTGTGTTTTTGCCGGCCCTGGAGAGGAAAGTATGGCTCGGGAAGTGATCCTGCAGGCCGGGCTTGCGGGGAATCCTTCAGTACACGATCTGTCCGGCGCATTGTCTCTGCCTGAACTAGCTGCCTATATCGGGCTGCTTGGCTGTTACGTATCCAATGATTCCGGGCCAATGCATCTGGCATGGGTACAGAGGACGCCTGTGACGGCGCTGTTTGGCCCTACGGTGCGTTCCTTGGGTTTTTTTCCCCGCGGAGAAGGCGCAAAAGTTTTTGAGGTGCCTCTGCCGTGCCGTCCCTGTGGGTTGCATGGGCCGCAGATATGCCCGCTCGGGCATCATAGGTGTATGACGGAAATAGATGTAAATGCTGTATGGGAAGATGTGGCTTCCAAACTGTTTTCACAGGTATCGCCGATCCGCGTGGGGCGTTGCGCAGACTTTTTTTTGGAGTAGAAACGGATCTACTGCTTGACAGCAGGGAATGATTGGTATAAAAGAGAAATTCCCGAATGGACAGTTAGCTCAGTTGGTAGAGCATCGCCTTCACACGGCGGGGGTCGTAGGTTCAAGTCCTGTACTGTCCACCATATAAATGCGGAACGGTAGTTAAGTCGGTTATAACGCCGGCCTGTCACGCCGGAGGCCGAGGGTTCAAGTCCCTTCCGTTCCGCCATAATGCAGTTCACAGCAGTATGCATGGGCATAACACCCCGTAAATACTGCTTTTTTGTTGTCCTGTGCCAGGGGTCGTCTTTTCCCTGCTCTTCCGGTAGAGGGCATATACCGGCACAAGGGACGGAGTCCATCCGACAGATTTGATTGTCTGAATCCGGCGGCCTTTGGCGCCAGAAGCTGAAGCTGCCAGCGGGGTATACCTCCGGGGCTAACATCCGGCAAATTGTGAAGCTTTTTTCTGTTGATTTGACGGCTT
>CAYRKU010000012.1:0-21873 GCA_964425055.1 uncultured Lawsonia sp. | reverse complement strand
TCCAACGGCATTAGTTCCACGTTTGAAAGCTTTGCCCAATGTTTTGGCTACCGGTCGCCAAGTCTATCATCTGATTGATGACATCAAGTTTAGTAGGCTTTTTGTGTTGCAGATTGACCAGGCAATCAACGAGAGGCGTGGCGGTAGTTTTCTCGGGCATATTTCCTCCTTTGTGATAAGAAAATATCACCATGTTTTTATAATTATATCAATATATTAATTGCATTTTGCCGTGCAGCGGTCTGCATATAATTGAGAAATCAGTTGACAGGAATGCCGTGGAAACATATCATAACTTATAAAACAGATAAGTTTTCTTGTATATTCTTTTGACTTTGATGCTCATATCGAGGGGAATAGGATGGTAGCAACATGACCGCGGATATAGCCGTGCAGTGCTTTGGCATGGTGCTGGATGGCAGCGCGGGTAGACGCCACCTTGCGTTCAACGATCATGTGGGATGTCATGAGCGGCGTTGCGCGGCGCGGCTGGGCCAGAAACCCCAACGCGAGAGATGTCTGCGCGGCCTTTAACACCGAATGCGCCGGGCGCTATCACCTACCCTGCCTACACCGTAAACGAAGAACTGCTGCAAAATCTGGTTTAGAACTTCTTCAGCCAAGGCGCTTAACCTGGCCGCATGCACAAGGAGACAACTGTGACGGAATTTTTCGGGCTGAAGGCCGAGGTCTCAAACCAATAAGGAAGTAAAATGAAGGAAATCTGCTGGATAGACGGCAAAAACCTCACGGTTTCGGCTGTATCGCGCATCGCGCGCGGCGATGTCCGCGTTGAAATCATGCCCGAACGCTGCCAGCGCCTGGAACAAACGCGACGCATTGTCCTAGAAATGGCCAAGGACGCAAGCCTTCCCCCGATTTACGGCTTCAACACGGGTTTGGGCAGAAACAAAGACTGGGCCATCACCCCGGAAAGCATGGAGGCCTTCAATCGCGGCGTCATCCATTCTCACAGCGCCGCCCTAGGGCCGGAAGCCCCTGAGGAGGAAGTCCGAGCGGCACTGCTTGTCAGGCTCAACACCTTTTTGTCCGATGGCACGGGGGTGCAGCCCGAACTGGTTTACCGCTACCGCGACATGCTCAACCACAGGATCCATCCGGTCATGCCCCGGCGTGGCTCCATTGGCGAATCTGATCTCGTGGTGATGGCGTTCATCGGGCAGGCCATCATCGGCGAAGGCAATGTTGACTATCAGGGTAAACGCATGTCGGCAAGAGAAGCCCTGGCCCAGGCCGGACTCCAGCCGCTGACGCTGGAGTGCAAGGGCGCGCTGGCCATTGTCAATTCCAACGCTCAGGGCAGCGGGCTTGGCGCATTGCTCGCCCAGGATGTCTGCGATTTCATGGACGCCGCGGAGCTGCTTTTTGCGCTGACCCTTGAGGCCTACGGGGCTAACACCAGCCCTTTGGATCCGGCGGCCTACGCCATGCGCCCTGTTCCCGGACCCATGGGCACAGCCGAACGCGTCCGCAGCTTCCTGGAAGGGAGCTTCCTCTGGAGGGGCGGCATCGCCACTACCTTCCAGGATCCGCTGTGCTACCGCTCGGGCTGCCATTCCCTGGGGGCGGTGCGCGACTGCCTAAGCTATATTCTGCCGCTCCTGAACCTGCAGATCAATTCCAGCGACGACAATCCCTGCGTTCTCGCGGACGAGCGGCGGATCATCTCCTGTTCCAACTTTGATCCCACGTCCCTAGCGTTGGGCTTTGAAATGCTTGGCCTGTCTCTGGCGCAGCTGTCGAAGACGCTCTGTCATCAGCTCATCCGCCTAGACACGCCCTATTTCAGCCGCCTGAACCGCTTCCTAAGCCCGGACGGCACAAGCGTCATGGCCTACACCACAAATCAGAAGACCTACACCGCCCTGGACACGGAAAACAGGCTTCTGGCCAACCCCGTCTGCCTGGATTACTTCTCGGTTTCCGGGGATGTGGAAGATCATGCCACCAACCTGCCGCTGGTCGTCGACAAGGCCGCCCGCATGCTCGACAATCTGCGCTACATCCTCGCTCACATCGCCTTCCATGCCGCACAGGCCATCGATTTACGCAGGGAAAAGCCGCTTGGACGCTGCACCGCCCGCGCCCATGCTGCGATCCGCGAAAGCATTCCCTTCCTCAGCGCCGACCGCGTTGTCACTGAGGACATCTACAAGGTCTATGACCTGGTGCGCAAAAATGTATTCACTGCCATCGCTCACGGCAGCCTGGTATAAAGGTATAACTCTGGAGAACGTTGTATGGACACCTTGCAATGGTACCCCTTGGACTGGTTTGCCATCTTCTTCTATCTTGGCGCCATGCTTTTTGTGGGCTGGTTTGTCTCACGCAAAATCAAGAATGCCAGCGACTACCTCATGGCCAACCGTTCCCTGCCCTACCCCATAGTCGTCGCCACCCTCGCCGCCACCTGGTATGGATCCGGGGCCGTTTTCGGCACGGTGGAACTGGCCTTCAAGGTGGGTATTGCCGCCTTTATTGTCTGGTGCGTGCCCGCCCACCTGGGTCGCATCCCTCTGGCCCTGTGGGTCGCGCCGCGCGTACGCGGCATTAAGGAAACCACCATTCCCTCCCTGCTCAGCCGTCTGTACGCCCGGCCTGTGGCCATTCTTGGCGCCATCCTCATTCTCTGCTACTCCAGCCGCCTCATGGACATTGTGTCCGTTGGCATCATGGGCAATACCGTCACCGGCCTGCCCAACTGGCTGGTGGGCGTAACCATCGTCGGCGTGGTGATTGTCTACTCCTGCTTCGGCGGGCTGTGGTCCGTGGTGATGACGGACGTGCTCCAGTTCCTGCTCATGACCACGCTCACGCTATTTCTGCTCATCCCGGTGTGGGGCGAGGTTGGCGGCTTTGAAGGCCTGACCGCGGCCCTGCCGGCCTCGTACTTCGAGCCGACCGGCAATATGACCCTGGCGCAGCTTTTTGTCTTCTTCCTGTTAGGCTTCCAGGTATATGCCGATCCGGCGGCTTACCAGCGCTTTGGCGCATCGAACAATTCCACGACGGCAAAGCGCGCCTACCTCACCTGCCTGATGATCTGGCTGGGCTTTGACGTCATCATCACCCTGCTTGGCCTCTGCGCCCGGGTGCAGTATCCCGAACTGCAGGGCAGCAAGGCCTTCCTGACCATGGCCATCAACCACATGCCGCCCTTCTTCGCCGGCCTGTATATCTGCTCCATCATGGCCGTGATCATGTCGACCATGAGTTCCTTCTACTTGGTTGGCGCCACTACGCTGGCCTGCGACATCATCAAACCCCTGTTCCGCAAGAACATGACCGACCAAGAACAGATCCGCCTGACCCGTGTGTTCATGGTGTTCATCGGCATCGCGGGCTGCGCTGTGGCCTTCCAGTTCAAGGAAGTGCTCGACGCCGTGATCTTCCTGGGCGGCCTCTATCTGGCCTCGGCCTTCATGCCCGTGCTCGGCGGCTTGTTCTGGAAGGGACGGCTCACCGTGCTCGGCGGCTTCCTCAGTATGCTCGGCGGCTTCAGCATGACGCTTATCTGGCAGTTCATCGGCAATCCCCTTGGGCTGAGGCCCATGCTGGTGGCTCTGCCCGTGTCCTTTGTCCTGTTCCTTGTGGGCAATCAATTTGGCCGGAATATCTCGCATTCGGCCGTGGAGGAATAAGCATGCCTACCCGCACAGACTATCTCATCGTGCTGATGATTCTTACGGAAACCGCGATCATCCTGTCCTGCCTGCTGTGTAAGGTAAGCCTCATCGGCTACGCCTTGCCCCTGTGTATCGCTGCCGTGGCCTTCTTCCTTTCCGGCAAGGCCTACTGGGATTTCTTCCAGATGAACAAATAATAACGGCCCGTTTCCTTCCCCGCTCCGGCGGGGCAAGGATGTTCACTGGCAAAGCCGAACGCACCGCCTACGCTATCAGCGGCGCACGCGCCGCGCCTCCAGCGGCCAGGGAAGTTCCTTCCAGGAACGAGGGTTTGAGCACTCTGACTCAAGATGACGCTCGGCTCCCGCATTCGCGGGGAACGAGTTCTCGTTTACATTTTGCGCGGAAAACGCAAGCGCGCTAAGGGAGTCTTTCACATGCCGTTTACCGCCACCCCGATTACCGTCAAACGCGAAGCTGTCGAGGTCCAGGCCCGCAGCAAGGGCGGGCTGCTCGGCAAAATTTTCGTCCGCGCGCCGCTTTTCAAGCTTAGCCTGGAATACCGCAAGTTTTATCTTGTGACGCTTGCCTACCGCGTTACGGCGCGGAAATTTCCCTTTAAAACCCACATGGTTTCAGGGCAGCTGCCCTTCATCGTTGACGCCTTGATGGCAAAGAGCGCTGTTGTGGACACAGCGCTGCACACCGAAGAGGCAGACGGCCCCATCTTCCAGAGCGGTCGCTATGACATTGATGCCAGGGAGGCGGAGGCATGCGCGGAAGATTACGCCAACCGCATCATCATGCGCATGTGCCGAAACTTGGCCCAGTTCACTGCTCCAGCTGTTATTTCTATCCTATACCGGCCCTTTTGGATCGCCTATTACGGCAATCCGGAACAGGACAGCAAACCCCGTTATCTGTCCTTTGAAGCGGACGGCCTTTCCTTCAACCGCTGACCGCGATTAACGCATGGAGGTTCCTGCATGAAACGACTGACGCTTGCCGCCATGGCGGTATTCACCCTGTTCGGCGCTGCTGTCTGCACCGCACAGGCCGAAGACTTCCCGTCCAGGCCCATCCGTATTATTGTGCCCTTTGCGCCTGGCGACTCCATCGACAACACGGCGCGCGTCATGTCTGAACGGATGCACGAAGTGCTTGGCGTGCCCGTGATTGTCCAGAATATCGCGGGCGGTGGCGGCTCCACCGGCCTTGCTGAAGTGGTCAAGGCCCCTGCCGATGGCTATACGCTGGCCATGGCCTCCACCGGCGCGCTGACCGCGGGGCCGCTGATCAGCGAAAGCGGCTTCACTGCCGACGATTTCATCCCCCTGGCCCAGCTTGTGGAAAACCCGCTTGCCGTTGCCGTGGCGGCCAACAGTCCCATCAAGAGCATGGAAGACCTCATCCAGGCTGCCCAAAAGGGCACGCTCACCTACTCCACTCCCGGCCCCACCACCAAACAGCGTATCAGCATGACGCAGTTTGCCAGGGAACATGGACTCAACCTTACCCACGTCGGCGGCCAGGGCGGCAACGGCGCGGTCATGAAGGCCCTGAGCGGCGAAGTCGACTTTGTCTTCACAGCGACGCCTGTCTACCTGTCTCTGTATAAGGGCGGCAAACTCAGGGTACTGGCTGTGGGCGCAGACGAGCGCGTTCCCTATATGCCCGACGTGCCCACCTATAAGGAGCTGGGGTACAGCGCCCCGGACAACCTCTGGTTCGGCCTGATTGTCCGTAAGGACACGCCTGCCACTGTGGTCAAAAAGTTGTCCCAGGCCGTGTCCGAAGCGGCGCACTCCCAGACTACGCGCGATATTTACGCCAAATTGATGTTCATCGATGCCTACTTGGATGGCCCTGCCTTCCAGGAAGTCATCACAAAGAATATCGCGGACCATAAAATCATTCTTGAAAGACTTGGACTGCTCAAGAAATAAGGCCATGGGCCACATCGTTGTCGAGAAACACAACGGCGTGGCCCATACAGACACCCTGAAAGGAGGAGACCATGTGGACTACCGATCGTCTGCTGGGGGGTATTGCCGTGGGCATCGGCCTGATGGCAGGCATGGGCTGTCTGGCTATTGATGCGCCGCCGGCGACTACCCAATTGTCTCCCCGCTTTTTCCCTCTGCTGCTCAGCTCGCTCTTGGCGGTATTTGGCCTTGCGCTCATGCTCCGCAACGCCGGCAGGCCGCTGTCTGCCGTCAAGGCAGTAGTCTGCCATGCCAAAAGTTTCCTCCTCGTCCTCGCCCTCCTCGTCTATACCGCAACCTTTGGCCTCATCGACTACCGGCTGGCCACGTTTCTTTTTCTGGCAGCAAACCTTGCGCTGTTGCGAGCGACCCGCAGGGAACTACTGATTTTCCCCCTTGCGGCGACATGCTGCATCTACCTTCTGTTCCGTTACGGTTTTAGCGTGCTTCTGCCTATTTGGTGGTGACGTATGGACATGATCAGTGTTTCGGACATCCTGGCCGGGCTGAATATGGCCACCGTGCCGCTCACCCTGCTGTGGTCTTTTATCGGCATAGTCATCGGCATGATTTTTGGCGCGGCGCCCGGGCTGACCGCCACGGCCGGCATCGCCATCGCCACGCCACTGACCTTTGGCGTTCCCTTCAGCCAGGCCATGAGTCTGCTTTTGGGTATTTACTGCGGGGGCTACTTCGCTGGTTCCATTCCGGCCATACTGGTCAACACGCCCGGGGCGCCAGGCAACGCTGCCACCGCTCTCGACGGCCACGCCATGGCCAAAAAGGGGCGCGCCGATCTGGCCCTGGCTTTGGCCATTACTGGTTCCTTCCTGGGAGGCATCTTCTCTGGTGTCGTGCTCTTGCTCCTGGCCCCGTCCCTGTCTGGCGTCGCCATCAAATTCACTTCCGTGGAGTATACCAGCTTCGGCATCTTCGGGCTTGTCTGTGTTGCGGCCATTTCCCGCGGTTCCATCCTGCGCGGTTGCATTGCCGCCACTCTGGGCATGTTGCTGGGAACTGTAGGCCTCGATCCTGAATACGGTGTCATCCGCCTTACCGGAAATCTGTCTCAGCTGTTGACAGGCATTCCCCTCATTCCGGCGCTCATCGCTTTTTTTGCCGTAACGGAAATGCTCAATCAGGGCGGCGAACGTGCCCCCACAGCCCTGCCTGCGCAGCAGAGCGCCTCGCTCAGGGAAACCCTTGCCGTCTTGCTGCGCCATAAGTGGCTTTCCTGCAAAAGCGCGCTTATCGGAACAGGCATTGGCATTCTGCCCGGAACCGGCCCTACCATCGCATCCTGGATCGCCTACAGCGAGACGGCCAGGGGTCAGGATACCAGGGATACTCCTCTCGGCGAAGGTTCGCCAGGCGCTGTGATCGCCTGCGAAATTTCCAACAATGCCGTGACCGGCGGCGCGCTGGTACCGCTCCTGACCCTGGGCATTCCCGGCGATACCGTGACCGCCATCATGCTTGGCGCGCTGCTCATCCAGAACATCACGCCCGGTCCCTTCTTCATCCTGGAACACGGCGATCTCTTTGCCGGAATCATCTGCATACTCATGATTTCCAATCTGTGGCTGCTGCTCTCCGGCATGCTGGCCCGCCCGTTCCTACCAAAGATCCTTAACGTGCCCATGCGCATTCTCGTGCCCTCCATCGGCGTTCTGGCTGCCGTGGGTAGCTTTGCCGATGGCAACACCAGCTTTGCCGTCCTGCTGGTTGGCGTGTTGGGTGTAGCCGGATATTATCTCGGCCTGCTCGCTCTGCCCATGCCGCCTCTGGTTCTGGGCCTGGTTCTTGGCCCGATCATCGAAAAGAATCTGCGAGACGCGCTTGTCGTCCATCAGATGGATCTGACAGTTTTCCTGACCAGGCCCATCAGCGCCGCCCTCCTTGCCGCCACAGTGCTGACCCTGGTCTGGCTTGGAAAAAATCTTGCGAAGAAAGGCTGACAGCGAAACGCAGCCCTCTGCTTTCTGGAGATAGCCTATGCCCAAGCCGCTTTTGGCCTGCTCGCGCATGTACAATCTTGCTCCAGCCGTCGCACGGCTCTGGGCCGAACTCTTCGCACGCGTTGCCGTAAGATCCGGCGTGACCCTACACATCATCCCCCACACCGCCCCGGCGCCACTGGAAGCGCTTTGGTCCCGCGACGACCTGGGCTTGGTTTTCCTCTGCGGCAGGCCTTTCTTACAATACGGCTGCCGGCATCGCCCTATCGCGGCTCCAGTCCCCGTATACTCTGTCCGCTTGCCTTCGGATTCTGAAAAAAACATGCCTGCCCCGGCCGCTTCCAGCTACCGTTCGCTTCTCCTGGCGCGCCAAAAAAACGGCCCTCGTTCTCTGGAAGCAAGTTTCGAGCGCAGCGTCGGCTTCATGGCCGCGCACTCACAGTCGGGGTATAACGCCCTGCGCGCGCGGCTGGCGCCGTATGCCAGACAGCGCGGCACGCTACGCCTGTTCGCCCATGCCAAAGGCCCGTATGCCAGCCCCGGTGCCCTGCTTGCCGCCCTGAACTCCGGCGACATCGATCTTGCGCCGCTGGACAGTTACGCCTTTGAGCTTTATCTTCGCCATGCTAGGCAGCTGGTCGAAGGGCTGTGCCCCATCGCCGCCACAGAATGGACGCCCATGCCCTTTCTGACTGCCTCGCCAAGCATCGACAGCGGCACAGCCCAGGCCCTGACCGAAGCCTGTCTCGCCCTGACAGAGTACGCCGGCGATCTTTTGCCGGCACTGGGGCTTTCCGGCTTTGCCCCTGTCAGGCCAAAGCGGTATGCCGCCCTTGCTGCGCAAGAAGCCGCAGCCATACGCCTGGGCTATCTTTCGCCAGCCTGACGCCTGCCGCGGCCCTTCATGCTGGAAAAATACTCTGGACAAGGAGATCTCTTATGCTGAATCACATGCCCATTAATGCCTTCATGTCCGCTGGCCTCTGACGCCCCGACTCCAGGAGGCGACAGCAGCGCCCTGGCCGGCGCTATGGCCGCCGAGCTGGTGGAGATGCCCGCCCTGATATGGGTATTCATGTCCATTTTTCGCTTAGGTTGGCGCAAAGCGCCCCTTACAGGGCACTGGAGCGGTTTTCCAAATACTTTTTCAAACCGCTCTAGCGGAAGCGCAGGCGTTGTCCGCAGCCACAAGCCCCGGCTTTTTTAAGGAGAGCGCGCGCCAGGGCGATGTCAGAGGTTGACAGACCGCGATGCCAGAACAAAATGGTCTCTTCATCGTGTTCACGACCTGGTTTTTTGCCGGCCACAATCTCGCCCAGTTCCGCGTACAGGGTTTCTTTCGAGAGCTTGCCGGATTCGACGTGCGGGCGCAGACTGCCATAGGGCAGGCCCTTACGGCATTGCCCCCAGTCATCGACGATGATTTTATCCATGATGTCCGTGAGCGAGAGTTCAACAGCGCTCATGGTGCCGTAGGGCACAACGAAGGCAGTCTTCTTGATCCAGGCGGTCTTGAGCAGTGGCTTTGGCTCCGGCAGGCGGGAGGCTTCCACAACGATGTCGGCGCCCTCTACGCATTCCTGCCAGGAATCAACGACGTTGACCGTTTTGCCAAGATCGAACGCCAGTCTTTCGCCAAAGGCGTTCCGGCTTTCAGGGCGACGCGAATGCACGCGGATCTCATCAAAATGGAACAGGGAATTAAGCAGCCGTACATTCCAGTACGCGGTGCCGCGAGCACCGATGTGCCCGAGTACGCGTGAGTTTTTGCGGGCCAGGTACTTGGCCCCAATGGCGGTCATGGCCCCGGTGCGCATGTCGGTAATGGAACTTGCGTCCACAACCGCCAGGGGAATGCCATTGTCGGGATTGAACAGGTTGAGCAGGGCAAGTTCCGAGGGCAGCCCAATTTTGTAGTTGTCCACATAGTCACCGACGATTTTGACGCCGGCAAGGTGCATGGGTTGGATATAGCCGCGCAGGATGTTGAAATGGCCTTTTTGCGAATTTTCCGGAACCAGGTGAACGCGCGGTTCGATCTTGGTCTGCCCGTTGCCTTGAGCCCGCAGCGATTCTTCCACGGCAGCAAGGATGTCCGCGTCGCTTAGGGCGATCTTTTCCACGTCCAGAGCATTGAGATAGGTGAGGTATAATTCTCCGGACATAGGCCTTCCTTAGCAAAAGGGTTAATAACTCGATGTAGCATGGCGAAAATCTCATAAAAATTTTTCCTGGAGTTGTAAACCCTTTCAGGTGCTGGCGGCAGGGCAAACGCATGAAAATTAAGAGAGAGGAGAGGCTTTCAAAACGGCTTCCAAGAACTCGTTATCCCAGCAGCCAGCTATCTTCCGACGCGAGCGCATACTTGCTTTTACAGATAACCATTTCATCATATTTAACGTTATATGCTTTAGCGTTACAAAATTTATTGCTGCATGTCTCGTTCTTACTCGCGAATCATCGTAAACACAATATCCATTACCCAATGTAAGCTATTTTCTATACCCCAGTGACCTCTTACCCCTTTGGCAAACTCTTTTACACTAAATTTTCTGGAAGAAATAAAAATAGCAGACTTCTCTGCTTTCTTTTTCCAACATTGCGTATTGATTTAACTTTTTCTATACAGTTCAGATTTTTCAGACATTCTGTAACGTGTAATGCACCGGGATAACCACCGTAAATCCCGCTTTACCGGCGGGGGCAACTTCCAAGCCCACAAGCTTTTCCCCCAAGCGCATGGTAGCTGAATCCAGCACGGTCTGTCCCGAGGCATACTCAAGCCTGCACTCAGTTACTCTGCCGGTTGAACCAATACTCACCCGCAGATGTACCGTGCCTTCAGCCCCTGTCCTCCGGGCCTGGCGTGGGTATTTTTTATGGCGGTTCACCGCACGCAGCAGCGCGGCAAGAACATCACCGCGATCCTGTTGCATTAACTGCTTATCCGCAGCATGGCCGGACGGTATTGAGGATGACGGAGTATTGGTTACGGCATTCTCTGCCTGGGCGGGCTGCTGTACGGGTGCAATAGGGGCAGCCTTTGGCAGCACAGGAGCGGATTTTGTCCGCCTATACTGGCGTGGCTTTGGCCGCGGTTGTTCCAATGGTACAGACTTGACTTCGACTGGTTGTTCCATGGGAAAGGTTACCTCTGACGTATCTGCCAGAAGCTTACGCACCGGTACCGTGTCTGATGCCGGCTGTACCGTACGCAGAATCATCACTGCCGATGACTGGCTTTGGGTTGGCATAATTTTGAGAACGGGCAGCACGGCAAACAGACCCGCGCTCAGCAGAAACATGGCCGCTAAGGCAATACCCGCTCCGGCACGGCTTCTACGCAGCAGTGCTGCCCCGTAAACAGGCCGCATATATCTTTCACTGCCCCTTTGCCGGCTGCGTGCTGATGACAAAATGCCCTCCCGGCCGCTTCCGCGCCACATCTACAACGGCTACAAAGGCTTCAAAGTGTGCTTCTTTGTCCACATAAAGATTCAACAAAGCCTCCGGCTGTGCAAACAACAGCGTATGCAGTTCATCCATGTCGATTTCCCGGTTTTGGTACAGCATTCTGCCATCGGACCTGATGGTCACAACCAGTTCCTGCTGCCGTTTTGCCTGAGGTTCGGCCATTTCTGAAGATGGCAGAATGATGTCAAGCACCGGTTTGCTGAAGGTGGTTGTCATAATAAAAAACACCAGCAGCATAAACACCACATCAATAATGGGGGTAAGGTCTATGACAGGCTCTTCTTCATCTGCATCAAACATGTCCTTTCCCCATGTGCACGCCGCCGCGGCGTGTTCCGGTACACAGTTCCAAAGCCCGGTAACTGTGCTCCACAGCTTCCAAGCGAAATCCCTTAAACTTAAGCATCAGAAAATAATAGAACATCAGGGCCGGAATGGCGACACACAGACCCATAATAGTGGTCAGCAAGGCTTCACGAATACCCATGGCCAGCATGGCCGCATCCGGAACAGTACTGGCTGCAATGGTCTGGAAAACATTGACCATGCCGAAAATGGTGCCCAGCAGGCCAAGCAGCGGAGAAACAACGGCAAACAGGCGCAGATAGCACAGGCTCCGCATCACGCGCTCAAAATTACGGTGAAAAAGCCAGGCCACCTCAGCCCGGATATCTTCAGAATGCCCGCCGTGTGTGTTCACAATATCCCGAATGATACAAACAAGCGGATTGTCGCTCTGTGCGCAGACAGCAAGCAGATATTGCCCATCCTGCTTTTCACTGTCAGCAAAACTGTGCCGGAAATCACGCCACACCAAATGCAGGTACAGCAGTGTACTCACTACAAAATACAGTACGGCACAGGCCACCAGTACCAGTGCCACGCCAGCCGGCCCAATAGCAGCATATATCGAGGCAATATCCATTCCATCTCTCACTGTTTTTCAATACGCCGGGCAATAGCGGCAAAAAAAGCCCGGGCCCGGGCAAGATCAGCAGCATCGGGATGTTTTTCGGCTTCTTTGATACGGGCAATCCGTTCCGGCGTCATGGGGTGTGCATCAGCCGCGACCTTGCGCATCATTTCCAGCACATGAGGGTCAATTTTCCCCTGGCACAGCCAGGATCCAAGTACTGTATTGTGTCGCTCCGGCGTGGTAAGCAACGTCTCGGCAGCTGCCATGCAGCTTTTGGCATGATCGGAATCGGGCCAGGCACCAAGCGTACCAAATAAGGCCACACTGGCATCGTGCACGGTTTCAAGCCAAGCTCTGGCCGCGGCATCGGGCATACCTCGGTCGACCCAGTAACCTGCAATTACTAAATCAAAACCGGTGATATCCGGGGCTGATTCCACAGGATACAGTTCACCGGATGTCAGTTCTGCAGCAATGGCCTCGGCCACTTTTTTGGTATTTCCGGTACGGGAAGAGTACACAACCAGACATTTCATCGGACATTCCTTTGTGATTGAAAGGTTAAAGGCAGGTGCAGAGCAGCTGTACAGCAGCGGTGCATCAGCTCCAGATCGTGCGTAATAACAAGGACACACGCCCCCTGCCCGGCCAGCTGATGCAATGCATCGGCAATACGGGCCATATTGCGGCCATCAAGGCCGCTAGTGGGTTCATCCAGAATCAGAACATCCGGGTGCCGGGCAAAGGCACAGGCAATGACCAGACGTTGCTTTTCCCCACCGGAAAGCGACTGCGGGTGTCTGGCTTTAAGCCCGGTCAGACCAAATAGTTCGAGAAGTGACTCTGCTTCATCCTGCAGTACCTCATGTCCTTTGCCTGCCCCGACCTGGTGCAGGGGAGATGGGGCAAGGCACAGCTCCACCTCCTGAAGTACTGTCTGCATCAATAGCTGGTGATCCGCATTTTGCAGCACAATACCCACCCGACCGGGCAGGCTGATCGATGGGACAGCAACACCGTTAAGAAAAAAAGTACCACTTTCAGCCCGGTTCAGCCCGGCAAGCAGACGGGCCAACGTGGTTTTTCCCACGCCATTATTCCCGATAAGCGCCGTAATACCCGGCTGCAGGGCCAGACAATCATCTGAAAACAAAGGTTTTTTATGTGGATAAGCAAAACTTAGTCCGCGTACCCGCAACCCGGCGATCCCTTCCATCCCGGGTAAAGACTGACAATCTGGCAACAGCTGCCGCACATCGGGTATCTGTGCCTGCCGCAGGCCATAACGCCAACGCACTGCAGCATCGGCCACCAGGTTAAAGCTACCCCGCTCAACAATCATGCCCTGATGCAGCACAATTACCCTGTCCGCAATATCTCTGAGCCAGTACAGACGGTGATCCGCCACCAGAATGGCCATGCCCCTGGCCTTGAGTTCAGCCAGAATTCTGGCCAGCTCAGAGGTGGATTCAGGGTCAAGATTGGCTGAAGGTTCATCCAAAAGCAGTGCCGCGGGTGCCTGCGACAACAACGAAGCCAGGCCCACCTTCTGCTTCTGCCCTTCCGAAAGCTCCAGAATGGACGAAGCAAACAATTCCCTGATGCCAAGCTGATCCGCAGCGTCTTCGATCTTTTCCCGGATAATTTCCGGGGGCGTTCCCTGCCATTCATGGATAAAGGCCAGCTCGTCTTCCACATTTATGGCAAAAAACTGCTGCTCCGGATCCTGAAACAGTGTTCCTGCCTGCTGGGCAATAGCCCGAACCGTACGCTGTATGGTTGGCACACCACCAATACGTACCTGTCCCTGCAACGTACCCTGAAAATGGTGAGGGCACAGGCCATTGGCCAGGCGGATAAGCGTACTTTTACCGCAGCCGCTTTCACCCGTACACAGCACCAGCTCGCCCGGAGCCACCTGAAAAGAAACATCTCTAACAGCAGGCCGGGATTGAAACGAATACGTCCAGCTTACCCGATCAAAAACAAGCATCAGCGCATTCCCCCACCCCAAAAAGGAACCCCGGCAGCCACCTGACACCAGACTGCCGCAGCGACCACTGCCAATGCAGCAGCCAACAGTGCCGTGTCAGCAGCTTTCCACTGTGGCCTGCGGTAAGATGTGGGGATGCATCCGGGTGCAAGCCCTTTCAGTTCTGCCGCGATCCCAAGTTCTTCTGAAGTACGCAGGGATCGAAATAGCAGCGGGACAAGCAACAGACGCAGCATCAGCCGGGGATGGCACACAACCCAGCCCAGGCTCATTCCATAGCCGCGGATCTTCACATTTTCCCCGACCTGCCGGATATCACTGAAAAAATTTGGGATAAACCGCAACATGACCACCGCCGGGATGACAATGCAAAACGGCAGATGCAGCCCTTTAAGCACCGTAAACAAATCCTGCAGGCGGGTGGTCAGGGCCAGTGGTAAAACAACGTTGACCATGCCCCCAGCACGTAAAAAGGGAATCAGCAACCCTTTTGCCTCAAAAGGTATGGCCGGAAACAGGCATGACACTCCCCACGAGCAAGCAGACGCAAACAGGAACATCAGCAACACAAGTCCCCATACTGTCAGCAATACCCGGAAACGGCGCATGCCAAGCGCATACACAACAGACATGCCAAAAAGCACCATCTGCGCCTCTACCGCTGACAAAGCCACCGTGGCCACAGAGGCCAACAGGCTTATGGCCATTCTGGCCCTGGCGTCGCGCCTGGCCGGGGCAACCTCCGGCAAGTCTGATGTATACGGATCAGTGCCGAACAATGCCCGCATGCCGCAGCTCCCGTACAGCGCGAACGCCGGTAACCAAACCACACAGAGATCCGATATACCCAATGACCACAAAAGGAATAATCACCACCAGCATGGCGGGATTTTCCCGCATGAATAGCCACGATATTCCCAGAGAAACCACCTTGGAACACAGATCGTACACACTCACCCCCAGTACCGGACCCCAGGCTTTACCCATGCCGCCAGTGGCCATTACGGCAAGCTCAGCCAGCATCGCCCCGGCCAGCATGGCCGGCAGCAGTGTGACACTGACCCCCAGTAACAGCGTGCTGACAAGGATGTTGATGCAAATAAACAGAGACAATGTGCCCACCTTACGTACCTGATATAGCATAACTACAAACAATGTACTGAAAACGAGGTTTTTCAGGGCAAAGCCCAAAGGGTTGGGCCCGCCGGCCACAAGGGCAACCAACAGGGTGGCCAACTTGGCCGCAGCGGAAAACACGCCAACCACCACCAGTTCCTTCACATCCCAATAAGAAGTGGCAGTATGTGCTGTTACCGGAGCAAAGCATACAGAGGAGTGAGACATGACATGCCTGAAACATCAGTAAGTTAACGATGGCCCCGTTGCTGATCAAACGGGAGAGTGTAGAAAGCTCTATATCAAAAATGAATTTCATTTTCAATAATATTTTTTTTCTACACCCTTCCAGTACAAAATCGGCTAGAATTTCATCCCAACTTTCACATTAGCGTGCAGGCCAGGTTCCATAATCGCTGTATTATATTGATATCGTTTATCAAATAAATTCAAAACTTCTGCTTGAAGGGAATATTGCTTCTCAGCGCCAAAATCGAAGCCAAAGGCCAGATTTGCAGTGGTAAAACCTCCAATGCGATAATTATCCGCACCGCTTGCGGAAGCGTATTTAGTGGCTGACTGGCTGCGCAGATATACATCAGTATGAAAATCCACGCTGTCACCAAGCGCATGCCTAAAGCGCATCCCATAGCGCCCCACCCATGCCGGCGTGGCTGTGTCAAAGGTGGTAAAACCATCGCCATCATCATACTGGCGACGCATCCAGGTAACGGAAGCATACGGGGTTATCCCGCAGACAAAATCATATCCGGCATACAGTTCCGATCCCCAGGTTTCGGCTTTGGCCACATTGGTATATATGTAGTCGGCACTGCCATCCCCTTTGGGTACTGAGGTGATGTAATCGTCCGCAATGTGATAGAAAAAGGCCCAGTCAAGGTTGACACCATTGTTGGTGTACCGCGCCCCTATTTCAAAATTATCGGAAGTTTCCGGGTCTAAATCAGGATTGCCATAAGTAATGCCGTTTCCCCCCATACTTGTCTGGATATACATTTCCTGAAGGATGGGCACCCGGAATCCCTGGGCCCAGCTGGCACGCAGGGCAAGGTTTTCAATACCTGTATACACAAGCCCCACGTTGAATACCGGGCGCGACTCTGTATTGGAAGCATCCGGCATGGCAAAGGCAGTATCCTGACGATTATCCAGGCTGTATGTGTAATGGGTCTGCTCCGCACCTCTGCTCAATTCAGAACGTACATGTGTGTAGCGCAGGCCATAGCTGAGGGCAAAATCCGCCGGGAGTTGTGTCTCCATATTGGCAAAAACAGACTGGGTCAGTTGAGCCCCGTTGTAAAATTTATTGGCCACATACGAATAATTCAAAGCCGGCAGAAAAGGCATACGGCTGCTACGCATGTCTAGGGTGGTCATACTGTCTGAATTAAGCCGATCATAATTAATTTCGTATCCGGCAATCAGGTAATTGTTCTCCCCCAGCTGCCAGTCTGTTTGCAGGGATGCGCCGATCGTGCGGATATCGTTATCGGCAAAGTTATCCATATCGTTGGTCATACCCATCACTGGAACCCGCACACCTACAAAATTTTCCATCTCCTTGTGTGTTTTTTGATAAAAGGCGTCCAAACGCATGCGGGCCAGATACGAACTGATGTTTTTGGCTTCAGCAAAAACCGCATACTTTTCCCGTTTCCATTCCGGTACCTTCACAAAAAAATCCGTATCACTCTCAAGATAGCTTATGGCCGTTGAATTGAATTCCCCATCAAAGTAATCCAGAGAAAAGCCGGCCGTAAATTTTTCGGAAAAATCATAACTTAAAAAGGCACTGCCGTCCTTCTGCTTGAACCCAGTGTTGGGCAATGTGCCCATTGGTGTATGCACATTGCCGTTATTGGTGTTGGAGCCAGATACCCGGTACTGCAGACCATCAACACGACCGTACACTGACAAACTTTCAGTAAACCCCTCAGAAGCACCGTTATACGTTACAGCAGCCTCACCCTGTACAGGTTTATCTCCGCCCTTTTTGGTGATAATATTGATTACCCCGCCTATAGCGTCCGAACCATAAAGCACAGATGCCGGCCCCTTGATCACTTCTACCCGTTCAATACGGGAAGGATCGATCAACAGTGGTGCTCCGGACATGGATTTGTGCTCCGAAACTTTCTGCCCATCGATAAGTATCAACGTACGGAAAGCATCTTCCCCGCGGATGGATACCCGTTTTAACCCCTGCGATCCATCGTTCTGAATCTGAACCCCGGGAATGTCCTCCAGCAGCTCACCAACTGTCCGGGCTGCGGAGTGACGGATATCTTCCGCTGTAACTACGGTCACGCTCATGGGTACGTCATGCAGCTCTTTTTCCACACGGGTGCTGGTAACATATACATCTTCTGCCGTAAGGGTTTCACTTTCGGCCCCAGCCGGAGCTGCTGCAGCCACAGTGGTCAACAGGCAGCACAGGATCAGACAATACCCATGAACTGTAAAAGTATGCAGATGCATTACTCCTCCAAAGCGCAGGCAATATATTCCTGCAACAACTGTGAAAGGTTTACCTGCCAGAACTGGCCAGCCAAAGTCAGTAATACAAACGGACCCTTCTGCTCCACCAGTCCTGCCTGGTGCCACTGTGCAAACAGGGGGGCAGTCAGACGGGCAAGGGGTACGCCGTATTCCGCCTCCAGGCCGGGCATGTCCAAACGGCCTTGCTCCATGCCTTCGGCCACGGCCGCAAGCATTTGACCGTGCGGAATAGGCCTGGCAAGCATGGACAGGGGCTTACACCCGGCACTCACCTGTTTCTGCCATATTATATAGTCAGGTTGGTTCAGATATACGTACCCGCCAATACGCCCTCCAGCACCCGGGCCAAAGGCAAGACAGTTTGCCCGCCCTTTAACATACACATTGTACAGGTTGCGCTCCCTGCCGGTACGGGCCCAGTGGCTGACTGAAAGCCGACGATAAAACGCGTCACTCATGGCTGACACACCTGCGGCAAACATGGCTGCCTGTGTGGGAATATCCGCTACAGGTGGCAGTCTGCCGGCAGCAATGGCACGGCCAACCGGCGTGTGCGGATACACATTCAACTGGTAGCAGTCTGCCCCATCCAGATTAAGCGAATGCGCCGCGTGGATATCTTCCAGCCAGTCATCCATATTTTGCCCGGGGAAACCGTAAATAAGATCCACAATCACAGCAGCCTGATTATAGCTCATAAGGCGGTCCAGCTGCGCTATCACCTCTTCCCGTGTGGACAGACGGCCCATGCTCTGCCTGATCCGGGTATTGAAGCTTTGTACACCCAAGGAAAAACGATTGGCACCTCCGTAAAGGCAGGCTTCCATCTTTTCCGGGCCAAAGTTAGACAGCCGGCCTTCAACCGTAATTTCACAGTCATTGGCCAAAGGCAGAAATTCTTCCGCTGCCTGTAAAACACGTAATAAATCACCCGGATCAAGGACTGTGGGGGTACCCCCGCCCAAGTACAAAGCATGAACAGGGCCACTGCTCTGAATGGGCTTTCCAGCCCACAGGCGCATCTCCTGGATCACGGTATCGGCATAAGATCGACTTTCTTCCCGTTTGTACATGCGGCTGTAAAACCCGCAGTACAGACAATGGGTTTCGCAAAACGGTACATGAATATAAGCCACACTGTTGCCCATACGGGGTGTGGTCAACAGGCTGTCAAGCACCGCTGGCATCTCGTCCCTAGGAACCTTTTCCCCCCGAAGACCGGGATGGACAGCAATTTTCCCGTCAAAGGCGTGAGCTAATGGGTCAACACCCTCCCGGGCATAATAACGGGCCATGTCCTTACCTGGTATGGGGCTGTGGTGTACTGCTTCCGGCATGACCGCTCCTGCGAATACAAAGTTTGTTCATTCGTAAAAATTTTTATTAGTCAAACTTTCTGGACTCGGTAGATACTACCATTGATAATCAATGTCAACTAAAAATCAGACAAATCTGCAATACAGTAAAATCCGATCCGAACTGCCCTACATATCGAAACCATAGTGACAGACAGCCAAGAGAAAGCAACTGTGCATTCTTTGATTCATAACAGCTTAGATCTGTTCAAATATTCCATGTACAGAAGGGATAGAGAAGCCCGTCCGGCATATCTTCAGTTACGATAATTTATTATGCTGGCGCGTGAGCTGATTAATCGCTGCAGGGTATAAAATATGTTGCCAGCGTATCTGGTACGTTACCCGTATCGCACATTGCGGCCATAAACAGAAACGCCGGAAAACAAATCAGGAAAGCATGCTAAAAAACGCCCTGCCTGAATTCAGACGGGCGTTGAAAGTGTTCAGACTAGTGATAACACAATTTCGATCTGCGCAACCTCTTTTACGGCGACAACCGTCCCACAACTGGCTTACTGGACAGACAGTACCGTACTAAAGCATCTGCAGTAATGGACTGGCTACGCTTCAGGCTTTGGCCGCAGCAGGATATTGTCAATCAGCCTGGCCTTACCCAAACGAATGGCCACAGCACACAGGGCAGGGGTGGTGATACGGGCAACAGGGGTGAGCTGCTCCGGATGGACAATGGAAATATAGTCCTCCTCCCCTTCCGGCAAATTTTGCTGCAGATCAGCACGAATGCCGGCAATCACCTGGGCTGCATCCTGCTCGCCTTCAGCCACGGCACTGGCCGCAGCCATAAGGCTCTGGTGAATATACGGGGCCTTGGCGCGCTCTGCCGGCGTAAGGTACACATTGCGAGAACTTAACGCCAGGCCATCGGCCTCGCGGACAATAGGCTGCCCCACCAGCTGTATGGGCACATTCAGGTCGCGCACCATACGTTTCAGAATAGCCAGCTGCTGCCAGTCTTTTTCCCCAAAAACAGCAATCTGGGCCTGGGTAAGCATGAACAGCTTGAGCACAACCGTACATACACCCCGAAAATGCACTGGCCGGGAAAGGCCGCACAAAGTATGGGCCAATTCCGGTACTTCAACCCAGGTGGCGTGATCGGCTGCGTACATTTGATCCGGAGCCGGTGCGTACAGCACATCCCCGCCCAGATCACGTACGATGGCCGAGTCCCGCTCAAAATCGCGGGGATAGGCTTCCAGGTCCTCACTGGGGCCAAACTGGGTGGGGTTAACAAACAGGCTTACAACCACCCGATCAGCCACAGAACGAGCATAACGGATCAGGCTGGCATGCCCGGCATGATAATAGCCCATCGTGGGTACCAGGGCTACTGTCAGCCCCTGACGGCGCCAACCAAGGCACAGCCGTTGCAATGCGGCTGCCTCGTAAATCACCTGCATGGCAAACTGTCCTTTAACAGGGGTTGATGGTTACTGATCGGGGTCAGCCTGGGCCAGGCCCGCCTCCAGCAGAGCGCGTTCTTCCGGTTTCATGCTGAAGCTGTGCGCCGCAGTGGGAAAGGTACCTGCCCGTACTTCTTCGGCATAAGCACGGATAGCGCCTTCCATAACGGCACCCACTTCGGCAAAACGTTTGACAAATTTGGGTGTGAAGTCGGAATACAGGCCAAGCATATCGTGGAATACCAGCACCTGGCCATCACAGTCCGCCCCGGCACCAATGCCAATGGTAGGTATAGTACTACGGGCAGTGACCGCCGCGGCCAAAGGCGCTGGGATGGCCTCCAGCACAATGGCAAAGCAGCCTGCATCTTCCAAAGCACGGGCTTCGGCCAGCAATACCCGGCCGGCCTCAGCGCTTTTACCCTGTACCTTAAAACCGCCAAACTGGGCCGCACGCTGCGGTGTCAGCCCGATATGGCCCATCACCGGGATACCTGCGTTCACCAGAGCCCGTACCTGGGGCAGAATATGAGTAGCACCCTCTATTTTTACAGCACGTACACCACTTTCCCGCATCAGACGGCTGGCGTTGGCCAGGGCTGCTTCCGGCCCCGGTTCATATGTCATAAACGGCATATCGGCCACAACCAGAGCCCGACCTGCCCCCTGCATTACAGCGCGGCAGTGGTGAATCATTTCATCCAGGGTAACCGAAATGGTATCTTTACGGCCAAGCATGACCATACCTAAGGAATCACCCACAAGGATCATGTCCACACCTGCCCGATCAGCAATAAGCGTAGATGTATAGTCGTACGCGGTAATCATGGCCAGCTTGCGCCTGCCTTTAGCTTCACGGATATCAACAACAGAAAGCGGCCTGGATGAATCAGGTTTGTGATAGCTGCTCACGGCTTTTCTCCATTGGGTGGGGATACAGTTACCCTCTGTGGTGTATCCGCAGAGGATTAAACGGATGTAGAGGATAACAACCACAAAAACAAAATTTGTCAAGAACCACAACGTATCGAACGATTCACTTTTCTATTTTAATTTCAACATGTTATACAGAGATTCTCATCAAAAAGGTGACCATCTCTAAAAACATACTTTTTAACTCTCGGAAAAATGAACCACCTGGTTTTTAGCAAGGAGCCCCAAATCCTCCCTTCCATTTTCACGTGTCCCCCTAAGCTCTGATGCCCAGTGTGTGCATGAGCGCGGCGTCGAAGTTTGCCTCTGTCCCTGCTGTTGTGAGGTAATCCCCCGTCATCATGCCATTGGCTCCTGCAGCGTAAAGCCAGCTCTGCCAGGATCCGAGCACATGACTGCGGCCTCCGGCTATAAGGATATCGCGGGTAGGGTTGACAATGCGGAACAACGCGATGTTCCTGAGCGCCTCCTGCGAAGTGAGTTTAGGTATGCTCTCAAGAGGGGTACCGGGAATGGCGTTGAGAAAATTGATAGGGATGGAGTCCACAC
>CAYRKU010000011.1:13884-22531 GCA_964425055.1 uncultured Lawsonia sp. | reverse complement strand
CTGTACTCCTATAAGTATTCGGTGAGGTAGGTAGACCCCACTGGAAGGGTGATATGTATGAACCGGCATGATTTTATAGTCTTTGATGCTACGGAAAGTGTCCGCTCTAAGGATGAGAACGGCTTTCTCCGTGTGGCATCTTCTTACATTACCAAAGAAACAGTGGATCCGTATTACGGCGTGATATACCCATCTGTCAAGAACTCGGTCTTGACCCAGACGGCGTCTATTACGGCTACCGTGACGGGGAAGAGCTGAAGACAGCACATACTTTTGAGGGCCTGCCCCTGCTGATGGGACATCATCTTGAAAGCGCTGAAGCCCCACAGAAGGAATTTCACGTTGGCAGCTCCGAAACAGCCTTCAGGGAACAGGCTTTACGCTTAGTGAAGTGACGCGTTCAGGGTGATGCGGGTAACAGCTTCAAGCGTCTGCCGAATGACAGACTGCATATCAGTACTGGCAATGGTGGCTCCGGCAGCGTTTAAGTGCCCCCCGCCACCAAACATAGCAGCTACGGCCCGAACATCATCATTCCCGGAAGATCGCATGCTCAGCTTGCATCTATTACCCGGATCCTGCCGTACAAGTACGGCTACGCGAACACCGCGAATGCGGCGCATCTGCTCGGCAAAGCCTTCCAAATCTTCCCTGACAGCACCAAAAGAGGCGATTTCTTCAAGCGTTACTGGGCAGAGGGCCACGCTACCAGAACATTCAATACTCAATTTCTGCAACAGGTTGCCCCACAAGCGAATTTTGGCAAGGCTCCACTGATTGTCCAGTTTTTCCCGTACGGACGCAGCGTCCAGCCCTCCGGCCACCAGCCGGGCTGCCAGCTGAAAAACAGCTGCACTTGTATTGCCATGCGTAAACGAGCCTGTATCGGAAACCAGAGAAAGGTACACACACCGTGCCAGATCCCCCGTAAGGGGAATTCCTGCTCTATCGGCAATGACGGCGACCATCTGACCGGTTGCGGCCATTGCCGGATCCACCCAATTGCCCAAAGAGGCAAAACAGGAATTACTGAGATGGTGATCTATACAAATAGAAGGATAGTTGGCAAATACGGTGTTCAATTCTTTACCCAACCGCCAGACGTTGCCACAGTCAAGGGCTATAATCAGCCCTGGGCAAAAAGGCAGTGTGGCAGGGCTGGTATGGATACGCCCAGGCAAGGGCACCCATTCCAGATATTCAGGAACTCCAGTCGCGTTGTACAGAGCAAAACGCTTGCCCAATGCCTTCAATATGCAGGCCATAGCCCCGGTAGCACCAATAGCATCGCCATCTGGGCTGCCATGAGCGGCGATAACAATATTGTCATGTTCCCGAATAATAGAGAGCATGGCTTCGGCCGGAGAGAATTTGTCCGTATACTGCATGGATGATCCTCGCTCAATGGTTACACCGGGCTGCTGGCAGAGGCAGTGCGCACTGGGTCAATTTTCGTCTGCATTCAAAAATTCAAGCTCACTGTTGATCATTTCTTCTGAAGAAACGGCTTCCAGCATGGCCAGACATTTATCCATGCGGGATTGGAGATGTTGTTGGCTATTGCTCAATGAAATGACCATCAGCCGAAGGTGGCTAAGGGATTCTTCCGTTCCGTATTCGGCAACAGCCACATTAAAAGTGTTGCGTACTTTCTGCTTCAGGCTATTGGCTACGCTGCGCTTCCCTTTAAGTGAATCGTTACCGTGTAACGCATATTCCACAGTAAGTACGGCAATAAGCATAACGCCCTCTAAATGAACATTCTGGCTGCAATAAGCAGGTTAAGTAGGAAAAGGACACTGTGTTCTTCCTATAAAAAAATAAATAAACTGGGGAGAAATACAAGATATTTTCATCTGTTTTCCCAGGTTATTCGATACTGGCCGATGCTTGATTGTAGCGCCCGGCTAACATATAACAAAAAACAACAGCAACAATGCCCACAACCAGGACAGCAGTTATGAACAAATCCCGTACACATCTACGCCGGGGATATTCCACTGGCGCGTGTGCCGCGGCAGTAGCTACTGCGGCCTGGGTACGGCTGACACAGGGCGTGGTACTGCACAGCATAGCGCTGCTTTTTCCCGATGACCAGGAGCGTGTGCTCCACCTCCTGCAATCAGGGTATATGGCAGCTATCTGTAAGGACGGCGGGGATGACCCGGATTGTACCCACGGTGCAGTTATCTATGCTAATATCCGTTTCTGCACACCAGCAGAAGCCAGGCCAGAAGATTACATTCTCCAGATTGGTACCACCGGAACTCTGTTTGTGCGGGGTGTGGAGGGTATTGGCCTGTGTACCCGGCCTGGGCTTGACTGTGAGCAGGGTCACTGGGCCATCAATACTGTCCCCCGCCGCATGATTGCGGATAATATGGCTCAAGCAGGGTTTTACGGATGTGGACTGCTGGAACTCGGCGTGATCAACGGGGCTGAGCTTGCCCGACATACACTCAATGCCCAGCTTGGCATTACAGGCGGTATCTCTATTCTGGGTACCAGCGGTTTGGTACACCCGTACAGTAACGAAGCCTATATACAGACCATTCGCCTCTGTATCAACGCATACGCCATTTCCGGCGGCTCGTGTGTGGTTTTGTGTACCGGCGGCCGTACCAGATCCAGCGCAGAAAAGCATTTGCCCAATCTCCCTGCCGAAGCCTTTGTGACCATAGGGGACTTTATTGGCGAAGCCCTTGCCGAGGCCTGCCGTTGCCATCTGGCTGAAATCATTGTTGCCTGTATGCCTGGTAAACTATGTAAATATGCAGCGGGAAGCAGCAACACCCACGCACATAAAACCCCACAGAACAGAGAAGTACTATATGCTGAGGTGCGCCGATCCTTTCCGGCACAGTCGGATCTAGAACAGCAGATGCAACGCAGTGTCTCAGTTCGTGAGGCTTTGCTTGCCATTCCTCTTGCAGCCCGTATCGGACTGTTGCGCCGACTTGCCCGTATCGCTTTGGGGCATTTTACACAGTGCTGTGCAGGTACGGTTCATCTTCGCCTGCTTGTATTCAATATTAGTGGAGATTTTCTGTGCGAAGAAGCAACGTTACTACCAGGATCGGGACAACAGTCTGCCCAAAGGGATCTACTCTCATCTGAGGCGCAGGCACACGCCGACAAAACTCTGCCGTAGTGCTGCAACGTATTGAACATCTTAATATTATGGATAAGGGAATGAGTGCGCACGTAGAATTTGTCGGCGCCGGACCAGGCGCCGTGGATCTGATCACCATACGCGGCCTGCGCGCTTTGGAACAGGCTGATCTTGTGCTGTACGCCGGCTCGTTGGTCAACCCTGATATTCTGAAGGCATGCAAAACAAACTGTACCTGTCTGGACAGTGCTTCCATGACTTTGGAGGAACAGATTGCAGCCATGAGTGCGGCAGCTCTTTCCGGTAAACGCGTTGTGCGCCTGCATACAGGCGATCCGTCCCTGTACGGAGCGATCAATGAGCAGATTCGGGGGCTAGCGGAAAAAGGCGTAACCGCATCTGTCATCCCAGGCGTAAGCAGCGTTTTTGCCGCCGCTGCAGCCTTGAGATGTGAGCTTACCATGCCTGGAGGCAGTCAGAGCTTGGTTCTGACACGTACACAGGGCAAAACGCCCATGCCCACGGGGGAAGATGATGCAGCCTTTGCCCGTACCGGGGCAACGCTTGTATTCTTCCTCAGTGCAGGGAAAGTAGCACCTCTGATGCACCGCCTTATGGAACAGGGTGGCTTGACGGAAAGCACACCCGCAGCCCTTGTATACAAAGCATCCTGGCCTGATGAACGCATCATCACAGGCACTGTAGGCAATCTAGCCCAAAAAACTGAAGCAGCCGGCATTAGGCGGCAGGCTCTCATCCTTGTAGGCAGGGCATTACAGCCAACATCTGAAGCTTCCCGGCTTTATGATGCGACTTTTTCCCACGCGTACAGGAACAGGCTGGATGCGGAAGCTTTCAGCGGCCGCTGCGCCCTCTACGCGTTTACCAGTAAAGGTATCGCCCGCGCCAGAGAACTTGCCGCTGGGCTGGGCCTGCCCACCGAAATTCGTACCCCACACTCGGAACACGACGATACCCTTATCCATTTACCAGGCAAGCTGTTCAATACCCGTCTGGCTGAAGAATGGGAACTGTTTGACGCACATATTTTCATCTGTGCAACGGGGATTGCCGTCCGCAAAATAGCGCCCCTGCTGCGCGATAAAACGCGTGACCCTGCTGTGTTGGTCTGCCCGGAAAACGGCAACTATGTTATCAGTCTCTGCTCCGGTCATCTGGGAGGGGCCAACCGTCTTGCCCGGCGCGTAGCGCGCATCACCGGAGGTCAGGCTGTTATCAGTACAGCTACAGACAGTAGCGCTCTCCCCGCATTCGATGAAGTTGCCGCTATAGAAAAAGCGCGTATCCTCAATACAGAAGCCATATTGCCCCTCAACACCGCTTTACTGTCCGGAAAGCCTGTTGCCTTTTGTGGACCACAGGCAATTTTCGAACGACATTTTGCATCTACAACACAGATACATCATATCGAAAATCCACAAAAGGTAACCTGTGGGTATGCCGTTCTGTGGAATACCCCCAATACTCTTCCCGCAGGGGTACACCATCTTGATATTGCCGGCAGGGCCTTCATCCTGGGTATTGGATGCCGTAGAGGCGTAGACTCGCAACATCTGCTCCAGGTTGTCGAACACTTTCTGGCCGGTTTTGGCTTACACCCGCAAAATCTTGCCGGTGCGGCATCCTGTTCTCTTAAAGCCGATGAACCTGCCATTTCCGATCTGGGTTCCACCTGGCAGATACCCGTAACCTTTCACGATGTGGACAGGCTTAATACCGTGCCGGTGCCCACACCATCCGAAACAGTCCGCCAAAAAACAGGTACAGCCTCAGTATGCGAGGCAGCCTGCCTGCTTTCCGCCGGGTACGGTTCACTGAACCCACCCAAACTTTATTCTCCCAAAAAAATTTTTGGCGACATTACCCTTGCCCTTGCCCGTTTACCGCACCTTCACTCCAAAACGTCAAAACGCGGCCACATTGTTGTGGCCGGGTTGGGATCAGGCGCACCGGGCCAGATCACGCCTGATGTAGATAAAGCTCTCCGGCTGTGCGATACTGTGGCCGGATACGACCGTTATATTGACCTTATCCGTAATCGTATCCCTGGAAAGGCACTTATTCAAACTGGTATGCGGGGTGAAATGACCCGCTGCCGGGCCACACTGGAAGCAGCCCTTATCGGACGGAATGTGTGCATGGTCTGTTCCGGTGATCCGGGCATTCTGGCCATGGCAGGGCTGCTGTACGAGCTGCGCGCCCATGAACCGCGCTTCAGGGGCATTCCCATTCAGGTTTTACCCGGAATAACTGCGGCAAATATCGCAGCGGCCGCACTAGGCGCACCTCTGCAAAATGGATGCGCTCTGATCAGCCTGTCTGACCTGCTTATCCCGGCAGAAGAAGTCCGCACCAATCTTAATGCAGTAGCCCGGTCCATGCTTGCGGTTGCCCTGTACAACCCGGCCGGACATAAACGACGGGAACTGCTTACTGCAGCCCTGAATATATTTTATAAACAACGTGGTGACGTGCTCTGCGCCATGGTCAAGAATGCAGGAAGGAGTCAGGAACATAAATGGATGGGGCATCTGTCTGAGCTTCCCCTTGCCGAAGTGGATATGTCTACCTTGGTTATCATTGGCAGTAGCCGCAGCCGTATTGACGCCGGTATACTATACGAAGCCCGTGGCTACAGGCAAAAATATCCGGATATACCAGAATGACAACGCCGTTTCATGCCTTTTGCCTTGCAGCCCCCAGTTCCGGGGAAGGTAAAACCACTGTGGCTATTGCCCTGATACGGGCTTTTTGCCAGCGTGGGCTGTGCGTACAGGCCTTTAAATGTGGGCCTGATTATATCGACCCCACCTTTCATGCCCAGGCTTCCGGACTGCCCGTATACAATCTTGACACATGGATGATGAGCAAAGAAGGTGTCCGAACGTTATGGGACAGGCACGTCCAGATTGCAGACATCGCCATTTGTGAAGGTGTTATGGGGCTTTTTGACGGTCGATCCCCTGATGATATGGCAGGAAGTACCGCCGATTGCGCACAGGCACTGGGTATCCCTGTGCTTTTGGTATTTAATGCCAGAGGGATGGCGGGGTCCGCTGCAGCCCTTGTTGCCGGGTTTCAGCTTCAGGCTGCACGGAGGGGGATACGGATTGCCGGAGTGCTGGCCAACAATGTGGGCAGCCCACACCATGCTGCCATTATCCGCCGGGCGCTTGAACAAGAACAGCTGCCCCCGTTGCTCGGTGCGCTTCCCCATAACGCGGCATGGAAAATCCCTGATCGTCAACTTGGTCTTGTGCCTTCCGCTGAAGCAGGTATTACAGAAACATGGCTTGATACCCTTGCCCAGGGTGCAGAAAAAGCTATCAAAATAGATTTGCTGCTGAACCTGACTAAAATTTCACGTCCAACAGGGCATCCTACACCAGAACCATATGTGCGCACACCTCTGCGGCGTTTGGCCATTGCCAAAGATAGGGCTTTCTGCTTTTATTATGAAGAAAACGAGCATGCCCTCACCGCACTTGGCTGGGAAGTTGTACCTTTTTCACCCCTGCGGGATTCTTCCCTGCCTTCAAAAATCGATGCCGTGTACCTTGGTGGAGGTTATCCGGAAACCTTTGCCCGTGAACTTGCTGCCAATGTGTCCATGCGCCATTCCATACGCGCTTTTGCCCGGCATGGCGGGGAAATTTATGCCGAATGCGGTGGCTATATGTACCTGTGTACCAGCCTTGAAACCTGTATCAATAATGCTCAGAGGTACCCGAAGGAAACACTTCCCATGTGCGGTGTTATTGATGCTGTGGCCCATATGGGCGACAGAATGCAATCCCTGGGTTATCGGGAAGTAAAGTTGTGCGCAGACGCTCCCTTTGGGTTGAAAGGCAACATATTCCGCGGGCATGAATTTCACTGGTCATATATCGAACTGCAACGGGCCTATCCACCGCTGTACACCGTACAATCTGTTTCTCATCAGACAGAAGCAGGGATTATTTCCGGTAACATACGCGCGGGATATGTTCATCTGTACTGGGGCTCTGCGGATTTTTCACCCTTTTCTGCACCTTCTCCAACTGTGTCCTGCTCTGTACCCGTGCACGATCCTCCTGTACAGAGCACCGGACAGGGACAGGTGATTTTGCTCAACGGACCATCAAGTTCAGGGAAAACAACCTTGGCCAAATCCCTGCAACACAGTCTGTATACCCGGTACGGCCTGTACAGCCTTGTCCTGTCTGTGGATCAGCTGTTGCATGCGGCTACAGGCAACTATACATCTGTGATCGATGGGCTTGAACGTACCGGACTGCCTCTGATCGACACTTTTCATGCCGCAGTCGCAGCTGCTGCCAGGGCCGGAGCCTGGGTTATCGTTGATCATGTTGTGGGGGAAAACCCGAACTGGATTACACACCTTAATAATAGATTGCAGGGCATACCTGTGTTATCCATTCAGGTAAACTGTGCTGCCGCGGAACTGCAACGGCGAGAAGCATCCCGTACAGACAGGCCTCCAGACTGGCCTCATGCTGCGCGACAGGCGCGAACTATTCATCTACCTCTGCCCAATCAGATTGTACTTGACACCACCCGTACATCTCCGGAAGCCTGCGTTGCCTGTATCCTTGATGTGCTAGGCGGCAACACGCAGAGTTTTTTTTCAACACCACGAGATACGCATGAAACCTGAAGTGCATGGCGGTAATCGACGCACCATGGCTGCGCTCTCTGGCCGCAACCTCAATGAATTGCTTGATTTCAGTGTGAATATCCGGCCAGAAGGCGTACCAGATTTTCTCCGTGCTGCTGTATTGCGGGCTACATCGTCCATTTCAGCTTATCCATCTCCCCATGCCGAAGAAGCTGCCGAAGCAGCCTCCCAACGGCATGGGTTGCCGGCAGAATGCTTTGCGTTTGGCAACGGGAGCAACGACTTGATCCACGCACTGGCTCGTGCGTTGGCCAAACGCGGCGTGCCTGAGGTATATATTGTGGAACCTGCGTTCAGCGAATACGCGTTGGCCTGCCGCCTTGCTGGCTTGGATGTGCATCATATCTGGGGCGGCCTGGAAGCATCGCCATTTCCCTCTCTGGCTGAAATACCTGCGGGAGCCGCCGTTTTTCTGGCCAATCCGGGCAACCCGTCCGGGCTATTGCTGTCGGCTGTAGAATGCCAATCTCTTCTCACCGAACGGGAAGACCTTCTCTGGATATTTGATGAAGCCTTCATTGATTATGCCGGGCCGGAAAACGAAATATCCATTCTGGGTGCATTGCCCCCAAATGGTGTGGTACTGCGCTCTCTGACCAAATTTTATGCCCTGCCCGGGGTACGCCTGGGCTATCTGGCCACTGCACAACATCTGGCCCAGGCTATACGCATGGAAATTCCGGCCTGGAGCGTCAATGCCTTTGCAGTAGCTGCCGCTGTGGCTGTGTTAAAAAACTGCTCTTCCTTTGCCACCCAAACCCGTGCGGAAAATGCCCTCCGCCGGACCAACCTGGCTTCTGCCCTGATTACTGTGCCAGGCATACAGGTATACCCTT
>CAYRKU010000011.1:0-13874 GCA_964425055.1 uncultured Lawsonia sp. | reverse complement strand
TACATTCTATTTCGCTGGCCAGAAGCTCCCAAAAATCTATACACCACACTGTTGCAAAATTACGGCATTGCCATACGTGACTGCTCCAACTATTACGGCCTTGAAGATGGTACATGGTTTCGAGTAGCCGTGCGCTTCCCTGAAGAGCATCAGCAACTTGTCGCTGCCCTGCGCCATGTGCAGAGGCATCTCCCAGATGGCAGAAGCAGACGGGGCTACGTGCCTTCCCCTGCATCATCTCACAAAACACCCGCGATCATGCTTCAGGGTACGTCATCCAATGCCGGGAAAAGCATCCTTACCGCGGCCTTCTGCCGTATTTTCCGGCAGGATGGTTACGATGTGGCACCGTTTAAAGCACAAAATATGTCGTTAAATTCAGGAGTTACACTTGATGGCAAGGAAATGGGCCGGGCTCAGATAGTTCAGGCCCAGGCAGCCTGTATTGATCCGGATGTGCGCATGAACCCAATCCTGTTGAAACCGCATTCAGACACGGGGTCGCAAGTTATTGTACTGGGTGAACCTCTGGGGCACATGTCTGTGCAGAAATATTTTCGGGAAAAAGAAAAACTTTGGTCTACGGTAACGGCAGCCTACACAGACCTGTGTGCAGAACATGAAATTATGGTGTTGGAAGGGGCAGGGAGCCCTGGAGAAATCAACCTTAAGAAACACGATCTGGTCAATATGCACATGGCAGCCCATGCCCAGGCCAATGTACTGCTGGTGGGCGATATTGATCGCGGTGGGATATACGCTTCGTTTCTTGGTACATGGCTTACCTTTACCGAAAGTGAACGCAGGCTGCTGGCCGGCTGGCTGGTCAACCGCTTCCGCGGTGATGCCAGTTTGCTGATCCCCGCTCACCAGTATATGTTTGAGCATACCGGAGTACCTGTACTCGGCACTATCCCCTGGATACCTGAACTTTCCATACCGGAAGAAGATATGGCTGGCTTTTGGGCAACACGGGCGGTGCCAATTCAGGCTGGTACCCACATTTTGGATATTGCCGTAATTGTACCGGCACACGTTTCCAATTATACAGATTTTGCCCCCCTGGCCCTGGAACCAGACGTTTGCCTACGGCCCGTCCGCAGTCTTGAAGAATGGGGCAACCCGGATGTTGTTATCCTTCCGGGCAGTAAAAACGTCCCTGCTGATCTTGAAATTCTGCGTCAGTCCGGCCTTGCTGCCAAAATCATCACGCACGCTCAGGAGAGGAAATGGATCCTCGGCATATGTGGCGGCCTGCAGATGATGGGCAAAAGTATTTACGACCCAGCCGGGGTTGAATCTCCTATAACACAAATCGCAGGTTTGGGGCTCATGGATTTGCACTCCACCTTTGCCCAAGGCAAAACTCTGCTTCAGGTAGAACGGGCTGAAACACCGCTTGGCGTGCCAACGTGCGGCTATGAAATTCACCATGGCAGCACTATACATGGACCTTCTGCGCTCCCGCTGTTCCGCCGAGCCAGACAGGATCACATTGCCGGATCGGAAGAGATATGCGGCTACACCAATGGGCGATGCTGGGCTACCTATTTGCACGGCATTTTTGACGATGACACTTTCCGCCGGGCATGGCTTGATTATGTCCGAACAGACCTGAATATGCCACCAGGAGGATATCCACCAATCCATTATGATGTGGAACATGAGCTGGACCGGCTGGCGGATACCGTACGTGAACATGTGGACATGAAAACCATCTACAGGATTATGGGGTTACAATGATCCTTGCCAAATGTGTCTTACTGTTTGCGGCACTTGTGCTGGATCGTCTGTTTGGGGAACCACCCAACCGGCTGCATCCTGTCTGCATGATTGGGGCACTAGCTATCCGACTTGAGGTATGGCTCCGCCACGAGCGGAGTAACAGATACTTGTTTTTTGCCGGGGCTCTAGCCTGTCTGCTTACTGTTGTTCCCTGTACCGCGACAGCTGGCTGCCTAGTGCTGGCAACAAGTTATTGCCTAGGGCCGACCGCGGAGTGGCTGGCTGCAACCTGTATAGTATACATATGCCTTGCCCCGCGCAGCCTTGCCGAACATGCCCAACGCGTAGCACAGCCCCTTCTGCAAAATGATATTAAAACCGCACGCAAGGCAGTATCCATGCTTGTTGGCCGTTGTACAGACAACCTTGATGCGCATGGCCTGGCCAGAGCCTGTGTGGAAAGTGTAGCTGAAAATCTTACTGATGGTGTTGTGTCTACCCTGTTTTGGGCAGGAATGGGAATGATGATCGCCGGATTCCCCGGTGCAGCTGCTCTGGCGGTATTTCACCGCACTGCCAATATTCTTGATGCACTCTGGGGGAAAAAAAATGAAACATATATTCACTTTGGTGTATGTGCCGCACGGCTGGACGATGCGCTCAATTTTTTCCCGGCACGGCTGGCCATGCCCTGCGTTGCTGTAGCCGGAAAAAACCTTGCCGGATTACGGTGCAAAGATATTTTCCGGGTGGGCTGGAAATTTCATAATGCACATGAAAGCCCAAATTCAGCATGGACTGAAGCTGCTTTTGCCGGAGCGCTGGGGCTGCAACTTGGCGGGCCGGCCATCTATGGCCAGGACATAGTCGACCACCCATGGCTGGGCGAAGGCACCCGAGCAGCACAACCGGAGCATATCCAACTTGCCATTACCCTGCTCCGGCGGGCAGTCATCGTTTTTACCAGCAGTGAAATGTGTATCATGGCACTGGCCAACAGCATTTAAGATACACCAACTTTTACCCGCAGCACAATGCAGGGTGACAGAATGAACACAATATATATTCCTGCCTGGTCTGAACAGGCAGCCAAAGCCGCACAAAAACGCCTCAACGCTCTGGCCAAACTTCCCGGAAGCCTGGGTAGGCTGGAACAGCTTGCCGTTCACCTTGCCGGGATTACCGGACAAGACCGGCCCCTGTTTCCCAAAAAATCCGTAGTTCTGTTTGCTGCTGACCACGATATCGCCCTTAGAGGAGTCAGTGTTACCGGGCAGGAAGTCACCACCATTCAGGTACGCAATTTCCTTAAGGGAGGCGGTGCCATCAATGCTTTCTGCCGCAATGCCAGAGCTGATTTGACGGTAGTGGATGTTGGTATGAAAGATGATATATCAGACTGCATAGGCCTGATACAGCGCAAAGTTGTCCATGCTGCACGAGATTTCAGCCAGGGCCCAGCCATGACCAGAGATCAGGCACTGTCCTGCATACAGGTAGGCCTTGATATGGCCCGGGAGCGGGCAGCACAGGGGGCAACCCTATTGGCCGCTGGAGAAATGGGTATCGGCAACACATCACCCTCTTCCGCCGTGGTTGCCGTGCTGACTGGGGCAACGGTAGAAGCGGTTACTGGCATCGGTTCGGGCATTTCTTCTCAACATATCCGTCGTAAAACTGAACTTATCCGGCTGGGGATTGAACTCAACCACCCCGATCCCAGTGATGCCATTGATGTACTGTCCAAAGTTGGCGGGCCGGAACTTGGCGCTATGGCTGGCTTTATGCTGGGCGGCGCGTCACTGCGTATCCCCGTAGTAGTAGACGGTTTTATCAGCGGAGCTGCTGCAGCCCTGGCCGCAAGCCTGCAACCGACTGTCCTCCCCATGCTGGTTGGTTCGCATCTTTCGGCAGAACCAGGGCATCGCATTGTTATGGAACACCTTGGTATCCCCACCTGGCTTGAACTGGGAATGCGCCTTGGCGAGGGTACGGGGGCCGTGCTGTTTTTCCCTATTATTGATGCCGCAGTGCGTATCCTCACAGAAATGAACACGCTTGAACAGCTGGAGATTACCCTGTGATGTTTCGCGCCGCACTGGCCTTTTTTACCCGCCTGCCTGTAGGGGCTGCTCCTCTGCCCGCCACATTACAGGGTGCGGCGGCCTGGCTGCCGGTTATTGGCTGTATTGTCGGCCTGTTGGTTGCTCTGTCTGTAGGTATAAGTTCCTATGTCCTGCCCGCCCCCCTGTGTGGTATTATTGGGTGCCTTGTCTGGGTATGGGTAACAGGATGCCTGCATCTTGACGGCGTAGCCGACTGCGGCGATGGCCTTTTAGCCGAAGCTCCAGCCAAGCAACGACTGGCGATCATGAAGGATTCCCGCCTGGGTGCCTTTGGTGGGGTCACGCTGTTTTTCACACTGATCACCAAAACCTCCACACTTATGGAGCTTGCCGGCACCTGTGCACCAAATGTTGAAGGCCTTTTCTCCCTTATCAAAGCCTGCTGTATGGCAGCTATTCTGGCCCGGGTGCTGGTTTTTTGGCCCATGCACCTGCCTTCAGCCCGGCCTGATGGTATAGGCGAAAGACTCCAGTCTGGCCTGACCCATCGGGATAAATATGCAGCTGCTGCCATTGGGCTTGGCATCTGCTACCTGAATGGCTGGTGTGGCATAATGGCTCTTATTGTGGCCAGCGCCGGGATGTACCTGTTCCTTTCCGCCGTACAGAAGCGCCTAGGCGGGGTTACCGGTGATGTTTTTGGCTGCAGTATTGAAATGACCGAATGTATCGTGCTGGCAGTATGCTGCCTGCGATGAACAGGCTCAGCCATAAAGGAAGTTACTGTGAAACCATACACACTTCCCGGGATTCGCCTTGGCAGCACATCCTTTTTGCTGCACGAAGACTACGTCCCGGCAGTACGCTTTACAGCAGAACGCTGTGATGATGTCGCCTTATTGCTTCTGGAAACTGGTCTGCACGGTAAAGGGCTTATCACTTCAACTGAAGTAACGGAAATAGCACATATTATTGCTGGCGAGGGCGCCACACTGCATGTGCACCTGCCCACAGATATGGATTTTTCCACACCCCGCCGTGCGTTGGCTACAGTGGAAAAGATCCGCATGGTGGTCGATCGTACCGCACGGCTCCAGCCGCACAGTTTTGTACTGCATGTTGACTTTCCCCATCTCCGGGGCAGAAAACAGCCCCCCGCATACCCAGACAGGCACGGTTGGGACAGTTGGACAGCTGAAGCTCTCCAAGCGATTGCGGATATGCTGCCCGGCCCGGAACAGCTGGCCCTGGAAAATCTTGAAGGGTTCCCTCCCCGCTTTTGGGATAGGTGGCTTGAGCCGTGTGCATATTCTCGTTGCTTTGATGTGGGACATATCTGGAAAGATGGAGGTGACCCGACGCCACTCCTTAAGGCATGGCTGCCGAGCATCCGGATTATCCATCTGCATGGCCTGGCACCATACTATGGAGGAATACGCGATCACCGTGCCCTTACCTTCATGCCGGAAAAGAGCCTTGACTCCCTGTTGCATCCCCTATGGGAAAACGCATTCACAGGGGTACTTTGCCTTGAACTGTTCTGTTTTGATGATTTTACAGCCTCGCACGCCGTACTTTTGCATTCATGGGAACGTTACAGGCAAAATACCGGCAGTAACCTCCGACAACGTGAGCAGATATCATGATCCCCAAACTCGATTTAACCGTTTACCTTGGCGGTGTACGCAGCGGTAAAAGTATCCTGGCCGAAGCGCAGGCCATAAGGTCAGGAGGGTCTGTACTGTACGTGGCCACTGCCGATACTCATTTGAACGATGCAGCTATGCATGAACGAATCCAGCACCACCAAAGCCGTAGGCCAGCACAGTGGCGCACACTGGAGTGCCCTCTGCACCTGGCCCATACTCTGGCAACAATACTGCCTTCCTTTAGCGCAGACCAGTACAACAGCCAAGTCCGCCCAACCATACTTGTGGACTGTGTAACGCTGTGGGTTTCCAACATTCTGTTCAGTCTTACAGATCCAAGCGATTCGCAGGCTTTTGAAAATGCCGTACAGTCAGAAACAGGCGCACTGCTTCAACTGATGGAAACTTCGGACTGTCGCTGGATTGTGGTATCGGGGGAAAGCGGCCTTGGCGGCGTTGCTTTAAGTCCGGTAAGCCGCACCTATTGCGACGGACTTGGCCTGGCCAATCAACTGCTTGTCGCCCAAGCCAGTCAGGCATTCCTCGTTATCGCCGGACGCCTGTTAGAGCTAAAAGAGTCATTTAAACAAATAGATGTGAGATAGTAAACATATAATGGCCTTAAATTTTCTTAAGGGACTGCAGCAGTCAAACCTCCCCAATGTGGCCAGATACGCTTCTTCCTTCAGGCAGTCTGTAAAACAGCCATTCACCGTTCATGCCGGGAAGCATTCATCAAAATATCCACCACATCATCCGGACGATGAATCTGTACATTATGGCCAGAAGTGATCTCTAAATAACGCCACTCGGGCATATTCCGGGCGCGAAGCGCGGAGGAAATAACGGGCAGGTGGACGGGCTGGCAGGAAACATACGTGGCTGGAACGCCATTACCAAAAACATGCTGCAGTCGCAGCCGATCCAGATATGGCCGAAGAGGCTGGGGAGTCAGATGACTGATAAACCACTCACGCACGGCCTCGCTGGCAAAGTGTATACTGGTAGGCACCGGCATCATCCCATTACCCTGATCGATTTGTGCGCGCCGGCGGTTAGCCTCTTCCTGAGGAATAATGTCCAGCACACATTCACCGTCCATGGTGAGCATAGCATCCAAAAAAACTACATGGCGGATGCGTTCAGGTATACGATCTAGTACAGCCAGCACCGGAACTCCACCCACACTGTGCGCAGCAAGGATAATATCTGAAAGATCGTTATATTGAATAAAATTAATAATATCCAATACATATGTCTCAAGAGAAGTTTCCGGAGAAAGCAGATGTGCCCTGTCACCACTTCCAGTAAACGTTATGGGAAAGGCGCGATGCCCGGCAGCCTCCAAAATATCCGCTACCGGGTTCCAGCACCATCCCCCGCACCAACCGCCGGGAACCAGTACAAAGTTATGGCCCCGTCTGTTTTTTCCAACATAGTCGAACACTTTTTATCCTTTTTCTTTTCGCTAATAGGTAAAACGCGGTGAATTATTATGTGTGCAATACCTGCCTTAGCAAGAACAGAGATGCCTGGCAGATACATCTGCATAAAGATATCAAGCACAGGCTGAGCCACACAAAACAGTCTGCAATAACCGTATCTGTGTGATAACAAACCATAAAATTACGGGCAGTTCAGCATATACAGCTATATGAAAAAATGTAGTAAAATACCTCCCGGGGATAAAGCTTATGTACACTAGAAGAACTGTTTTGTCCATACAACTCGTACCCTATTACTGCATGGCTGCAGCCTGAGGTTTGCACATGAAACGCTGGCAGTACCGTTTTCATACAGGGGCAGCAATGCCTGGAAGCCATGGAGGCAATGAAAAATCCCCCAACCTGGAAGAAGTTGCCCAGCGGCTGGGTGTGCCTTCCATAGTAGCCACATTGCTCTGGCAACGGGGGCTTTCATCTTTTGATGAAATGAACATCTTCCTTTCTCCAGGCCTGCGTCACCTGTCTAATCCCAATGCCTGGCAGGGCATGAGCCAGGCTGTTGATGCTTTGGAACGGGGAATTTGGGAAGGCAAATCCGTACTTATCTGGGGTGATTATGATGTGGACGGCATTACCGGGGCCACTCTGATGCTGCAGGTACTTGCCTTTCACCATGTACCAGTGCGGATACACCTCCCCAACCGTACTGTCGAAGGATACGGCCTGAATATTCCAAAACTGGAAGCCTGGGCCACTGAGCTACAGCCGGAAAACACACTGTTGCTTACTGTGGATTGTGGTATCAGCGATCTGTCAGCTGTGGCCCGGGCCAACGAATTGGGCTTCACTGTGGTTATTTCTGATCACCATCTGCCCCCGGCAGAGCTTCCTGCGGCCCAGGCTATTATCAACCCCCGCATTGGCCAAAATCCCTGCCCATATCTGGCCGGTGTTGGTGTGGCTTTTTTCCTGATGGCGGCGCTCAGCAGCCGCCTAGAAAAATGGTCCGGAAAAAAGCTGGATATCCGGGAAATGCTGGATCTTGTGGCCCTTGGCACCCTGGCAGACATGGTCCCGCTTACCGGACAAAACCGTATTCTGGTCAAAAACGGCCTACTGACGGTCAAAGAAGCCCGGCGTCCAGGTCTCGCTGAGTTAAAAATCGTCAGTGGTTTTACTGCAAGAGACAAACTAGGGCCAGGGCAGATTGTGTTCAGCCTGGCGCCGCGCATCAACGCTTCCGGCAGGTTGGGCAACCCCATGCTGGCGCATACTCTGTTGAATACAGACTCGTACGACGATGCAAAAAATCTGGCTACAGAGCTGAACAAACTCAATGACAGCCGCCGTTCCGCAGAAGATACTATCTTTACGGATGCCCTACAGCAGGCCAAAGCCGAACACAATCGTATGGGTTTAGTGCTATATGGCCAAAGCTGGCATCAGGGCATTATCGGAATTGTGGCCTCCCGCATTGTGGAAGAACTGTACCTGCCAGTGCTGATCCTGTGCAGAGATGGTAACGTCATAAAAGGTTCCGGTCGATCCATACCCGAATTTGATCTACACGCGGGCCTGACCCGCTGTGCCGATTTATTGTTAGGATATGGAGGGCACAAACAAGCCGCCGGATTGCGACTTGCACCTGAACAGCTTACACCTCTTCGGGAACGCTTTGACGCTGTAGTGCGGGAGGCTCTTGGCGATACCCCGTATACCCCTACATTGAATATTGATGCGGAACTTACCTTCACAGAGGCCACAGACTTTACTGTGCTGAAGGGCCTGGAGCTGCTGCAACCCTTTGGTATGGGCAATCCCGAACCTGTTTTTGTCTCCACACCGTTAGTTGTACAAAAACGGCGCACGTTTGGACGCGCCAACGAACACGTTACGCTGGAAGTAAAGGAGCTGGACTCTGGCCGTACCCTGCAGGCCAAAGCCTGGCGACAGGCCGGGCAAATTCCCGCTGCATTGATCAACAGGCACATTCGGCTGGCATATACCCCGGTTATTAACGTCAGCTACGGCACCCCTACTGTGGAGCTGCGCATCCGCGACTGGGAAATTCTCCCGAATAACAGCAATACTGAAGGACAACCATGAAACACGTTTATACTTTTACAATGATACTTGCTTTGTGCCTTGGCCTGATGTCTACACTGCCCGGACAAAGCGCGGCTGCGCCTGCACCAAAAGTGACTATTGCCACCAGTCTTGGGGATATCCTTGTAGAATTATATCCCGATAAAGCACCCAAAACGGTGCGCAACTTTCTATACTATGTGAAATCCGGTTTTTATGATGATACTGTCTTTCATCGTGTTATCAACAACTTCATAATTCAGGGTGGCGGTTTAACCGCAGATATGCAGAAAAAGACCACAACCCGCCGACCTGTTGAAAACGAAGCTGCCAACGGCCTGAAAAACAGCAGGTACACACTCGCCATGGCCCGCACTAATGACCCACATTCCGCCACATCACAGTTTTTTATTAACGTGGCTGACAATACATTTCTTGATTACAAAAACAAAACGCCATCTGGTTATGGCTATGCTGTATTTGGCAAAGTTATCAAGGGGCAGGATGTGGTTGACCGCATCAAACAGGTGACTACGTGCACTCAGGGCATGTACCAGGATGTTCCCCGCACACCTGTAATAATCAAAAGCATTACCCCCGTACTGTAAAGCATCAGTGGGGAATCTGCAGCAAGGGAAAAATTTTTACTTTCCCCTGAAAAGGCCTTGCCAAAAATATAAACTTTACGTAAGTATTTTTCCGCGCCGGGGTAGCTCAGTTGGTAGAGCAAGGGACTGAAAATCCCCGTGTGGGCAGTTCAATTCTGTCCCCCGGCACCACAGGATACAAAAAAAGGTTACAACCTCAACGAGTTGTAACCTTTTTATTATGCTTTATAAAAGGCCGTAAGCAAAAACAAGACCAAAATCAGGCAATACGGTTGCTGCGTCGCCAGATACCACGCTTTTCAGCCGAAGCAATAAGGCTGTCGCGAAAATCAGGATGGGCCACGCTGATTATCCGTTCAGCCCGCTCCCAGAGAGATCGTCCAGCCAGCTCCACAAGGCCCCATTCCGTAACCAAACAATGTGCCTGCGAGCGTGGCGCAGTTACGATTGTCCCTGGTTCAAAAACAGGCAAAATACGAGATTGCAGTTTACCTGTCTTCCTATCGGTAAATGTGGAATTACAGCAAATAAAAGCCTGACCGCCCTTTGAAAGATACGCGCCGGTTAAAAAGTCTACCTGACCGCCAGTGCCGCTGATATGGCGTATCCCAGCACTTTCGGAATTGAACTGTCCGGTCAGATCCACTTCAATACAACTGTTGATGGACATGAAACTGTCGTTCTGAGCCATGACAGTAGGAGAATTCACATAGTCTACCGGACCGGAAATAACATTCCCGTTGCCCCGCACCCAGTCGTACAACGCAGCACTGCCGGCGCAGAAGGTGAACAGGCTTTTACCAATATCGGTCTTTTTCCTGATATTGGTTATCTTTCCGGCTTCGGCCATCTCCATATAGGCATCTACCAACATCTCGGTGTGTACACCCAGGTCTTTAAGATCGGAAGCAGCGATCATTCCGCCAATGGTGTTGGGCAGGCCTCCTATACCCAGCTGAATGGTTGCGCCATCACACAGGCGGGGCATGATCAGCTCGGCAATCTTTCTGTCAGTATCAGTGGCCTTAGCCTGCCCAAGGGTCGGCAGCGGTGGGTTATCTCCCTCAACCACTTTGTCTACTTCACTGATATGTACGGACGCTTCTATCCCGCCAACAAAGGGCAGCTGCTCGTTCACTTCAAGAATAATATATTTTGCCCGTTCAACAATGGCCCGGGACGCGGAATTATTGAGCGAAAAATGGAAAAAGCCGTTCCGATCCATGGGGGTTACACAGATCATGGCCACGTCAACTTCCAAACTTTTACGGTAGAGCAACGGCATGGATCGGTAGAGCATGGGGATGTAATGGCACAAACCGCGGTCACTCAGCTTACGCTCATACCCGCCTAAGTGCCAGCTTACATAGGTAAAATGCTCCTGCGTATCATCGCATTCCACCACAGCAAGCGGGCTAAGGCACAGCCCACCGCGAATTTTGACGTCTTTCAATTCGTCCCGCCGTGCAGCAAGAGCTTTGTCAAGGGCAACAGGCTGCCCCAGGCAGAAACTGTAATCGACCCAATCTCCGGACTTTACAATCTTTACTGCCTCTGTAGCCGAAACAAGCTTTGACTGATATTCCTGAATACAGTTCATGAAAAATCCTTCCTGAGCAGGTTAAGAGTGTTCTAAAGCCTTTTGTCCATTATACACCAACGTTAAAATAATAGCCATACCCCAATAAGCATAAGAATATAACGTCATTTCTTTTTAAATTAATGTGATTACGTAAATAAATTCAGTAAGTAACGGTTAATCTGCGCCAAACAGCCCTGGTGCTGCAGGCAAAATGGCCTTCCATTCGCGTGCAAAACGGCAGGGTGTTGTTGCAAAATACAATTACCACTCGCCACAAATATGAAGTGAAAATTTAGTATCCGAGGTTTTCTCGGTAGCTCAGACGGGAAATGTGGCGCCTTGTGAAAAAATCTTCCTAGCACTGTTATCCTGTCTGCTCCTTTCTTCCATGGCTCTTACCGATAATACGATTAAAGGCAAATTTCCATTGCAGACGGAAATACACTTTCTATGCTGGCACAGGTCAACCGGAAGGTGAAAATCCGCCTGTACGGGATTGATTGCCCGGAGAGGAGACACAGTCTACGGGAGCACTTCACGAGCACGCCGTATTTGGTAAACCCGTGCGCATCGAGAGATTGACTGGAGACAGGCACAGAGACGTTTAGCTTGGTTATATAGTACACTGCGGCCGCTCAGCGCTGAACGGACAGCTTTAAAAGGCGGCATGGCATATGGGTATACCTGCAATATTGCCAATACCTATTCCGCACCACGACCGAAAGCGGCTGGAAAATTCTACGCGGCGGTCAGGTGTGAGCTATAGACGGATAAAAACTGTGCTGCAGTGGGGAGTGGAGAAAGACGCACCGTACAGCCAGATAAAAGATATCCTACCTGGTTTGCTCTTCTTTCTGAGTTCCGGCAATGAAAGCAAGGTACTGCCCGTATTTCCGACACATCATGTTTTTACATATTGCTCCATGTATGCAACGTCTGGTTCTCCTTTTTCGTTTATTGGGAAGCATGATACATTTCCGTGATAAGCGAAGATCATTTATTTCACGGTTAAAATTATATTTTTCACCCAATCTACCAACAAACCTTGATAATGCCAGATAGGAATAATATACATAAACGCGATGTGTTCCCTGTTATAATATATAAATAACCAGGAGGTAGGTATGGATTTTGATTTTAAAAAGATGGGTATGAGTATTAAACGGACTGCGGTTTGCGCGGTGCTTAACAAGTTTGTAAACAATAGTGTAATCCAAGGTATTATTGCAAAATATGTTGGACGCTATGCGGAGGTTAAGCAGATCGAGGCCAGGGAAGACGGTTATCACGCCATTATCCGTCTGCGCGGCCAAGAGGACGACCTTGTTATCTTTCTTAAAGATATACGCCGGTTGAAGGATAACTCCGGTATTGTGTTGCATGGGTTTAAAGCCAATCAGGAGTGGTTAACTAATTTGCTTGAGGATTTCGCCGAGGGCAAAGAAATTCCCATACCTGAATTTACCGGAAGGGACACGCTGTTTAGCGTTTTACTGGAGTAGCTATGGATTTTCTGCTTAAAGTCGCTGGGTGGCTGGGAGAAGGTGTAGCTTATTTGGTATTGGTGGGATCAAGTATGCTTTGCGTGTATATAGGGGTGGAATCCGTGCCGCAAAGCAAATTTTTTCGGGTTCTAACGTATGCCGGGTGCCTGGCACTTATAATCGTGTATAATTTGCAGGTATACTCGGCTGGCGGGCGAAGGCTTTTTCTATAACTGGCTATGAGTGGTACCGTGTTCCTGCGCAACAGGCTATTTACTGGGGCGGGCTGCTCGGGGAAGGGAGGGTACCTATATTATTTGGTTTTTACTAATAGCGTATGACGATATTTTCATTCCCTGAAATAAAAGCGGCTGGGATTTCAGCCGCTTTTATTTTTACTACTGCGTCGTAAAACTTCTCACTTTAGGGGGAGGGTACGGCGCAGTAGATAACGGCCGTCCGTGCTCCTGTGGTTAAAGAATCCAAAAGATGCTCAATAAAGGAAAGCTCGTACTGTTCAGGGGCTGCCTTTGTCCCCTGAGAATAAGGAGGATTCATCAGCCCTACCGTGGCCCCTTTCATCTGAACCTGCGCCGGATTCCTGCGCAAAATCATATTCGTGGCAGCAACAGCAAACCTATTACTTGGCAATTCAAAACCGTGAAGCTGTTTCTCTTTAATATTCTCCTGCTGCTCAGTTTCTGCCGATGAAAGCATTCTGTGCATGCAGAAATCAAAAAACCAGCCGTACCACAGGCTGGGTCAAGAATAATGCCGTCAGGTTGTACATTTATAAGCTCGCACATCAAATCACAAATATGACGCAGAGTAAGAATAATACCCAGAGTTTAGCCGTCGCCGCCGGAATAACTCATAAATTCGCCGTAAAACGGCTTATAAAATCCTCAGGTGTCTTTTGATATTTGATATTTTTAAAAGGCTGTGTTATAGTTTACGGTTGATAAAGCTTCTCGATGTGCTATATCATGTCGTCCCTCCCGGTTTTGACATCGCGAAATTTCGATATAAAATTATGGAAATTGCGATATTCACAAGGCTGTAAAAGAAGCAAGAAATGGCATTTTCAGAGAGTACAAAGCAACAGGCGCTTGAAAAAGCAGGCTACAAATGTAAAAATGTGGCAAATCAGTGACTATGGGTACGTGTGAAGCCCACCATAAACATTCTGTGAAATCAGGTGGCGGAGATGAACTTTCAAATTGTCAAATC
>CAYRKU010000010.1:15931-23599 GCA_964425055.1 uncultured Lawsonia sp. | reverse complement strand
GTTTTACTTACCCTTGATCTACACGCTTATGTTGCACGGTCTGACTGCATAAAATATACTATTTTTCCGAAAAGCTAGTTATGGCAATAAAGACTTTCCCTTGTGGATAACGCCCCCCCACAGCAGCATATAAAAAACGGCCTGCAGGGCCCACTGGATACCAAATGTTCAGAAACTGGCGTTTGAAAATCAGAAACAACGCAAGCCGTGCCAAATGCCAGCTGTATACGTGATTGCCTGAAAATTCCACAGCCCTTTATGAGAAAGCATTGCCTACGGCCAGCAAAAAAGTCCCTATTCATTACCAGAGGTACGTATGTCATGCAAAACTGCCGGATGGACCAAGCACACCCAAAAATCAGAGATGATAAACTGGCATATAACAAAGATCACATTGAGGTGAATTTTGGCCTCACACTATACAATGACATGGGGCAGCTGTACGCCTTCCATGGCAACAGTAATTTATGTACGAAATACTCTGCTGAAATGGATTTCATATATACTCTGTCGTTATGTTAAAAATTATTGATGAGGAAGCCATAAATATGATTGAGGATGATGCAACCATCTGCCAATTTGGCAATATGCTTGCCAATAATCAATGCAATATATGGATCTGAAATAGATTCTCTGCTGTTGTTCAGCTGCAAGTGTGTGCAGGCTTAGTCCAGCGGCTGGCATTCATGCCAGCCACGTTCACCACGCCATAAAAAAACGCGGTTGGCCAGCCAATCGCGTACAGGAGCCAGGCACCCGGAACAACCGTTACCGTTGCTTCCTTTCGGACCTGGCGGGGTTGGCGGCGTTACCGCCGCCCAGCTCCTTCTTCCTTTTATAGTTGGTTACCATCAAATCTGTCAAGGATGCCAGTATCAAATGAATATCGCTTTAAAGTAAGTTATCTATAAAAGATTATCTTAAACGCATGCGCATCCATGCTGCTCAACCTTTTCCCATCTTCACAAAACTGGACATCATCTAACCAAAGGCAGACAAAACTTCCCTGAAAGGTAAGTTAGCAGCCTAGCAAGCAGTATACCAATTTTTTCAGACCAATGCTGATGAGTTTCAGAAAAACTCCTTACCAGCACCTCCATACCGTACGCATCAGGCATACCGGATCATTTCAACAAGCTTTCTCTGCTGTGTAACGGTGATATGGTAATATTGATTCTGAGGAATATAGGTATAGGGCACATCAGCAGGACGCTGAAACAAAAATAAAGACAGGATCGTTCGGTTAATGGCCTGGTGTCCAATGATCATCAGCGTATCCTCTCCAGCCAGAAACAAGGCCCGTCGCAGACCACGGGCAACACGCTCCTGTAACATGGCGTAGCTTTCGCCATTGGGGTAAATATAAGAATATTTGTTTCTAGCCCTGGCTTCATATTCCAAGGGCATAATTTCCCGCACATCAACATAGCGCATACCTTCACATACGCCGGCGTTGATTTCATCGAACTCTGGCAAAGCCATACAGGTGCTGTCAGGCCGCGTTTCCAGCAGGAATGCGGCTGTCTGGGCCGAACGTAGCCTGGTGGAAGTGAAAATATATGGCAATTTCATATCCACAAAATGCCTGGCCAAGTGTCTGGCCTGCTCCTGCCCACGGACAGTCAGTGTAGGGTCCCCTCCCAAACGGTTCTCCAAATTATATTCCGTTTCTCCATGACGAACCAAGTACAAATTCTGTACCCAGCGCGAGGCCACAATATCGCGAATGGCCGCATAATAGGGGATATCGTTACTGGGGGCTTCAGCCTGGATGCAACTATCCACAGTATTGACCCGCATCCAGCATTGTTCACACTGCACAGGTTCGTATACACTGGCGTAATAGGCAATGCGCTTGTGAAAATTCTCCAGGGCCTGCTGTTCACTCAACCCGGCAAATTCAGGCAAATGGGTTTTACGCCGGATGGATGCATCCAGTAACAAAGGATCATCATTAACACACTCCACAAACAATATGGGGTGATCCTGCAGGCACAGTGTCATAGCAGCCCGCTGCATCAGACTGCCGTTGGTGGCATCGATAATGGCCACATCCCCTTCATCATTCAGCCAGACCTTGGCCCGCTCCATATTCTGCAGGGCAACCCGTTCTCGGAGGTGCTGGGCACGCGCATTCCGGGGATTAAAAAATTCGGCAGTGCCACTCTCTATCCCATACATGGTCCGCCGCAACTCGCCATTATTGAAAATAGCAGCCCGGATACCCTGTTGATTCAAGCCAGCTCGGATCCGCTTGGCCAGTGTGCTTTTACCCCGGGCGGGCAGACCAACCATAGCCACATATAGTTTCATATTTGCTCCAAACCAGGCAAAGCGTTACCGCAGCGACAATCGCCGGACACCGATCACGTTAGGCAACGGGGCGCTGGGATTACCCAAGATCCATCTGGTGGTAAAATATCCCCCCATCCACACCTGCTTATACCCGAAACTGTCCAACAGCAGGCCTGCCTGGCTGCCGCCCTCAGCATACATCACCACATGGATGTCTATGGGCAAAGCCAGCAGCAGTTGCCCAAATTCCACACCTGTCAGCGGCTCCCGACACAGAAAAAACAAAATCCGGCCGGCGCCATCACGCCCCACAGCAGCTATAGAATGACGGGGGCCGCCTGGCGTCCACAACACACGACGGTCGGCACTGATCAAACGATAACTTTGCACCACCATACGGTATTGGGGTAACAGCGCTTCCCATGCATCAACTGTCCTGTCCAGCACATTGGCCCGGGGCAAATTGAGAGAAGCATCTCTTCCTGCAAATGGATCCGCCACAAAAAACGCTCCAAACCGGCTGACAATACGGCCATTGTTCACCACTTCGCCGGAACGTAAATAACCGGTACTTGTAACACCATCGGGCAAATACATACTGGCATTGATCGCCGCCACCAACCCTTGCCGCTGCGCCCATTCCGGCAGGGAAAAGGCCGTTCCGCTCTGCGAAACCGTATATACGGCAAAAGTAAAGTGGGCTGGGTCAATGCGCAGGACTACAACCTCAAACTCCTGCTCGCCCAGCTTAGCCGGGAACAGACCCAGCTCCAGCCCCTTTTCTGGCTGCTGCCAGGCGGGTATATTTTCTTCGCTAAACCCCCATTCCGGCACAGGAGTATCAAAGGAGGAAGTGATATCGGTTAATGCCTGGGACAGGCTGCCCAAGGTATCCTCAGCCAAAGCAGGGCTGAAGATAGCCCACAATACCATACAGCACACCGCGCCAAACAGAACCCTGGCTAGCATGCCCGGCCAGCAGCCCAAAAGCCCGGGACATGGCTGTTGCGCGGGCATTGCACTACCTGCATTGGACATCTCATATTGAAATCGCATGACTAAGGGATAGCACGGCACATCCCGTCAAGCAAGCTGAACGGATATACCATCGACTGCCTACACTGGTCCAAATTAGCGCATTACCCATGCCAGATTTCCCACACAGAGCCAATATTCAGAAGAAATGATGTACACGTTGCTCTTCTTTCAAATCCAACATAGTATACATCCATGTCTGTTGTTCTGAACAAAGAGGTCTGCATGAATATTGCCCAATGCATTGCAGGAAGAAAAACTCCCTTCTACTCCTTTGAATTCTTTCCCCCGCGGGAACATGATCAATGGCCTGCCTTCTACAGCGCGGTAGAGCGCCTGCTGCCCCTCGAGCCCCTATTTGCATCGGTTACGTACGGAGCCGGAGGATCCAGGCAATCAGGCACCCTGGATATTGTTACTGGGCTCAAAAAACGTTTCGGGCTTGAAACCATGGCCCACCTTACCTGCGTAGGAGCTACGGGGGAACAAATTAAGTCCTTCCTTACCCAGTTGCAGGCAAATAATGTTAACAATGTTCTGGCGTTACGCGGAGATGTACCCCCCGGACAAAATATTGACTGGAGTACTGCCGAGTTTCGCCACGCTGCTGATCTCGTACGCTTTACACGGGATACCTTCCCTAATATGGGTATTGGTGTAGCCGGCTACCCCGCCCCACACCCGGAATCACCCACATTTTCCAGTGACTGGCGCTATACCGTAGCCAAAATACGGGAAGGGGCTGATTTTGTGATCACCCAACTGTTTTTTGACGTGCGGGAATATTTTAATTTTGTGGACAGACTGAGCGATATGGGCGTTTCCGTACCGGTTATTCCCGGTATTTTACCGGTGCAGAGCATGGAATCACTCCGCCGCACCCTGTCCATGTGTGGGGCCAATATTCCAGGTAAACTGTACCTGGAACTGGAGGCCGCACATGAAAAAGGTGGCTCCGCTGCGGTAAAAGATACCGGCATTGCCTATGCCGTACGCCAAATCCGTACTTTGCTGGACCATGGTGCCCCTGGCATTCACTTGTACACCCTCAACAATGCATCTACCTGTCTACGCATTGCCCAGGAAGTAGGCTCCCTTTCTACATGACCGACCTGACTGCCTTTACCCCGCACCGCATCCTTGTATGTCAACTTCACCAGCTGGGGGATGTACTGTTGGCCACCCCGGCCCTACAGTTACTGAAGGAGCACTGGCCCGAGGCTGAGGTGCACCTGTTTACTGAAAAAAAGTGCCTTCCTCTGCTGGAAGGCAATCCGCATCTGGAAAAGATATGGGCTGTGGACAAGCAAAAACTCAGCAATCTGTACCGGGAACTTCGCTGGTACCTTCAGGTAGCCCATACTAACTTTGATCTGGTAGTGGATTTTCAGCAACTGCCCCGCTGCCGCTGGGTGGTAGCTTTTTCCCAAGCGCGGATACGTCTTTCCCACACCGCCCCGTGGTATAACAGGCTCCTGTATACACACTGTATCCCCTTGCAGCCTGGATATGCGGCCCAAATGAAGGTCAGCATTCTGGCGCCGTTGGGTATCACCTGGCATAAAGAACGGCCCCGTATCTACCTTACCCAGGCCGAACGCACTGCATCCGAAGCCATGTTGCGCACACTGGGGCTGCGTCCTGGGCAACGACTGATCACACTGGACACAACTCATCGCCGAGAAACCAGACGCTGGCCAGTCAGGCACTATGCCGGTCTGGTGCACCTTTTGGTCGAGGCGGACCCGAGCCTGCGCTTTCTCCCGCTATGGGGTCCCGGTGAGGAAGGATATATTCAACAGCTGGTAGCTGTCTGCCCGGAAGGTACCCTGCTGTTGCCCACGCGTATGCTCAGCATTCGGGAAATGGCCGCCTGTATTGCTAGGGCTGATCTGCATGTTGGCAATTGTTCGGCACCCCGACATATAGCTGTGGCCGTGGATACTCCCAGCTGTACCATACTGGGATCTACCAGTGCCACGTGGACGTTTCCCTCCCCTCAGCACCGCCATGTTACCGCTGGCCTGCCCTGCCAGCCATGTAACCACAACACCTGCCCGCATACTCGCTGCCTGCAGGAGCTTGCCCCGGCAACTGTGGTCCATACTGTACAGGATATGCTCATCACCGTATGTGCCCATCGGAACCGTTAACCCGTTGCATAAAGGAACGAGATGAAAACAAAAATTCTGGCAACCATTGGGCCCGCTTCCGCCAAGCGGGAAGTGCTCTCCCGCCTAGTTCAGGCCGGCGTACGTATTTTCCGGCTCAATTTCTCGCACGGAGATGCGTCTTCCTTTGTGGACATTGTCCGCATGATTCGAGAGCTGGAAATAGTCCACAAAACCCCCATAACCATTATGCAGGATCTTTCTGGCCCCAAAATCCGCATCGCCAGCCTGGATACCGGATCGCTGACCGTCAGCCGTGGGGATACTCTTCTGCTTGGCCCCACAAATCTCCGCAGCGATGACCTCCCCTTTATCCCCTTTGATCATCCGGAAGTGCTGGCTGAGCTAAACCCAGGGGATCGACTGGTACTGGCTGACGGCACGCTGCAATTTTACGTTACCTCCCGTCGGGCCGATGGCCTGTACTGCCTTGAAGCACATAATAACGGTATTGTCACCTCCCGCAAAGGGCTGGCCCTGCCGGGTAAATCTGTACCTCTGCCCGCAATTACCGAAAAAGACAAAAAAGACCTCATCGCCGGCCTTACCTTGGGCGTAGATGCAGTAGCACTTTCGTTTGTGCAGTCGCCGGAAGATATTCGCCAGGCCCGGGCGATCATTCACAACCAGGGACGGGATATCCCGATAGTAGCTAAGCTGGAGCGGCGCAATGCTGTGGACAGGCTTGACGCTATTCTGGCTGAAGTGGATGTTATTATGGTTGCCCGGGGGGATTTGGGCATCGAATGTTCTCTACCCGAACTGCCCGCCATGCAAAAGCGTATTATCCGGGCCTGCAACCGTGCTGCCAAACCGGTAATCGTAGCCACGCAAATGCTGCTGTCCATGGTTTCCAGCCCTTCCCCCACCCGGGCTGAAACTACCGATGTGGCCAACGCTGTGCTGGACGGGGCTGACTGCATCATGCTGTCTGAAGAAACGGCCATGGGTAGCTATCCGGTAGAAACGGTACGCTTTATGGGTGAAATAGCCACTAAAGCTGAGGAACTGATGGCTGAAACCCGCCGTCTGGCCGAACCGGACCCTGAAAAAGGCACGCCGGATTTTCTGGCCTATTCCGCCTGCCTGCTGGCCCAGAAAGCAGGTGCGAAATCCATTGTGGCACACAGCCTCTCCGGCGCTTCGGCCAGACTGCTCTCAGCCCGCAGACCGACCCAGGCTATCCACGCCCTTACCCCCAATGGTGTCAGCCTTAAAGCCATGAACTTCTCATGGGGAGTCATCCCGCATTATGTAGGCACGGATGATAATGAAGGGCACCTGGCCCGGGCTGAGCGCTTTATTGCATCTTCCTCTCTGTTTGGTGTAGGGGAAGATGTGGTGATCACAGCCGGGCAACCCACATCCGCTTCTGCCCGGCACCGCGGTACCAATTTGGTAAAAATCTACCACAAATAACCAGTTATACATAAAAGTGCCTGCAGATGTTTGTATACAACATCTGCAGGCACCGGATACACCGTTCTAATCAACGTTAAAACAGTTTTCCCTCCGGACGAACTGTCAACACAGGGCAGCCGGCAGTCCGAACTACTTCGTTGGCTACAGAGCCGAACAGCAGCTTGTTAAAGCCCTGCCGGCCATGCGTGCCCATAACAATAAGATCTATATTCTGGTTTTCAGCCACACGGACAATTGTTTCCGCAGCCTTGCCTTCGAGCAAAATACCGGAAACATTCCCTCCCGAAAAATGCTTTGCAATAAACTCATCCATCTGTTTTTGGGTAGCCTCCCGGTACACAGCCATGTGCTTGTCCACCTCTTTGGGCACCAGGCCCAACCGCTCATACATATCACGGGAGGACATCACGTGCAGCAGCAGTATGGAACTGCCAGAAAGTGTAGCCAATGTTTTGGCACATTGCACTGCAGGATGTTCGGCATCCGAAAAATCAACTGTACACAGAATCTTCTTCAGTTCCATATCGCCCTCCATTTTTTATGATGCCCCGGTACCGGAGTTCTGAGCTTAACTTAAGCACTTATTTCACAATGTCAAGATACAAAAATTTCCTTTTAAAAAGGAATAGATTCCTAACCCAAACAGGATTCCTGCCCCGTTAAAAACGTTATCTGCCAAGGATCCCCGCCCAACTCTGCTAAAACTGTATAAAATTCTATACCCGTTTGGAGCAGACTATCCGAC
>CAYRKU010000010.1:0-15921 GCA_964425055.1 uncultured Lawsonia sp. | reverse complement strand
AAAATACAGCCGGCGATACCCGGCAGCACCAAAACATTATTCCCTTCAGCACCATGACCGGAACATATTTTTGACAACAGACTCCTAAATACACCCCAGCCAACCCCTGCACCAAACAGACAGGCAATTCCCCCAGTCCGGAGTACCAGACAGCCTGAGGGGAAAACGGTGCTGCCAGCATATAACTCCCATACAATATAGAGTCGGCACCGCACCGGCTATGGTGTACCCCGACAAATGAAACACGGAAACCAAAAAGGTGAAATCATGTTCCGCCACCAATACCGTAATCCCCCCCCCCAAAAAAATCAGGCCCACAAACATACAAAAGGCAAACAATCTGCGGAAAAACTGTAACTGCAGCCGACATAGGTTATAGCCTACGGTAACAACGGGCTTGGCCGCCTGCACCTGAGGCGTTGCATCCGGCAGTCTGGGCCCAGAGCATACCCGCAGCACCTGCAGGCCAATACCAGGCATAACAACAGCTACAACCACTTTAAACTGCCGTACATCAGGTAACCAATATACCCGGACAATACCCCTGCCAGCAGGCCAGATACCCCCTGCCAGGATAATCCAGACCAAGGGCCAGAGTATGCACCGTTCCCGATAATAGCGCCAAAAGCCTAAAGGATTGGAAAACACATTGTACAGCCTGTTCGTAGAATTTACGGAAACATTGATGTACCCCAATACTGTTTGACCCGTAAAACCGCTCATGGATGCAAAAAGGACACCAGAAAGCCGTGCCAGCCGGAACTGGAAGGGAAACATCAACTTCTGCGTGGGAAAATAATGTTCTTAACTTTCGCTGCTCAAATGATCGGTGCAGCGGGACTGTCCAACAAAGCTACAGGTGGCAGCCCCGTTACACGCAGTTTCCCCGGCCAGGAGGGAAGGGATTCATATACCTGGCCATCCACTATCAACCGTGCGGCATGCAGCAACAACCCCGCTGCGCAGAAGGGGCCGCCGTATTTACCATCCCCCAACAGAGGGAAGCCTCGACTGGAAAGCTGCGCCCGGATTTGGTGTGTGCGGCCGGTATGCAAGCGAATCAAAACCAGGCTTATGCCGTTGCTCCGGGTCAGGCAGCAGACTGTCAGGCCCGCTTCCCGCACCGGCTGGCGGGCATTGACTCCGGTCGGGCTGATGTACACCCGCTCTGGACCGCCAGGGGTTGCAGAATCTTTCACAAGACCGTCGGCCAGAAATATCGGATCGGTCCAAGGGCAGATGCCTGATACCCAGGCCAAATATTCCTTCACCACCTGCCCATTATGCGCGGCAAGCATATCCGAAAGACGACGCACTGCGCGGTATGTTTTGGCCACCAGCAACAGACCGGAAGTATCTCTGTCCAGACGATGCACAGGTGTGGGCAGAAAATCGGCCCCGGTATATCTGGCACGGATACGTTGTGTAAGGCTGTCCTGATGGCCTGACCCGGGATGCACGGGCAGACCGGCCGGTTTGCACAGCAGCAGAAATTCTTCCGTTTCAGCCACAATCTGGGGGAAAGGCAATCTTGCTTCACCCGTATCTGCCCTGCCTGCAGTGGCAAAGGGAGGCACCCGAATTTCGTCCCCTGCCTGTACCCGATCAAATGCTCCGGATCGCCGGCCATTTACACGCACCTGGCCGGTACGGATCCAGCGGTGGAACGCGCTGTGCGGCAGCTCAAAGCGCCTGGCCAGAAAGTATAGCAGCTTCTGCCCAGCTTCGGCAGATGTGACAACGTATGGTTTGGGCATGATTCTTCACACAACAATTAAAGAGCGTATATCCTCAGCAGCAACAGCTTGTGCCCGCCAGCTTACCACTCCACCGGGATGCGAACCTTCTGTCCGGCTTTATTGCTGAACAGTATATGGCCGTTTTGGTGTCCATACAGGTACACATCGCGGGTAATGAGCACATCCTGACGGCAATATTCGACTATGGCAGCCACATTGCCCTCTTTCCACCAGCGCAGGGCCTGTAACCCATCCGCGCTTTTGGGTGCATCCAACGTGGCCCTAGCAACATTATCCAATGAAATCCGATAAGAAAGATGCCTACGTATTTTTTCCAGCAGATCCAGTGTGGGCAGTGTGCGCAGATTATAGTTCGCAAAGGGCTGCAACACGGCATAATCAAAACGCAGGCTATTAAAGCCTACTACCAGATCCGCCTCCTGCAGGCGACGAAACATGTCCGGCAGTTCGTCCTGCGTATAGTTACAAAAAACATCCCCACCCGAGTCATACAGCACTGCCACACTCACACCCATCTGTGATGCCCGCCCCCAACCGCCAACTTCTGAGGCAGAGCGGCGGGTTTCCACATCCAGCACCATATACCGGCCCGGCTGCTGGGTATCTTCGGGGAAAACCTTTTCAGCAGAATCCAGCTTGTGTACTCCACTGATCTCGGGCAAAAATTCTGCCTTTTCCCCGGTAATAAGCCGCTCCAGCAAAAATAAGGCCCCCTGCTTGTCAATAGGCCGGTTACCAGATCCGCATTTTGGGGAATGCACACAGGAGGGGCATCCCCTCTCGCACGGGCAGCGCAACAGCAGATCGCGCACAGCCAGAAAAAGTTTTTCCAGCTCAGGAAAGGCCGCCCGGCACAATCCAGCCCCACCGGGCAGACCATCATACACAAATATTGTAGGGAATCCTGTCTGGCCATGCATAGGTGTGGAAATACCGCCAAAATCATTCCGATCTGCCATTACCATCAGCGGCATCAGGCCAATACTCGCATGTTCCAGCGCATGGATAGAACCCATAAAATGCAACAGGGCATCTTCTACAGCCCGACGTGGCCCATCTGGGATGCAAAACCACAGCCCCTCTGTTTCAAAAACCAGAGGTGGCAAGTCCAGGGGTACAACGCTGAGTAGCCGATTATCCACCGTGCTGCGCTGTTCATAGCCCAATATGGTTTCCGTAACCCGCAACCGGCCAAAACCTACTGGGGAAGCATAGGCAGCGCTTTGCTGCTGTACTTCAATAATGGCTGTTTCCTTACGCGTGCGTACCCGTGTATGCCAGTTTACCCGGCTTTGTGGCAGCTCGCAGTGCACCTGCTGCGTGCCCATATCCAGGCGCTTTACCACATAGGTTCGGCCCCGGTGCAAATATACCGCGCCGGGATGGGTTTCTGTAAAAGCTCTGTACCCGTCCACACTGCCGATGATCCTTTTTTCTGTATCCATAATGCTGAATTGCGCCCCGCCGCCGCGCAAATCCACGCTGCGCTGTGGCATCTTACGGCTGGCAAACCATTCCAGCCCATCGGCTGAACGCAGTAAAAGGCCATCCCGCTCCAACTCACTCACGGCGACCCTGGCCCCCTCACCTGCAAGCCAGGGTTCATCCATACGCAGGGGCATCTCAGCAGCGGCACATTCCAGGTGTCGTTTCAGGATCACTTCATTATCCGGATTCAGCACTGCCCGCTCAGCCCCACGGGAAAAAAATCCTTCCGGACTGTGGATAACGTACTGATCCAACGCATCTTCCCCGGCAATAAGCACCACTGCTGATTCCTGTCCGTTCCGGCCAACCCGGCCCCCGCGCTGCCAGGTGGAAATCACCGTACCCGGGTACCCTACCAGAATACAGATATCCAGGTTGCCAATGTCAATACCTAACTCCAGAGCACTGGTGGTCACCACAGCCAAAAGCTGGCCGGAATTCATGCGAGCTTCAATATCCCGCCGCTCCTCCGGCAAAAAGCCGGCCCTATATGCGCTGATCTTGGCAGCCAGGCTGCCGGCCCCACCGGATTTATCCGCTGCCCACAGGGCTATAAGCTCAGTCATACGCCGCGAGCGACAATACACTATTGTCCGCAGATTACGCTCCAGAGCCATTTTCAGCAAAGCAATGGCTGTAGTGGCGGGGCTGTTTTCCGGATCAATAAACACAAAATGCCGTTTCCCCGTAGGAGCACCCGATTGGGTAATCACGGGAATAACCCCGGCCGTACCACCCCCGACAGTCACACTGGCATTACCAATAAGATTGGCCGCCAGTTCTTCCGGATTACCCACAGTTGCCGTACACAGCACAAAATTGGGGCGTACAGTGCTGTAGTGGCCGCACACCCGCAGCAGGCGACGGAACAGCTGGCTTACATGCGCTCCATACACACCCCGGCAGGTATGGACTTCATCCACCACCACAAGCCCCAGAGAAGCCAAAAACATTGCCCACTGCTCGTGATAGGGCAATATGGCCAGATGAAGCATTTCCGGATTGGTGATGAGCACATTAGGCGGTCTCTGGCGGATTTTACGCCGAAAATGTGCACTAGTATCCCCATCATACACGGCAATTGAAGGCCGTGCCTCGGCTGGCCAATGCGCTGTAAGGGCTCTGAACGCTGCCATCTGATCCTGAGCCAGAGCTTTTAAGGGGAAGAGCATCAGCACACATGTATCCGGATTTTCCAGATACTGCTCTAAAATGGGGAGGCTGTAGCACAATGTTTTGCCACTGGCTGTGGGGGTAGCCACCACCACATCTCTACCGGCCAATATCAAGTCTGCCGCTGCGGCCTGATGACTGTATAAAGCTGTTATGCCGCGCTCCTGCAGCACATTGGCTACCGCACGGGACCAGGCCCGCTTAGGCGTAGCGTACACCGCAGGCAGAGCTGGCAGTACCTGGTGATGTGTCACCTGGCGGGCAAAACGTTCCGATGCCAGCAGGCCGGAAATATAGTCCGCAACGCTCTTTTCCATTTTTTTAGCCAGGCTGAGCCTCACCCGCCTGCCGGCGGACAATTTTTGCCGGCACTCCAGCCGCAAGGCAGCCCGACGGAATATCATTTACCACAACGCTTCCGGCCGCAATAATCGCCCCATCCCCAATATGTACACCCTTAAGAATGATAGAATACATCCCTATCCATACATGTGCCCCAATGGTCACCCCCGCATCCCGTTCCAGCCCGGGATCTATATACCGCCTTTCAGCAGGCCAGGGGGCGTGAAAATCCGAATCAGTGATCACACAATTGGGAGCGATCATGGTGTTCCGCCCAATGGCAATGGTTGTGGAACGGGCTGTGATAGCGGTACCGTTCAGCTGCACCCCCCGTTCAAGGCATATCCTAGCCGCAGGATAAAATGTTTTCAGCCGTACAGGAGCGTACAAAGTAGCAGCCGTACACCGCCGGGAAGAGGAAATTAAGCTGCACCCCGGGCCAATACTGATATGGCTGCCAGGCCAGCGGCCGAGGATAACCGGGCCACAGGCAGTAGCCCCCTGCCCAATAGGGATGCCAAACAAAACACCCTTTACCCGTAACGCCACAGTACCCCACAGGCACGACCACCCGCGCTGCCAAACAATGGCCAGCCAGGATATCACATCGGCCAGGTTTATACGGCGCTCAATGGCCTTGCGCACTTTCTCCAGCATGGCTGTGCTCACTCCGTTCAACTGCTGCCTGTTCAGCCAGGGCAAGCTGCCATTTGCACAGAGCGTTGAACAGGTTTTTCCGTTGTGCTTTGTCTCCATTATGCAGGGCTGCAACCCTGGCCGCAAATACAGCCCGGTTGCTCCGTCCCGCCGAGGGGCAGGGGTTATCCCATACAGGCAGATTCCAGTGCCTGGCTGCCCGGATGATGTCGGCCTTTTCCACCAACAGCATGGGCCGGATTACCATCAACGCACCCCCAAAAAACATATCTGCCATATGCATTCCGTCCACTCTGCCATTTTGCACCATATTCATAAAAAATGTGGTCACCAGGTCATCCGCTGTATGCCCAAAGGCCAAGTGGGTCAGGTGATATTGTCTGGACAGATCAAACAGGCGCTTCCGGCGCAACATGGCGCAGTAAAAACAGGGGGAATTTTTTCTGTTTTCCGCCGAATGCCCGCGCGGGCCAAAATCGCTCACTTCAATATGAGCGGCCAGGCCATGCTGCCGTACATAGCTCAGCAGCGGCTCATGATTGCCCGGGGCAAAGCCCGGGTTCACATGCAGGGCCATAATATCGTAACGAAAGGGCACAATGCGCCGCCGCAGGCGCAATACTTCCAGCATTACCCAACTGTCCACCCCACCGGAAACGGCCACACCAATCCGTGCCCCAGGCCATAGCATGCCGGCCCTCTGCATGGCCCGTCCGGCGCTCTTAAGGCATAACCGCTGTGCATAACAAAGCCTACCAATACTCATATCAGGACAGTCGCGTTACAAAATCTTCGTACGTAAATTCCCGTACCAGACGGATCACATCCGTCTGCGGGTTCCAGCGGGCAATGGAGGGCAGACGCAGCCCGTTAAACGTGGTGGTTTTTACCATACTGTAGATGGCCATATCGGTAAACATAATCCGCACGCCTGGTTTCAAAGCTTCGGTAAAAGAATATTCGCCAATCACATCCCCTGCAAGGCACGATTTTCCGGCCAGACGGCAGGTAAAGGCCTTTTCCCCGGGCATACCACTGCCCACCACATATGGCCGATAGGGCATTTCCAGTACATCCGGCATATGTGCCGCAGCGGAAGTATCCAGGATGGCTACCGGCATATCAGCCTCCACCACGTCAAGTACCGTGGCTACCAGTACCCCGGCATCCAGAGCCACGGCTTCGCCCGGCTCCAGGTACACCTGCACACCATACACATCACGCATGTGCACAATACAGCGGCATAGCAGATCCACATCATAGCCCGCTTTGGTAATATGATGCCCACCCCCAAAGTTCAGCCACTTCATCCCTGCAAGATAACGGCCAAATTTGTTTTCAAATACGGCAAGCGTTCTGGCCAGAGCATCGGCACCCTGCTCGCACAGGGTATGGAAATGTAGGCCGCTTATGCCGGCAAGAGCATCCGGATCAAAATGCCCCAACCGTACCCCCAGGTGTGACCCGGGGGCACAGGGATTATACAGGCGCACTGTGCCTTCGGAATGCTCAGGGTTTACCCGTATACCGCATTCAATGGGTACTGACCTGCCGGCGTTTGCCGCTGCGATTACACCGCCAAAACGCCTCCATTGCGAAAACGAGTTAAACACTATGTGATCCGCATACTCCAGCAGATCACGTATATCCGCATTGCTATACGCTGTGGCAAAGGCGTGCACTTCCCCACCAAAATATTCCCGGGCCAGACGGGCTTCATCAGGGGAGGTGGCACAGCAACCGTACAACGGCCCCTGCCCTGTACGGGAAAGCAACGGGAACACATCCCACATGGCAAAGCATTTCAGAGCCAGTAAAATTCTGGCTCTGGTACGGCGCTGCACAGTATCCAAAACTGCCATATTGGTTTGCAGTCTGCCTTCATCAACAACAAAACAGGGCGAAGGGAAACGGTAAGGATCGGGATAATACATAGCGTATACCAATGTGGATGCGGGAAGCCGAATAGCCTAAACGCACTTCCCGGCCGCTGGACAAAATTCCGCCATTTCGCATACAGCACACTGCGGCTTACGGGCCGTACACACATGTCGGCCAAACCACACCAGACGATGGTTCACATTGCCCCATTCTGCCTGGGGGAACAGCTGCATCAGATCGCGCTCAATATCCACGGGACGGCTATGTTCCGTCAACCCAAGCCGCTTGGCAATGCGGCCCACATGTGTGTCCACAGCCAGACCTTCATTAATGCCATATCCACCCCACAGCACCACATTGGCCGTTTTACGGGCCACCCCGGGGATATGCAGCAGCTCGGCCATAGTACGTGGCACTTCACCACCAAAACGGTCCTGTACCATACGACCGGCAGCCACAAGATGTCTGGCCTTAGTGTGATAAAAACCGATGGAGCGAATCATATTTTCCACCTCAGCCAGATCCGCCTCAGCCAAATCAGCCGGGCCTGGCCAACGCCGAAACAAGTCCGGGGTCACTTCATTTACCCTCCTGTCAGTGCACTGCGCTGCCAGAATAGTAGCAATCATCAGTTCCCACGGGCTGCGGGCGGCAAGGTGGGTTTCTGGGTGTGGGTAGCGCTGTTGTAAAAGCTGTAACACCTTAGCGGCGCGTTGGTGTATGTTCATACTTCTTCCTTTGATTTTTCTGTCTGAAGGGGTTATACTTTAGTCTAAGGTATCGTGGCTCCCCTGCCCGACAGGAGGTATGTAATGGCCCTGTTTGTGTATATAGTCGCAGCCAACCAGACCGAGGCTGAACGCCTGGCCGGGGATCTTGTCCAACAGCGGTTTGCAGCCTGTGTCAACATTCTTCCGCCTGTGCATTCGGTGTACCTTTGGAAAGGGGCAGTCTGCAATGCTACTGAAATACCCCTTATCGCCAAAACGGATGAAGATCGCTTTACGGCCCTGGCTGCCCGGGTACGTCAGCTGCACAGTTATGAAACACCCTGCATTGTGGCCCTGCCTGTCAGCCAGGCAACGCCGGATTTTCTGGCCTGGATCACTGCCTCAACTCACCCTGCCGTGGAGGAATAAATGCCCATTTATATTGCTGGTTCTATAGCTTTTGACAGGATCATGACCTTTAATGGCCGCTTTTCTGAACATATCCTTGCGGAAAAGCTACACATACTCAATGTCAGCTTCCTTATTGACAGCCTTGTAGAACGGCGCGGTGGCTGCGCCGGCAATATTGCACACACATTGGCTCTGATGGGTGAAAAGCCCATTATCCTGGCCAGTGCAGGCAAAAATTTTACCGAATATGGGGCATATCTGCAATCACTGGGTCTCCCTTTGGACGGCATCCGGATTATACCTCATGAATTTACGGCAGAGTGCACACTGATCACCGATCGGGACAACAACCAAATCAACGGATTCTATCCCGCAGCCATGAACTTCCCCTGCCAGTACAATTTCCCCAATGTAGCTGTTGGGAATGATTGGGGGATTGTTTCCCCCTGCAACCTGGAAGATATGAAAGCCATGCCGACAGCCTTCCGGGATAAAGGCATTCCGTATATTTTTGACCCGGGGCAGCAGATTCCGGCCCTTAGCGGGGACGAACTTCTTGCGGCCATAAACGGCTCTGCCCTGTTGGTAAGCAATGATTATGAACTGGAGCTGATTTGTCGGAAAACCAACCATCCCTTACCCGAGTTGCTTGGCCTCACTGGTGGTGTAATCACCACATTGGGTGAAAAGGGGGCAATTATGCATTACGCCCACAGGGAAGAATACATCGGCACAGCCACTCCAAAAACCGTGGCCGATCCTACCGGCGCAGGTGATTCCTTCCGATCCGGCCTGCTCAAAGGGCTTATGGCCGGGGTAAGTGTGTTTGCAGCAGCTCAACTGGGTGCCGTCTGTGCCAGCTACTGCATCGAACAACAGGGAACGCAGGAACATACCTTTACCTACACCGATTTTGCAGCCAGGCATCGGGCTGCCTTTGGTCGGGAACCAGCCGTACGCTGGTAGCAGGATGCAATATGCTCAAATTCATCATCCCCGCCTGCATTCTGCTTATTGGCACAATGATTGCCCTCTCTGTTCTCAAGGGCAACGGGCTTATCCGCGGCATAACCCAGGGCATGCTGGTTTCCCCGGCCAGACCGGCCATAGCCGTAGCCCCCGCTGCAGGCTTCGAGCTTGTCGAGGCTGGCCAGACTGTACTTTCCCTACCGGTACAGGGCAGCAGCCTGCGCAGTACATCCGTTGCACTTACCTATGCGCTGTACCGGCAGACGGGTACTGCCCCAGGGCAGCTACGTACCCTGCTAGGCATTACAGATACCGATCGTACTGAATGGCCCGTGCAGCCAGACAGTATAGTACCCCCTATCCGCCGCCATTCCATTAACCTTGACGGCCAGGAAGCCATTGCCGAAACCTTTGTCCTGCCGGAGGGGAAAGACCCATGGGGCGAGGGCAACACGCACCTGTGGCATGGGGGCAGCCTTGTACGCCGCTGTACTTTTCTGCTATGGTTCCGCAGGGCAAAACTACTTGTGGAATATCACGAGCCATTGCCTGCTTCCCCCCTACCTGTTGCAGACAATCTCCCCCTGCTGGCTGCTTTTGAGCAGCGCAGCCAGGCTGCCTTTACCCTGCACAGTAAAGGCCCGCTGCCCCGGCCCGATACCCGGCCCGCCTATCCGCCGCAAACTGTCAGCCGGCAGGCACTTACCAACTATCTAGGCGAACTCAGGGACCATACGGCACGCTGATCAGGCATCATGCCCGGCTGCGCCTGGCTTTACCGCATATATCCACTATCTGCAGACGGATCACATCCACCCGATCCACATCTTTCTGAATATAGACTTGCGCTTTCTCACCGGATGCCGGGGTGTATTTATCCGTCAGCAGATGCAGTGCCCGTATTTTGGCTTCCCGCTCTGCAAGCAGCACCACCGGGCCGGAAACCATTACGCTGGTATAGGCTGTAGAAAATTTGTCCGGCAGAACCTGTACATCGCTCACCAGCGTACAATGGCCGGGAATACCCTTTTGCCCCTGGCTGACAATGCTTTCAATCTTGCGGCCCACACCGCGTGCCGCGTGGAAAAACAGTGCCTGTTCCACCGAATCAAAAACAAACGAAAGTGGGACGCCATACGGCTGCCCGTAAGGATCAATAAGAGACAGTACCGCCCACTCGGCCCGCGCCAGGAGAGAGAGCACCTCCTCCTGCGGTATCTGCCGATCGCTGCGGCGCATGGGATAGGGGTAATACATGCATACTCCCGCGCAAAGTATAACAAGACCTATAACACAACAGCCCGGGCTAACCCGGGCTGTAACTGTGAAACGGGGAGAATTTATTTCGATTCAGTAAAATCAGCGTCGATCACATCGTCGTCAGGTTTTTTGCCCCCTGCCGCACCAGCCCCGGCACCTGCCTGACCGCCTGTAGTACCAGTTTGCCCCTGGGCCTGTGCGTACAGCTGCTCGGCTAGCTTGTGTGAAGCCTGGGCCAAATCTTCCGAAGCTTTTTTGATGGCGTCTGCATCTGTGCCCTCAACCAATTTACGCAGGGCCGCAATTTTACCTTCAATATCGCTTTTCAATGCGGCATCCATTTTTTCGCCTAAATCGCGGATGGATTTTTCCGTACCGTATATCAGGCTGTCGGCATTATTGCGGGCTTCAATCAACTGCTGCTTCTTTTTATCTTCCGTGGCATTGGCCTCCGCTTCCCGCACCAGCTTATCGATATCTTCCTTACTCAGCCCGGAAGACGCTGTAATCTGGATGGACTGCTCCTTACCGGTACCCAGATCTTTGGCAGACACATTCACAATACCGTTGGCATCGATATTAAAGGTTACCTCAATCTGAGGTACCCCACGCGGAGCCGGCGGAATACCCGTCAGGTCAAAGCGGGCCAATGTCATGTTGTCATCAGCCATAGGCCGTTCGCCCTGCAATACGTGAATGGAAACAGAGGGCTGATTATCCGAAGCAGTTGTAAAGGTCTGGCTTTTCCGTGTGGGGATGGTGGTGTTGCGCTCAATCAACTTGGTAAACACACCGCCCATAGTTTCAATCCCCAGCGAAAGAGGTGTTACATCCAGCAGCAATACATCTTTCACATCCCCGGCCAGGATACCCCCCTGAATGGCAGCACCCATGGCGACCACTTCATCCGGATTCACTGAACGGTTAGGATCTTTACCAAAAAACTCGGCTACCTTCTGCTGCACAAGGGGCATACGTGTCATACCGCCAACCAGCAGCACTTCATCAATATCAGAAGCCTGCAACCCTGCATCGGCCAGAGCCTTGCGGCAGGGTTCCATGGTTTTTTCCACCAAATCCACCACCAACTGTTCCAGTTTGGCCCGGGAAAGCTTTACCAGAAGGTGCTTAGGACCGTTCTGATCCGCTGTGATGAAAGGCAGGTTGATCTCTGATTCCATAGAGGTGGACAGTTCCTTCTTGGCAGCCTCTGCAGCATCTTTCAGACGCTGCAGAGCCATACTGTCTTTGGAAAGATCGATACCCTGCTCCCGGCGGAATTCTTCCACCAGATGGTTGATAACACGCTGGTCAAAATCTTCCCCGCCCAGGAATGTATCACCGTTGGTGGCACGTACTTCCACCACGTTGTCACCTACTTCCAGGATAGATACGTCAAAAGTGCCGCCACCCAGGTCAAAAACCACAATTTTTTCATTGGCTTTTTTGTCAAAGCCATAGGCCAGAGAGGCTGCCGTGGGTTCGTTGATAATCCGCTTTACTTCCAGTCCGGCTATCTGCCCTGCATCTTTGGTGGCCTGGCGCTGTGCATCATTAAAATAAGCAGGAACAGTGATCACAGCCTCAGTCACCGCTTCACCCAGATAGGCTTCGGCATCGGCTTTCAATTTGCCCAAAATTGTTGCGGAAATTTCCTGCGGGGTATATTGATGCCCGTCAATTTCTACCATAGCCGAACCGTTGGATCCGGCCACAATGGTATACGGCGCGTGCTGTTTCCAGTGGCGGACTTCATCTGAATCAGCCACTCGGCCCATAAGCCGCTTTACCGCAAACACGGTACGCTTTGCGTTAGTAACTGCCTGACGCTTGGCGGCATCGCCAACCAGACGCTCCTTATCCGTAAAAGCAACCACAGACGGAGTAGTCCGGCCACCGTTCGGGTTTGTGATGCATTTTGGATCCTTGCCTTCCATAACATAGACACAACTGTTGGTTGTGCCAAGGTCAATCCCTATAATTTTGCCCATATGTATATTCCCTCCTCGGCACCTCATTCCCTAGACAGAGATGATGATTTCGTGTTTGACTTGTAAATAAGGCATCCTGGCCACTCGTCCAGAGGGATAAGCGTATTTTTTTGCATCTCCAGGAAGAAATCTGCTGTTGGCAGGGCTTTCACTTGCGTGCGACAGAATGCACGCCGGTTTCAAGGCCTCCAGACGGCCGACGCATCTGCCCTCTGCCCCGTATCAGGCTGTGATATCACTGCTGAAGGCTTAATCGGGATGAGTTATAGACAAAAATTACGCGATATGTGCATTTTCCCTTGTGTTTAAGGCTAAAGCAACATAGGATATTTTTTCGCCTACGCACATACTCTCAAATGCCAGTGAGCACCCTATGCCCGGATACCGCGCCCTTATAAGATTTGTTCTGCATATACTGGCCGTTGCCGGGGTACTGTGCGCTGCGGTCGGCCTTATTACCACACCCCCAGCCGAAGCAGCCAAAGCCATGCTGCTTATGGACGCTTCCACCGGCAAAATTCTCTATACGCAGAATGCTACCAAACAAATTGCCCCTGCTTCCCTTACCAAAATTATGTCCATGTTCCTGGCACTGGACGCTGTGAAAGCCAAAAAAACCAACCTGTCCACCAAGGTCAAAATCAGTCGCAGGGCTGCGGCACAGGGCGGGTCACGCATGGGTCTGCGGGCAGGGGAACGGGTACCTCTCCAACGCCTGCTGTTGGGTATGGCTGTTTCTTCCGGTAACGATGCATCCATGGCCGTGGCCGAGCACATTGCCGGTTCCGGGGAAAAATTTGTCCGCTTAATGAACCGTAAGGCCAGGCAGCTGGGAATGCGTTCCACCACTTTCAAGACCCCCAACGGCCTTCCAGCCAAAAATCAGCTGACCAGCGCCCGGGATATGGCGCGCCTGGCCAGGGCTTATTTGCGTGCCTACCCCTCTTCCCTGCAACGCTATCACCGGGTAAAAACTCTGCGCCACAATAAAATAGTCACCCATAACAAAAACCCCCTTCTAGGTACCTGTAACGGTGCCGATGGATTAAAAACAGGCTGGGTTACGGCATCGGGCTACAACATCATTTCCACAGTACGCAGGGGCAAAACGCGCCTTATTGCCGTCGTGCTGGGGGCGGAATCCGGCACTGCCCGCAGCCAGGAAGTGCGCCAGCTTGTTGAGGCAGGGTTTACTGCCCGTAAAAGGGGCGTATCTGTAGCCAGAGTACTTTCCGGTAAACTGACACGCCAGCCTTCCCTCCAGCAAAGGCAAACCGCAGCCCGGCATGCTCCTTCCCACAGCTAAAAGGGATGTTATCACAACTTTACCTCACCGGGGAAAACCGTTATCCTGATACGTATTCACCTGTTACAGTGAGGTTCCGGTATGCGTATCGGGCAAGCCCGTCATATCTGTATTCTGCCCCTGTTGATTGCTCTGCTCGGCGTTGCCTTTTCTGCCTGGAATGCATTGGACAGTGCTTCCGTCCCCTGTATAAGTGCCGGGTGTAGCCTGTACCACACACTCTCTTTTGGTGGATTTTCCCTGTGGTGGGCTGGCATGGCAGTATTTCTGCTCCTCAGCCTGATAGCGTTGTTCGGGTATGCCGGTATTGGCCGCATGCTTGCAGCCATTGCTCTGGTGGGGGATTGCGTTCTATTGGTCATCATGATCCTTACTCTGCCCTGTCTGGCCTGCCTCCTTGAGGCGTGCCTGCTGGCCGGCTGCTATGCCACATTTCGCAACACAAGGGGCAAAAATACTGGCCTAGCAGGGTCGAACACGTTTTCTATTCCCGCACTCCTCTGGATATGGGGCTTCTTTTTTGTGCTGGCCGGCTGCTTTGCCCTACGGGGGAATATCCCTGTCTGGGCTGTTCAGGAGCCACAGCAAACTGTAGAGGCACCCCCCATCCGGATATTTTTCTCTCCCTCCTGCAGTGCCTGCCGCCAACTGGTAGCTGGCCTGTCTCCGGCAGATTCCCAAAAAATTATCTGGTGCCCTGTTGCAGAAAACGAGCAGGATGTGGCCATTATCCTCAACCTGCAACAACGGCTGGCGGTAAGCGGAGGAGATCTATCCACCCATTTCGGACCCGCGCTGGATACACAGCCCCTTGCGTTAAGGGACAGTCTGCGCCCGTCCGTACTCCTGCTTCAGTCCCGGATGTGGCGTAACCAGGCCCATGTACTCTTCACCGGGAATGGCAGGCTTCCGTTTGTGGAGTTTATAGGCGTCCCTTCGGCCCTCCTCAGCCACACCCCAATACATCATACCACGCCTGTGGTGAACGATGCAGCAATACAGGGCGTTGGCGGACAATCTACGGTAAACGGCACGAGTGATCCATCTGTTCTGCATCTGGATGATGAAACAGCAGGAAGCTGCGGCCCCGGTGCCACACCCTGCCCATAATAACACGCAACCCTGGGAGAAAGTATGATTATTGGTATTAACGGGAGTCCACGGAAAAAGGGCAACACTGCCACTCTGCTTGAATGTACACTGAAAGGCGCGGCGTCTGAAGGTGCTGAAACCAGGTTTGTTCATCTGCACGATCTCAACTTTCGGGGATGTGTGAGTTGCTTTGCCTGTAAGCGTAAAGGCGGCAACCATGGGCATTGCGGACTGCAGGATGATCTTTCTCCGCTGCTGGAAAATCTGCGGGAGGCGGATGCCATCGTACTGGGTTCCCCGGTCTACTTCTGGGACGTAACCGGGGCCATGCGTTCGTTTTTGGAACGGTTTATGTTTTCCAACATGCTTTATAACCGCAAAAATCGCTGGCTTTTCCCACGCATCACGCCATCCGCATTTATTTTCACCTGGGGTGCCCCGGAAGACGGCGTGCGAACAAGAGACGGCTTTGTGCATGTTGTTACAAAATATCTGAGCATGATGCTCGGCAAACAGCCAGAAGTGCTTTACAGCGTTATGTCGCTCCAGTTCAGTGATTACAGCAGGTATGAGACTGATGCCCTTGATGAGCAGGCCATCCTGCAGCAACGGCGGGAAGTGTTCCCGCAGGATTGCCAGAAAGCTTTTGCCATTGGGGCAGCACTTGTGCAGCAGGCCTGAAAAGGCACTGTCATATAAAAGCTGCCTGACACCGTAGGGTGAGGCAGCTTTTTATATGACAAATTGACTGTGTAATCCCAAATGGCAGAAATTAACCCAACAGAAAGCAAAAATACCAGATTCCCGGGAATGACGATTTCCGCCGTGTTTTGTCGTACTTGATATCCGTGCAGCCCACCTGGAAAATGACTGAAAAAAGC
>CAYRKU010000009.1:0-24799 GCA_964425055.1 uncultured Lawsonia sp. | reverse complement strand
AGGCTGTTGTTTTTGTACCCGGCCTGGGAGTGTTACGGTAAATCAACCCCGCCCTTCTGACAGGTTTGCTGAAGCAGGAACAGATCTATGGCCCAGCTTTCTTAGAAACACTGTCCATAGGAATCCCTATATGCATAGGGATAATGTCAACGGGAGTATCAATGGTAGCTTCTGCGCCATCGTCTTTTTCCACAGGCGCTTCTGCGGGTTTTTTCCCTCGGGTATGTTACAGGCTTGCCCGACTTCTGGCCAGCTTTGGATTTACTGGGCTGCATCGGGTAGGGCGCGTGCTTGGCCTTCTCCTTTGGGTTTTCCTGCCCCAGAGGCGTAAACTGGCTGTTAATAATACTTATACCAGGTTAGGCTATGCATATCCTAAGGCTGAAATGATTGCTCGGGAAAGTTTTAAACAGAATGCCGAATCTTTTTTGGAATGTCTGCTCACTCCTGATTTTGGTTTTGAAAATTCTCTGCTGACGCTGGAACGTCCCGATCTGATGGAACGCCTGAAGACAGAAAAACGCCCGGCAGTGCTGGCAACCGGGCATTATGGGGCGTGGGAGCTTCTGGCCGGTCTGCTGGGAGAGCTTCCGCATAACCGCCCTCGTATCTGTGTGGTACGCCGTTACCACAATGCCCTGTTGCATTATCTGACCACGCGGCTGCGATCCGCCCGGGGGGCGCAGATCATTGGTCATCGTGAAGCTGTATTCCCTGTATTACGCGCGCTTAGGCAAGAGGGGTATGTAGCCTTTCTGATTGATCATAATACAGGCAGGGATGAATCGATTTTTTTGCCTTTTTTTGGCAGAGAAGCTGCCGTTAATAAAGGCCCTGCATTGCTTGCTGTGCGTGCTGATGCGTTAATCTGGCCCATTTTTCTGTTGCGAAGGGATAAAGACTATCTTCTGTGCATGGATGATCCCTTGGATACAGCACTGCTTCAGGGTGATATTGATGAAAAAATTGAAACTGCTGCCAGGTTTTATACTCAGGCAGTGGAAAAAATTATCCATCGGGCTCCGGAACAATGGTTCTGGATGCATAATCGCTGGAAAACACAAAAAACTGCCCTTTGATTGATAAGTATATGTAGCAGCATACATTACTGGTGCCATATCTAGGACTGGACGGGCAGCCGCAGAACAATTTATCCGGAAAATTTGGATTGCTGTTGGCAGCACAATGACAGGTTACTGAAGTTAGAATCTGAAATTTCGAAGGATCCTATTGCCCCTGGCCAGGATGTACGGGATCGAACCCGCTATGTTCTGGCTGCTTTTGGCGGTCTGTAGAAGCTGTATTCAACCTTTGGGCTGGCTTGCCCCGGGCCTGATTCTCTTGGGAAGTTTAGGATTGGGATATTATGGTCTATTTCAATAGGCTGGCGTTCTGGATACGGGCACTCCTGTCCGGCATGGTGCATCGCGGCGTTGGTATGGTATCAACATGTTAGCTTCATTGCTGGAAGCTATGCGTACCTGGGTGAAACCGTCCACGGGGCAGGCAACATTTCCTTTTGACAGTTTTCCCGTGGTGCACACTCAATCTGTATGGTATTGGAGTACGGGTTAATGTCGAACCAGAGTTGCTGGAAACAGAATTCCTCTGTCCGCTTGAATTGCGATACAGAACGCCTGGCCGCACGGAGGCATTCCGCACAACTGCAGATATTGCGGGCAGTATCCAGGTAGAGGTTATCTCTGAATTCGCGTTTTCAGGTAAAAATGGCTGATGGCCTTTCAGTGTGTATGATCCAATACCGGGACATCCCCCAGCTTAGCCCGAATGGCGGCGAGCATACTTTCCCGGTTGGGGCAGGGGAAACCAATGGGCGTTCCTTTAGTGATACAGCTGGCCAATGCCACTGCCTCGGCACCTCGGGCCACTAACACCTGGGCGCGGGCCACCGCTTCCTTACCGGGGCAACCTCCACAGCTGACAAATCCAACCAGCTCACAGGGGCCAAAAGGTTCAAAGGCACCTTTGCCCTGGGCAACTACTTTCAGATCTGTAGTGCCTGGGCAAAGATGTTCTGTTTGCCTACAGCGGATTATGCCCACCTTCTTCATAAATTTTCTCCATGGATACATTGATTTTTGGGTGGAGGGGGAGGAACTATCCTAGTTCCTTCTGGGAGGAAGTTTGGCATCAATAATTTTCACACCATATTCAGTAGCATTATCCGGTGGATTATAGAAGACTACCATAAACGGGACCTCACCCGCGGGAGCAACATTGGTGTTGTTGGTCATGATATCAATTTTGCTTGTTAAAGCTTGTTCCAGTTCCTGTTCTGTCAACATCTGAAGCTGGAACAAAGATACACGTCCCCCAGCTAGTTGCTGTTTGGAGACAAGCGTCTTGCCCTCTGCATCGTAAAGAGCAGCTTCAATACGAATCAATTCACGGGGCTCGTTGAAACCATTTACGGCTTTGCCCTCAATAACGGAAAGGTTCCCCAATTTATCGTTGTTAACATTGTACTGGCGCATACCGCGCAGAGCGATAAGTGAAACCAGATCCGTCTTTTCCTGCTGGCTTTCCGGAAGGATTACCGATTTGATTCCATCAAGCAAAGATGTATGCATCCATGCATACCAGGTACCACCGGCCACGGCGCACAACAGCAGTACAAGAATAATCAGGCTGGCGGATGTATTTTTTTGTTTTCCGACTTCTGGAATAGGTAGAGGAGCGATACCGGTTTCACTCTCTTTCGGCGCCAGGCTCAATTCTTCCTCTCCCACATCTTCTGGCAGTGGAAATACATGTTTGCACACCGAGCACCGCAATTTGGCACCGGGGATAGCACTTTCATCCGGAAGATTGAATTTTGTTGAACAGTTGGGGCAAATAACAATCATATTGTACTCCAGCCGGCAGATATACTGCTGCCGTTATTTTTTTTCTGTTTCAGCCGCACAGATCGCAGGCAATTCCCGATAGGAGTCCGCGTAGAAAGACCATAGCCTACTACAAACCCGTCCTGCAAGGTAAACTCGACAAAATCTACAGAGACAAGAACCTCGCGGCGTTCGTTTTTATCAGGCAGACCGGCAAAGTTTAGGCTTCCGGCACCTGGAGCATGGAACTGACGTATAAAAAAATCCATACGCTGTTTTGTGTCAATAATCTCTTCTGAAATTCCGCCCCGGGACATTAATTCCCATATTCTGCTGAAGCGAATCTGATTATTGTACGTAGCCTTGCCATAGCTGGCAAGGCGTACAACTCGGTCATTGGATTGACAGTTAGTCTTTTGACTAGATCGGAAAAACCATAAACGTGCCCTTGAATCCGTAAACAACTGCAAGCTGTTCTCTGCATAGGTTCTATTGATTTTATTCAGCGGGTTCATCAACGCAGATACGAAGTTTTTCCTTACTCAGCCGTAACCTTGTCACAGGCATAGAAGTACATTTGGGCAATTTAGAGTTCAATAAGCATTGCGGTTTCATCGCAATCTGGAAATTTGGGGCAATGGATGCAGTCCATCCAGGCTTTTTGAGGCAGGACATCCTTTTCCACTGGAGCAAATCCAAGCGCATAAAAAAACGGAAGTTGATAGGTCAGAGCAAACAAACGGTGAATGTCCAGTTCGCGTGTTTCCCTGATACAGGCTTCCACAAGTAGCCGGCCACATCCCTTACGCCGCACATCAGGATGCACTGCCAGAGAGCGCACTTCGGCTAAATTTTCCCAGATAATAGCAAGTGCGCCACAACCAACAACACTGCTGCCATCTTCAATCACATAAAAATCGCGCAGATGTCCATACAGTTCGGAAAAGGATCGTGGAAGCAGCAGCCCATCAGCGGAAGATGTCAGCAGCAGGGAATGTATGGCCCTTATATCCGACATACGAGCTTTACGTACCAAAAAATTCATTGCGTTTCCTTAAGAATGGATTTGAAAAAAGCCTCAAGTGATTCCCTGGTAAGGATGCCCCCCTCACTGTAGGCTATTTTGCCGGAGGGCAGGTAGAGCACATTATGCGGAATACCGGAAACGGCATACACCGTCGGCAGACGAAAGTCAGTGATATAAACGGGGTAGTTAAACCCAGTTTTTTTGATAAAGGCCTTGATGCTGTCCATATCTTCATCTACGGAGATGCCAATTATAATTAGCTTGTCTTCAGGATAACTCCGACGCAGTTCGATAAGATCGGGAATTTCCACACGGCAGGGAGGGCACCATGATGCAAAAAAATTGATCAGGATAATTTTACCACTGTTCTCCCGAAGGATATCCGCCAGTTGTGTCCCTGTCATTGTCCGGAGAGGAGCAGCAGATACTGTGACAGCCAGGCCAGCAATAATAATCCATACGAGAAAAAACCTTGCCAATCGATGCATGATCCCTCCAGCCAAATATTCCCTCAATCGGTATGATCTCAGTGTACACTATTACCGCCCAGCGCAACGTCAGAAGATGTCAATAACGCATGTTTTTTACGGGCTGCAATAAGACTTTGGGCCAGTCGTACCGCATCTACAGCATCAGAGGAATAGTTGGCGCTAATGCTTTGGGCAAAGGCAGGTGTCACCACAGCCCCACCCACCATAACATCCATATCAAGACCTTTTTTCTTAATCAAATCCACTGTATCGCGCATACGGGTCATTGTTGTGGTCATCAATGCGGACAGGCCTATAATATCCGCCTTGTTTGCTACGGCTGCATTAACAATAGCATCTGCCCTGACATCTTTGCCGAGATCAATAACTTTGAAGCCGTGATTCCCCAACATAAGGCTGACGATATTTTTTCCAATATCATGAATATCGCCTTCAACAGTGGCTATAACAATAATGTGCTGCTCTTCAGCAGTCGCCTCGCGCTCAAGAAGGGGTTTCAGGTGGAGGAAAGCCGTCTGCATGGTTTCCGCGGAACGCAACAGTTGGGGTAAAAAATATTCCCGGCGTTCATATCGTGCACCCACTTCAGTAATGGCGGGGATCAGGCATCTTCGCACCAAATCAAAAGGATCCGCTCCGGCTTTCAGCTCCTGCTCCACAAGAGCAATAATATTTTCCCGCTCTCCAAGGATAACAGCCTCTCCTGCTGTTTTGGCGGTATTTCGGGTAAAGGCAGCCGTATTAGCCATACCTACGTTACCCGGTGTCCAATCGATATACCTGTTAACAAAAGCCGCCGCGTCAGGATCGTGGCCCAGCAGCACATCTGAGGCAGCCCTGACTTCACGTACACGGGTACTTGAAGGATTGGCAATACAGGAAGAAAGGCCGGCCCCAACGCACATGGATAGAAATGTGGTGTTGATCAGTTCCCGCGCGGGAAGGCCAAATGAAATATTTGACAGCCCTATGGTGGTGGGCAGGCCGTTAGCCGTACACCAACGGATAGTTTTAAGGCCTTCTCGGGCAGCTTCAGCTTTAGACGCTACGGCAAGTGCCAGTACATCCACAAGAATAAGCCGACGGGGGATACCCAGTGACTCTGCTCTGGCAATCAGGCCTTCAATAATGGCAATCCGCTCGACAGCCATAACCGGAAGCTTCCGTCCTTGCAGAGGCAGCAGAATAAATGGGGCCCCCCATTGCCTGCACAATGGGCCGAGCTTTTCCATCCGGTCACCCTCGCCACTGATGGAGTTGACCAAAGCGGATCCAGGGCAATATGGCAGTGCGGCAATGATAGCTTCGGTGTTTGAAGAATCCAGCGATAACGGCTGTGCATATTGTGCTGTCAGCCGTTGCACCAGCCCCGGTAAAAGTACTTTTTCATCCACCATGGGCGCCCCGACATTAACATCAAGGACAGGTGCCCCCAGGGCAACCTGCTCTGAAGCAAAATGCATGGCCAGTGTATATTCGCCGGACTGAAGCTCAGTCTGAAAATCTTTTTTACCTGTGGGGTTAATCCGTTCGCCAATCAATACCAGCGGTTCCCCTGCTCCCACACGTACTAGATTTGTTCGGGTAGTCAGGGCAATACCGGTGGAAACAACAGGGTCAGAATGCTGTCTCTCAACCCGATCCACTGCCTTGCGCAAAGCAGCAATATAGGCCGGAGATGTACCACAGCACCCACCAACCAGGCGTGCTCCTGCGGCCACAAAGGCAGCGGTTTTTTCGGCAAAAGGCTCCGGGGGCAGGCGAAAAACAGTTTTGCCATCAACAAGTTCGGGCAGGCCCGCATTGGGTTCGGCAAACACAGGACAAGGGCAGCAGGCCAGCAGGCGCTCCACAAGTGGGGCCATTTCCTCCGGGCCGGAACCGCAATTTATACCAATGGCATCCACCCCAAGGTTAAGCATAGTTTCAGCAAAAATTTCAGGGGTACTTCCCGTAAGGCTGGTATCCTGCTCAAATGTCATGGATGCCAAAACAGGCAAATCGCACTCTGCCCGTATTGCAGCCACTGCGATGCGTGTTTCGGCAAGATCAAACTGCGTCTCCAGTAGAAGAAGATCGACCCCACCGGCAACAAGCCCGCGAACCTGTTCACGAAAAGCAACGTACAATTCTTCCGGGGTAATGTCACCAAGCGGTTTGACAAAATGGCCACATGGTCCCATATCTCCGGCAACATATACTTTCCGTCCAGCTTCGGCAGTAGCTGCCTTGGCGATTTTCGCCATAGTTCGATTAAATGATACGGGCTCAATCTCCTGAGGAAGTTTAAAACGCGACCCGCCAAAAGTGCAGGTAAGTATAATATCCGCACCGGCTTCAATATAATCACGGTGGATGCCAGTAAGGACATCCGGCCGGGCAAGACAAAATTTTTCAGGATATTCCCCGGGGGGAAGCCCACGGGCCTGAAGTTGTGTGCCCATGGCTCCGTCAAGAATAAGGATAGTATCCGATGCAAGCACAGTACGAAAATTCAATACCGGATCTCCTTTTGCTAAAGCATTATTAACGGTATAGGAGGCATCACTGCTCCTGTCTACTGAAAATCCTTGAAAAGGACAAACCAAAAATATAGCATATCTCCCGATTCGTTTCCATAAGGCATGTCAATATTCTAATAGTAGGCATTTTTCCTTTTGTTGCGGGGTAAATATGGTATCCGTTGTACCGGAAAAAACACCAGAGTCTCTTCTGGGTTCATCCCCTAAGTTGTCCGATTCCGTTCCTGCAGCAGAGGAGTTACCATCCAATACGCACACCGCTCCTGAAGAAAGCCATCAGGTTACCCACGCTCATGAGATTGTTGAACCGGAAGTGCTGCTCCCTCTTGCAACACCCGGCCGGGAAAGTGGTAAAAAAATATCAGCAAAAATAAAGCCTGTTCCTTCAGATCCTGCTGAAGATATGGATGTACCTGAAGATCTTGCCGGAGAATCAGATATTGAAATTTTGGAGGATGATCCGGGCACGGTTTTACCTGCACCAGTTCAGACGACACTTCCTGTACTCTCAGGCCGGGATTCCCTGCATTTGTATCTGCGTGAAGTGGGGCGGTTCCCCATGCTTAAACCGGATGAAGAATTCGAACTGGCCCGTCGTGTACAGAATGAGGGGGACAGTGAAGCAGCATTTCGCCTGGTTTCATCCCATCTTCGCCTGGTTGTAAAAATTGCCATGGATTTTCAATGGCGCTGGATGCAAAATGTACTTGACCTGATCCAGGAAGGTAATGTTGGGCTGATGCATGCTGTAAACAAATTTGATCCGGACAAAGGTATTAAATTTTCATATTATGCATCTTTTTGGATTCGCGCCTACATCCTGAAATTTATCATGGATAATTGGCGTATGGTGAAACTTGGTACAACCCAGGCCCAACGTAAACTCTTTTATAATTTAAACCGTGAACGGCAAAAACTCATCGCCGAAGGGATTGATCCTGATACATCAGTGCTCTCGTCACGCTTTGGTGTGGACGAAGACCAGATTGTGGAAATGCAGCAACGGCTTGACGCATCAGACATATCTCTGGATACTCCTGTAAATGATGAGGTGGGCAGCGCAACACGTATGGATTTCTTGCCGGCACTGGGGCCTGGCATTGAAGAAAGTATTGCCGGGCGGGAAATTGCTGATCTGTTGCACGATCATTTACGTGAAATTCTGCCCAGTCTGTCGGAAAAAGAGGCTTATATTTTGGAGCACAGGCTTTTAACCGATGACCCGGTAACCCTACGTGAAATTGGCGAGCGCTACAATGTCACCCGGGAGCGTGTCCGGCAGCTTGAAGCCCGGCTTTTGCAGAAACTGAAAGCCAAGTTATCTGCAGGGATCAACGATTTTTCCGAAGACTGGATTGATCAGTCCGGATAACATGTTCGCTTTGAAACATGAAATTGTAATTGTTGTTTCAGCCACGTTACGCTATCTGTACATCTCGTTCAGCGCTTCAACATTTAGAGTTCGACCATGAGTTTTCGTGTTTGTTTGCCCCGTTTTGCTGTAGGCTATACCAGAGTTTCACATCCGCTGGATAAAGGGTTAGTTTCGGATACTTACTGCCATACTTCCCCATTCCGTGCTATACTGCACAGCCTGTTCTGTGCAGCCCTTACAATGGAGGTGCTCATCGGGTGTACCCGGGGTATACCCATTGAACCCATACAATGGGATTTAACACCGGAAGCGCAGCTGACCTACGCAACATTGCTTTTGGATCAATCCATCCATAATGATGACAGGGATGGGGTACTTGAAGCCTCCTCTATTTTCCTGACCATTGCATCACAGGCACAGCCTTTTATTGATGCGGCATCCTGGCTTATCCTGAATAAGGAAAACAGCAGGGCAGAGGAGTTGCTTGAACAGGCCATACTGCGCATCCCTGATGATTTCAGCCTGCATCTTCTTCTGGCTGAGAGTATGATCCGGCAGGGGGATACCGTACAGGCGGGGCAGATTCTGGAGAAGTATCGGCAAACCCATCCCCGGTCTCTCATGGTACAGCAGGAGCTGGGAATTTTGTATGTCAAAGTAGGTCGTTTTGCTGAAGCCGAGCATATCCTGGCGAGGCTGCCTCAAAGCATGTACACGCCATTTGTGCGCTATGCCCGCGCTCAGGCCCTGCACGGGCTGAACAAAACATGGGCTGCTATCCGTGAGTTGCGCTTGGCTGTAAAGGAAAGCCCGGAATTTTTGGATGCCTGGTTTGAGCTGGCCCGCCTGCTGGAACAGGAAAAAGCCTACCTTGAGGCTTCGGAAATATACGCCAGCCTTCTGGAGCAGGATCCGGAAAATGAAGATGTGTGGAGCCATCTTGTAGAAGGGGCAATTCAGTCCGGGCATGGAGAGCAGGCTCTTGAATATGTCCGGAAGGGGCCGGATACACTTAATTTTAGGCTTACTAGCTGTGTATTGTTTTTGGATGCCAAGTTGTTTCGGGAAGCGGAAATTCTCTTACAGGAACTGAAAAACCGCCCGGGCGTTCCTGACGAAGTATACTTTTACCTGGCGGATATTGCCTTTGAATATCATAAAAATATTGAGGAAACGCTGGATCTTCTTGCAGCTGTTCCGGAGCAGAACCGTTTTTATGACCGCGCACTGCGCTTACGCGTTCAGTTGCTACATGATGCCAACAGACGCGCCGAGGCCATACCCTTAATCCGGCATGGCCAGGAAGTGTTTCCGGAAGACAAAGATTATAGGGTGCTGGAAGTGCATTTACTTCTGGCTGACAATCTTTTTGTCGATGCCATGGCTGCAACAGATACCGCCCTGAAAATCTGGCCGGATGACGAAAATTTTTTGTACATACGCGGAACTATCCTTGATTCACAGGGCAAAAAAGCCGATGCGTTGCATCTTATGGAGCAGATTATCCTCTCCCATCCGGATTTTTTGCCTGCCTTAAACTATATCGGGTATTTTCTGGCGGAGCAGGGTAAGGATCTAGACCGGGCTTTGGAACTTCTGCAGCGCGCCGTCAGGATCTCACCCAATCACGCCTGCGTGCTTGATTCTCTGGCATGGGCACAGTTTCGCAAAGGGATGACTGCCAGCGCCTGGGCAACAATTTCCCAGGCGGTTGCTCTGCCGGACGGTAACGATGCTGCCATCTGGGATCATTATGGGGATATTGCCGCGGCCCGGGGCAGGTTGAATGACGCCCGTAAAGGCTGGGAACGGGCCCTTGGCCTCAGGCATCATCATCCGGATATTATCCGTAAGAAACTGGAAGCGTTATGATTTCAAGCCTCTTTTCTCCGCATCATATCGCAAAAACGTTTTTTACAGGCTTCCTGTTGCTTATCCTGGCTCTGGCGGGCTGTGCCCCCCGTGTTGCGGTGCCGCCTGATACAGGCGCGCTGCCTCAGGATGAGATATTGACAGTATGGAGCCGCTTTGATGCCTACAGCGATGCCCGTGAAGCGGATCAGGCGCCCTACCGCCTGCGCGGAAGCCTGCGTTACGGCCAGAAAGGGACTACCAGGCGCGTATCCTTGCTGCTATGGAGCAATGGCACTCTTCCTGTCCGGCTGGATGTTCTGGCCGGTATTAATTCAATAGCCGCACGTCTGTTAGAAGATACGGATACATTTGTGGCCTATGCGCCGGGCGAAAAAAAAGCCTTGGTCCATAATGGTGCAGAGCGTATTTATTTAAACTTTGGCAGGCCAGTCCCCTTTTCCCTGCGGGATTTTTCAGCACTCATGCGCGGTCGTTTCCATGAAGTTTTCGGTTTCCGTACAGATAAGCCGCCCTTCCGTACAGCGGAAGGTACATTACGGTTTACCATATACGACGGCAGTGCGGAAAATGAACTGGACATTGCCTCAACAGGCCTGCCTGTCCGCTGGAGCCAGCCTGGTGGCTGGATCATGCACATTGAGTATACTGACGCAATGTCTCCCTTACCCCGCAAAATCAAACTAGAACACCCCGACGGATATACAGCCATTTTGCTGGTGAAAGAACGGGATCTGGTGCCAATGCCATTTACGGTACAGCAGCTTGCGCTTGATTTACCCGATGGGACAACGGTAGAACCTGTTAAAAAACTGAAAGAGGATCGATGATCCGGGGAAGCAATGGAAGGACACTCTTTTTTCTTTCGGTTTTATGCCGTATATCGTATTATCTACATGAACTTGTGCGTATTATGGGTCATACTTGTCTGGCTGGCGGGTACAGATAGTTATCTTGCGTTTCGTCTGCGGCGCATGAACAGGGAGCATGCCCGCCTTACCGCCGGCCTGAATCATCTAGCTGCGGCCGATCCTAGGCGGGAAGACATTATTGCGGATATTTCCCTGCTGGAAGAAGACACGGCACGGTTCTGCGCCATACGTGAGGAAAGTTTCCGGAAAGCGCTTGAACCATTGCAGACCCGTTTTGCCGATGAACTTTCGACTTGCCGCTAACCCCAACCATAGGAACAGGTATGGCTACCGTTTATATCGGCTCCGATCACGCCGGGGCTGTACTTAGGGCGTTATTGTCGCGCCATCTTGCAGAAAAAGGGCATAGTGTGCATGATCTTGGCCCTTTCAGTGCAGAAAGCTGTGATTATCCCGTTTATGCGCATAAGGTCTGCGCCAAGGTCCTCGCTGATGCAGGCCCCAATGCCGCGCCGGGGGATGATCCCGTTTCCTACGGTGTGCTTATTTGCGGTACCGGTATTGGAATGAGTATGGCTGCCAATCATATTCCGGGTATTCGAGCTGCGCTGTGCTGTGGGGAATTTCAGGCCCGGGTCACGCGTCTGCACAACAATGCCAATGTACTTTGCCTTGGAGAGCGGGTTATCGGATCTGGTGTGGCCATGGCCATAGCTGACATTTTTCTTGCTACCCGTTTTGAAGGCGGGCGGCATTTACGCAGGATCAGCCAAATTGAGGGTCAGATTCCGGTCTGAACCTGTACCCTGTAACATACACAGCCTCAACAGGAGCATGTATGCAGTTTTACAATACCATGACCCGAAAAAAAGAACCTTTTGTTCCTGTCCATCCTGATGGTAAAGTAGGTGTGTATGTCTGCGGTATTACTGCCTATGCCCTTTCCCATATCGGGCATGCGCGTTCAGCTGTGGCCTTTGACGTTTTGATCCGGCTGCTGCGGTATAAAGGATATAGGGTTACTTTTGTCCGAAATTTTACCGATGTGGACGATAAAATTATCAGACGCGCTCATGAGGAGGGTGTAACCAGCCAGAATATCGCCGAAACCTACATTGCCGCATATCATGAAGATATGGACAGGCTTGGTGTGATACGGGCAGATGTGGAGCCAAGGGCCACCAGCCATATTCCGGAAATGATTTCGCTGTGTAAACATCTTGTTGAAGCCGGGCACGCATATGCAACCCCTTCCGGGGATGTATACTTTCGGGTGCGTTCTTTTGCTGGATACGGTCGGCTTTCGGGCCGCAGCCCGGATGATTTGCGGGCCGGTGCACGGGTAGCTCCGGGGGAGGAAAAGGAAGATCCGTTGGATTTTGCAGTATGGAAAAGTGCAAAACCCAATGAGCCTTCATGGGACAGCCCTTGGGGGAAAGGCCGTCCCGGTTGGCATATTGAATGCTCAGCCATGAGTGAAAAATATCTGCCGCTGCCGCTGGATATCCACGGCGGAGGCCTCGATTTGATTTTCCCCCACCATGAAAACGAAATTGCCCAAACAGAAGCCGCTTTCGGCAGACCGTTGGCCAAAATTTGGATGCATAACGGCTTTGTGCAGGTGGATTCGGAAAAAATGTCCAAATCACTTGGCAACTTCAGAACCATCCGGGATATTCTTGCAGGCTATCTGCCGGAAACACTGCGCTTTTTCCTTGTCAGTAAGCAGTATCGCAGTCCCATAGATTTTTCCTTAAACAGTATGGAAGAGTATGAGCGCAGTCAGAAGCGTGTATACGAATGCCTGCGCGATGTTGCTGAAGCCCTGGCCCGTGAGAAATGGAAACCTGGTCCGGCCCCCGCTGATTTGGCAGAAGATCTGGAACAGCAGGACGCAGCTTTTATGGATGCTTTAGAAGATGACTGCAACACCGCAGCTGCGGTAGGGCATATTTTTAATCTGGTTCGCCTTGCCGGACGTGTGCTTGAAGACAAAAAACTGCGGGCCACTGAAGGTGGCCGCGCTTTGTTGCTGCGGTTTAATGCCGCAACATCGCGTTGGGGAATATTGCTGGGTCTGTTCAATCAAACGCCGGCTGTTTTTCTTGATGCCCTGCGGGACCGGCGGGCCCGGCGCCGCAGGCTGGACATGGCCAGGATCACGACCCTCCTTAACCAGCGGCAACAGGCCAGAACAGATAAAGATTTTGCACGTTCCGACGCAATACGCGGTGAACTTGCCACACTGGGTGTGGAAGTACGGGATACCCCCAGAGGCCAGACATGGGATATTCTCTGAGCGCATCCCGATACGCACTGTCCGCTACGCCATTGGTTCAAACATGCCGGCAACTGTTCCGGTTGTTTTTATGTTTCACAGTAGTTGTGGCGATGTTGCTGCGGGCAGTGCTTCCCGCACAGGCTGCCCCGTTGTTTGGCGGTTTCGGCATTAAAGATGAACTGGAGCTTGGCCGTAAATTTGATGTGATGGTTCGTTCCCGCATGGCGTTGGTGGAAGATCCGGAGATCAGGCGTTATGTCCAGTCTATTGTGGACAGCCTGGCAAAAACTTTTCCGCCTCAGCCGTTCTCTTTTCGCGCCAATGTGCTTTTACACAATTCCATGAATGCGTTTGCCGTTCCGGGAGGTTCGGTTTTTGTCCATACAGGGCTTATCATGCAGCTTGAGCACGAGTCAGAACTGGCCGGCGTTCTGGCGCACGAGCTGGCCCATGTTACCCAGCGGCATATAGCCACCCGTATGGAGCGGGCACAGGCGGTCAGCATAGCCAGTCTGCTTGGCGCATTGGCCAGTGCCTTTCTTGGCGGCGGATCGGGCAGAGGTGCCATGATGGTAGGCAGCATGGCCGCGGGGCAGGCTGCCATGCTCAACTACAGTCGTGTGGATGAAACCGAAGCCGACCAGATGGGCCTGCAATACCTTATACGGGCGGGCTATCGCCCGCAGGGAATGGTGGGGTCATTTGAAAAGATCCGTCGTAAGCAATGGTCCTCCGGTATTGATATCCCGGAATATCAATCCACCCACCCGGATACAGGCAACCGTATCAGTGAAATCCAGGCGAGAATTCAGGGGTTGCCCGATTCCGTGCGCAACCGTACTGACAATGATACCCGTTTTCATCGTGTGCAGACCCTGATTTGGGCCAGATATGGCGAACCCGAAGTTGCCGCGCGGATATTTGCCCAGGCCTTACGAAAAAACAGCAAAGACAGCCTTGCCCATATGGGCCAGGGGGTTCTTGCCGAACGCCGCAATCAGATTCATGAGGCTGAAGAAGCGTTTACCAGGGCATTGTCTTTTGATCCCCAGGATGCCCTGATTATGCGTGAAATGGGGCGTTTTTATTATGTTAAGGGGGATCCCCGTGCCGAAAAAATGCTTCAGGCGGCACTGCAGCGTGCCCCGGATGACATTATGGCCCAGTTTTTTTATGCCCGCCTGCTCAGCGCAAATGGTGAGCGCAAGACAGCGCATCACTACTATGAAAAGCTTTTGCGTGTATTACCTGATGATGCTGAAATCCACTACTATTACGGCCGCTCACTGGGCGAAAACGGAGAAGTGTTTGCCGCCTGTCTGCACCTGGCCTACAGTGCGCTGTACCAAAACGATCGGGGGAAGACAGAAAACTGGCTGAATAAGGCCAAAGGGCTTGCCCGTACCCCCAGGGATCAGGATTCCGTCAAACGTTTTGAAAGCATTTATGCGGAGCGCAGTTCCCTATGGAAGTGATATCTGCCCGGGTGGATCCTGTTTTCAGGCCAGTGCCACAAGATCGTAATCCCGGCATTCAACAATTTCAGCATTTATCAAAGCCCCTGGCCGTACTCCAGGACCGCTGACATAGGTTATACCGTCGATTTCCGGTGCTTGAAACCAGGCGCGCCCGGTGTGCAGCCCGGGCCAGTCAGGATGAGGGGTATCCACAAGGATGGAAAGGTGATCTCCCATAAAACCGGCCAGCCATTGCGCGCTGATTTCAGCCTGTATACTCATAAGTTCATCGCGTCTCGCTGTTTTTATTTTTTCATCTATCTGATCAGGCATGGCTGCTGCCGCAGTGCCTTCTTCCGCGCTGTACGTAAAAACACCCAGATGCTGAAACCGTACTTCCTGTACAAAGCGGGTCAGTTCGGCGTGGTCTTCCGCTGTTTCCCCCGGGAAACCGACAATCAGGCTGGTACGCAGGGCTGCTTCAGGGAAAATTGTCCGGACCGCGTCCACAACTTTGCGTGGATTACGGGCAAAAGGCCTACCCATGCGGGAGAGTACAGCGGAGGACGCGTGCTGGACAGGAATATCAAAATACGGGATAAAAGGATCCCCCGCCGCACGCAGATATTGAAGCAATTCGTTGCTTACGCTGGCCGGATACAGATAAAGCAGCCGTAGCCGCTCAAGGCCCGGCAAAGGAAGAATACCGTCAAGAAGCGTGCGCAAGCCGTGCCGTTCCCCCAGATCCTCCCCCCAGGCCGTAAGATCCTGGGCCACAAGAATAAGCTCTTTCACACCCTGATCGAGCAGATCTCCCGCTTCGCGGACCAGTGCCTCTTTTGGATAGGAATGAAGTTTCCCCCGAATCTGCGGTATAGTACAGAAGGAACACGTATGCCGGCAGCCATCGCTGATTTTAAGCCAGGCATAGGATGGCCCTGTGCTGAGCAGCCGACCCGCAGCCGCCGGAGTTGGTAATTTTAGCCTGTCGGCCAATAAGGCGGGCCAGGCATCAAGATCACTGCTGTCCAGCCACAAATCAACCTCAGGTAACTCCGGGGCCAGTATTTTCCGGTGATATCTGCCCACCAGGCACCCCGCCACCACAAGCAACGGACGGGTCTTCCCCATGGATTCAAGATCAGCGGCGGCCTGGGCAATAGTGCGTACAGATTCCTCAATGGCCGGCTGAATAAACGAACAGGTGTTGATAAAAACTATATCCGCCTGATCAGCTTCGGCAACTGAGATCACCTTTATTCCAAGCGATCCGAGCAGGCGTTCGGTATCAACCCGATTTTTAGGGCAACCAAGGCTTATGGAACAGCAGCGCAGCGTCCGGGACATAAAAACCTCACCCGCGAATGTGTTGACGGAACATACCATTGAAGGCACAATGGCTTTGAATGGCATGTCTGTATCAGTGGTACGCAATATGCCCGCAATACGCAAGGAGCCTTCATGATTTTACCTGCACATTGTACCCGGGCCAATACCATCGTGCTGGCAACACGCAATCAAGGCAAAGTGCGGGAATTGGAAAAATCCTTCAATGCCCTTGGGTTATGCACGGTCAGCCTGCATGACTTCCCCGATCTGCCGGAAGTGCAGGAAACGGGAACATCCTTTACGGAAAACGCTCTGCTTAAGGCACGCGCAGTTGCCCGGCTGACTGGCCTGACAGCCGTTGCTGATGATTCCGGGCTTGAGGTGGATGCTCTGAATGGCGCGCCTGGCATCCATTCGTCCAGATATAGCGATGACATGCCAGATCTCCCCGGCACGGGCAGAGATGAGCGCAACAATCAGAAATTGCTGGCTGCTCTCTCCTGTTTCCACCCAGAGCAACGTTCGGCCCGGTTTTGTTCCGTAATTGTTGCCTGTACACCGGCCGGGCGGACGATTGTAGCTTCCGGGCAATGGGAGGGGCGTATCGGGTATACCCCACAGGGAAGTAATGGATTTGGTTATGACCCTCTGTTTTTTGATCCGCAGCTTGGCCGCACAGCGGCGGAATTGTCCCCTGAAGAAAAAATGGTATACAGTCATCGGGGAAAAGCCCTGCGAGAATTGTTGCGGCTTTGGCCATCTTTCTGGGAAAAGAACTAAATATTTTATGTAGATCTATATGAAAAATATCTGTAAATCCTCTTTTCGGGGCAGAATCTTGACTTTTCCCGCCCCGGCAGTGACTGTAGGAAACAGACCATTCCCCAGGAGCTTTTCATGAATCAGACAGATACCACTTTGACAGATCAGATCAAAACCGGTGTTACCCTATGTAAGGCAATTATGCGGAATGGGTATGATGCCTATGCCATCAATGCCCCCCTTCAGAAATTTATTTTTGATAAAACCGGTATTTTTGACGTGGACATTGCGTGCGCCTGTGATCCGGAAACACTGTTTAAAATTTTTCCCAATGCGGAAGAAAGCACGGCAGAAGGATCTATGGCTATTTTGAGGGAAAACGGCGTTACTTTGCGTTTTTACCCCACCGATGTGGCTGATGCTTCCCATCCGGAGCGCGGCCAGCTACGCGTGACACCGCGCATGCTGCGTTTGCTGCAAAAGCTGGAGGGCAACAATTTTGACGCACAGCCGCCACATCCTACCCGGGAGGACGAACGTTTTGAGGATTTTGAGCGGGCAGGCGCGGTTTCTCTGGTGGGTATTCCCGGGGTGACCTTAAGTTACAATTATCTGCTTGCCATCCGGGCCCTGCGTTATGCGGCCAATTTTGATTTGCCGGTAGAGCCGCATACCTGGATGGCCATTGTCCAGTCTGCCAACCGTATTCTTGATTATGTCCCGGCGCGGGAGATCATGGAAGAGTGGCGGAAAGTTGCGGCTGAATCTATGTGGAAATTTGTCCGTCTTTTGTTTGATGCCCAGATTCTGCATGGCGTCATGCCCGAGGTGGCGGCCCTGATCTGCGTGCAGCAAGAGCGAGACGATGACGGTGTCATTGAAACGGTTTTTGACCATACCATCGAATGTATGCGCCTGTATCCAGAAGACAGCCTGGGGATGGACTGGTACGGCGTATTGGCCACCATGTTCCATGATGTGGGCAAGTTGTATACTGCCGAACACATGAACGGCCATTGGACATTCTACCAGCATCACCGTGTAGGCGCTGGTGTTACACGTAAAATTCTGCGGCGTCTGCACTTTACATCTGAAGATATTGATCTGATCTGCCACCTGGTTCGGCATCATATGATGTTTCATTTTATGTTAACTGACCGGGGCCTTCGCAGATTTAAGGCGCTTGGCGAAACGGACCGCCTGATTGCCATCTGCAGGGCCGATATCAAGGCCAGGGGAGGCAGTTATACCTATTTCAATCACAATATGAAATACCTAAACCGGACGGAAACGGCTGAAATCATGCTTGAGCCGCTCCTCAACGGCAATGAAATTATGGAATATACCGGTCTGGCGCAGGGCCCGGCTGTGGGAGTTATTCGCGAAACTCTGCTTAAAGCGCAAATTGCAGGCGAAGTTACTGACGTGAGTTCCGCCGTTGCCTTTGTTAAAAAGCACGCTGAGACTGTCTGAACGGCCGCGGTGTACGTGTGGGATTGTATGCTGGATATACTCAACCTTACCTATCCAGAACTGGAACATTTTTTTGTGGAAAATTTGGGCGAACCCCGTTTCCGCGCCGGGCAGGTTTGGCAGTGGCTGTGGCAAAAACACGCCACCTGCTTCGATGCCATGACTGATGTATCCAAAGCATTGCGGGCTAAGCTGAACAAAGAGGCGGTGATCCTGATTCCGGAGATTGTCACCGTACAGACATCGGTGGATGGAACGGAAAAGCTGCTCCTGCGCCTGCGGGATGGCGCCTTGGTAGAAACGGTCATTATCCCAGGTACCCGGCGGGATGGTTCGGTACGCATTGCCCAGTGCCTGTCATCACAAGTTGGCTGTGCCATGGGGTGCACGTTCTGTAATACCGGCGGTATGGGATTTGTGCGCAACATGACCGCGGGCGAAATTGCCGGGCAGGTACTGGCCGCGCGGATTCGCCTGGGGGACAGCAGAATTGATCACCCTATCATCCGCAATCTCGTGTACATGGGTATGGGAGAGCCTTTGCTCAACCTCCGTGAAGTCATCCGATCTCTGGAAATTCTGCACCACAACAGAGGGATGGATTTTACCGCCAGGCGAATTACCGTTTCAACGTGTGGTATTAAATCCGGGCTGAGGGATTTGGGTGATACAGGTCTGGCCTTTCTGGCGGTATCCCTGCATGCTCCGGATCAACAGCTGCGTGCCCGGATCATGCCCAAAGCTGCCCGCTGGCATCTGGACGATCTTCTGGATACGCTGGCAGATTATCCGCTCAAAACACGGGAGCGCATCACTTTTGAATATCTTTTGCTTGGGGGTATCAACGATTCGCCCGATCAGGCCCGAAGGCTGGCCAACATCGTTTCCCGGATCAACGGCAAGATCAACCTCATCACCTATAATCCGGCAGAAAACGCGGCATACCAGCCGTCTTCCCCGGGCGATCTGCTGGCTTTTGAAACAATCCTGCGGGATCGGGGCATAACCACTATTCTGCGCAAAAGCAAAGGCCAGGATATTATGGCCGCGTGCGGCCAGCTGAAATCAGCATGGCAATGCGCATAGCCGAATGCCTGACTTTATTCCTTCCACCCGCCTCCAAGAACCCGATACAGCTGAATCTGATTCAGTTCACGGTTTGATCGGATGGAAATAAGATCCAGCTGTGCCGTATACATGGATCGCTGGGAATCTAGAACAGTCAGGTAACTGTCCACACCGCGGGCATAGCGTTCGCGGGAAAGGCGGTAGGCTTCAGCGGTTGCCTCTGCTAGGGATAGTTGCGCCGTATATTGATCGCGCAGCGACGTACGCAGCACAAGCGCATCGGCAACTTCCCGAAATGCTGTTTGAATGGCTTTTTCATAATTGGCCACGGCAATGGATCTGTCCGCTTCTGACACACGTAATCTGGCCACATTACGCCCCCCTTCAAACAGGGGCAGGGTCACGGCGGGGATAAAGTTCCATATACCGGTCCCTCCGGCAAAAAGATTTGTCAGCTCACTGCTGCCCGTTCCATAAGAAGCGCTCAGTGTGATCCGGGGGAAAAAGTTGGCTCTGGCCGCGCCAATATTGGCATTTGCCGCCTTAAGCAGATGTTCTGCCTGAAGGATATCCGGCCGCTGCAGCAGCACGGCAGAAGGTAAGCCAACCGGGATTTCTTTCCAGGGGGGCAGGTCATCAAGTGTTTTGGGGGGCAACAGGTCGGGTGTGACGGGTGCGCCCACCAGCAGCGTCAGCGCATTTATATCCTGTTCTACCTGCCCGGAATAACGAATGGCGTTTACTCTGGCTGTATCCACACTGGTTTGAGCCTGACGGAGATCCAGCTCTGAAGAAATACCGGCCTCATACCGCCGCCGGATCATTTCGTGGGAAGCGCGCTGGCTTTCCAGCGTCGCCAGAGAAACGGTCTGCAGATCTCTGTCGGTAATCAGGTTCAGCCAGGCCTGAGCCACCTCGGCAACAAGTGCGATCTGCGCACTTCTGAATGCTTCCTCAGTGGCCAGATATTCCTCCAGAGCCTGATCCTTCAGGCTCTGGATGCGTCCGAAAAAATCCAGTTCATAGCTGGCAAGGCCCACACTTACCGTCTGTGTACGGGATACTGTGGCCCGCCCTGTGCCGGATAGTCCTGCCGGCGTCCCCTGATTGGAAGATTGCCCAGCAGCCTCTACACTAGGCAGCAAATCGGCCCGTTGTATCTGATACATTCCCCGTGCCCGGGAAATATTGAGAGCAGCAACCCGCAGATCGCGGTTATTGGCAAGTGCTGTTTCAATAAGTTTCTGCAACTGCGCATCGGTAAAGAAAATCCGCCACCCTGTATCCGCCGCCTGCACTGTGCCGGCTGCCGCGGGGGCGGTGTTTTCCGGCATAGCTGCGGCCTGCCATGTATCTGCCACCGGTATTTCAGGGCGCTGATATTCCGGGGCCAGGCCGCACCCGGCAAGCAGCGCGGCCCCCAATACCGTAATGGCTTTTATCCACATACACTGATCCTCCGGAGCCGGCCCCTAGGCAGCCGGCGCGGCGAATTATCTGAATCTGTTATTCGGTTTTGGCGGAAGCGGGCGAAACCGTTTCGGAAAGGTCCACAGCCCGGGCGGAAACACCTGGCCGGATTTTTTGCAGACCATCCACCACAACCCTGTCTCCATCGGCCAGGCCCTCAAGTACCACCCAATTGTTTTTATAGGTGCGCCCCACCCGCAAGGGTCTTTTTTCAACAGTGTTATTTGCATTCAGCACATATGCGCTGGCGTTGCCGCGTGTATCGCGCATTAAGGCACGCTGCGGCAGCAAAACAGCGGCATCATCCATGCCTTCAGTCAAAACAGCCCGCACATACATCCCCGGGAGCAAATATTGCCGGGGGTTGGGGAAAATAGCCCGAAGTGTTACCGCGCCGGTACTTTCATTCACGCTGACATCCGTAAACTGAAGTGTGCCGGTTTCCGGATATTCCGTACCGTCCTCAAGAAAAAGCCGAACACTGGCATGATCCTTGTCGGCACGTTGCAACCGGCCATTTTCCAGATTGCGTTTCAGGCGGATCACTTCAGTGCTGGACTGGGTCACATCCACATAGATGGGGTCAAGCTGTTGCACAACGGCCAGTGCCTGTGCCTGATTTTCCGTTACCAGGGCCCCGGGGGTCACCTGAGATCGGCCAATCCTGCCGGATATAGGCGCTATAACCTGGGTATAGGCAAGGCGGATTCGGGCATTTTCCACAGCTGCCTTGTTCACTTCCACTTCCGCAAGCGCCTGCTTCCAGGCTGCGTTTGCACTGTCGTATTCCTGCCGGCTTACGGCATTGATGTGTACCAGATCCTTATATCGTTTCAGGGTAAGCCGGGTTGGCTCCACATTGGCCTCGGCTCTTGCCAGGGATGCTTTTGCGCTGGCCAGATCAGCTTTGTATACAGCGGGATCGATCTGATAGAGCGTATCGCCCATGTTGACGTCCGTTCCTTCTTCAAAAAGCCGTTTCTGAATGATGCCGCTCACCTGGGGGCGGACTTCCGCTATCTGGAAAGGGGAAGTCCTGCCGGAAAGTTCTGTGGTGAATAAAATTTTCTGCGGCCGCACAACAATAACCCCCACTTCTGCCGCGGATCCCGCAGATTGGGCTGATTTCTGGTCATCACACCCGGTGCAGAGAAAGGCCCCCAGACACAGCAGGGTCAGGAACATATATAAAGGAGATGCGGCTCTGGTTTGCGGCATACAACAGCATTCCGTATGTTGAGGGTATATTTGCCGTGTACGGCAGTCAGTTTTTTTTGCCATGCACGCGGTCGATCATTTTGCCGTAATAGGGGCTGTTGCCGTCAAGGGAAATATTTTTGCCTCTGCGTCTGGCAATGCGGGCCAAGACCACATCAAGCTTCTTCATTCCGGCCAGTTTTTCCCGCTCTGCGGAGCTGTGTTCCAGGGCATCCATAATATTTTGCGCATCATTACGATCGGCCATTTCTTCAGGAACATATCCGGCATTTTTTAAAATTTTCCACGCCAGGCGCAACTCTTCGGGAATATGCGAATTATCTTCCAGCCGCAGTGGCTTGCCCGCCCCCGGCAGATCGTCCAGCGCACCCTGTTCCTGTGCTTCCCGAATCCGTTCTTCGGCAATAATGCTTATGGCATCCATTCTCACACCATCCCGCCGCGGCAACAGTAAATCTGCTGTTATAGATACACCGGGAGAGTACTTCCCGCAAGCCAGGCATGGCGGCAGCACATTTTCGCCGAAATTGCACATCAGCATCGCTGCGCCTGCCGTACGATGATCCCTTGCCGCAGCGGATCGATCCCGGAAGGCGTACAAAAATGGCGGGAAAATGCTTTTGAAACTGTTTCTCAAGTCTGTACATGCAATACCGCTTTGGCGGGGTGATGTATACCGTATTTCTGAATAACTTCTGCTTCTGAAACCGCCGTGCATCCTGTTTTTACCATGTGCCGCAGAAAACCGCATTGGCTGACAAGGTTCGGTCCATAATCTACCTGCTGCTTCCGGACGTATTGAAGGCCTGGTACTGCCAGTGGCGCCACTTCCGTTTCAGGGGAAAAAACATTATTCTGCCTATCTGGAGAAACGGATCGGGCATACACGCGGGTGCCACTGTTTCTGCAGTTTCAGCAGGAGGAAAAAACAGACAATGAGCCTTATGTATCAAAAGCACGCTTCCATGCCCCTACCCCTGGATAAACGGACAGATCCCGAACTCTATCGCGATGTTTTCCCCTATTCGCAGATCAGCCGCATTGAATTTGACGATACCTTTCTGGTGCCCCGGCCGGCTGACCCCATGTTTATTACCGATACAACATTTCGTGACGGCCAGCAGGCGCGTCCTCCCTATACGGTTAAGCAGATTGCCCGTATTTATGACCTGTTGCACAAGCTTGGCGGTAAAAGCGGCCTTATTCAGGCTTCGGAATTTTTTATGTATTCTCAGAAAGATCGTAAGGCTGTTGAGGTATGCCGGTCGAGGGGGTACCGCTTCCCCCGCATTACAGGCTGGATTCGGGCTGATCCGGAAGATCTGAAAATTGCCCGGGATATGGAGTTTGACGAAGTGGGTATGCTTACCAGTGTATCCGACTACCATATTTTCCTCAAACTCGGCAAAACCCGGGAACAGGCTCTTGAGGATTATCTTAGGATTATTACCCAGGCGTTGGAGTGGGGTATTATTCCCCGCTGCCATTTTGAAGACGTAACCCGGGCCGATATTTATGGTTTCTGCCTGCCGTTTGCCCGTAAATTGATGGAATTATCCCGTCAGTCATCCATGCCCGTTAAGATCCGTCTCTGCGATACCCTGGGCTACGGCGTGCCTTTCCCCGGGGCGGCCTTGCCCCGTTCCGTACAGCGCATTGTGCGTGCGTTTACAGATGAAGCCGGTGTCCCCGAGGCCTGGCTGGAATGGCATGGGCATAATGATTTTCATAAGGTTCTGATCAACGGGGTTACCGCCTGGCTGTACGGCTGCGGCGGCGTAAACGGTACTCTGATGGGCTTTGGCGAGCGTACGGGTAATGCCCCTCTTGAAGCACTGATAATTGATTATATTTCTCTGACCGGCAATGACGAGGCCGCAGACCCGACTGTTATCACGGAAATAGCCAATTATTTTGAAAAGGATCTTGATTACCACATCCCCCATAATTATCCCTTTGCCGGGCGGGATTTCAATGCCACCAGCGCGGGTATCCACGTGGACGGGCTCAGCAAAAATGAAGAAATTTATAATATCTTTGATACCAGAAAAATTCTCAATCGTTCCGTGCCCATCATTATCAATGATAAGGCGGGCCGTGCCGGCGTGGCCTACTGGATCAATCAGTTTTTCGATCTGCCGCCGGAACGGCAGGTTTCCAAGAAACATCCGGCTGTGGGGCAGATTCATGCCAGAATTATGAAAGTCTACGAAGAAGGTCGGAACACGTCTTTTTCCAACCGAGAAATGGAGCTGCTTGCCCGGCGCTATATGCCTGAGCTCTTTGTCAGCGAATTTGACCACATTAAACAACTGGCCGGACGTCTTGCCTCTAATCTTCTGGAACGCCTTGCCGCCAAGTGCGAACAGGCGGCCAATGAGGGAGTATTGGAGAAACTGTTGCGTGATTTTATCCGCGAGTACGATTTTATCCAATACGTGTACACAACCGATATGCAGGGGCATTCTAAAGCTGTGGCCTTCAGCAATCCCAACCGGGGCCGCTATGAAGTGTTTCCTGTCGGCTATGACTATTCTGACCGCGAATGGTTCATTGAACCGATGAAAACCGGGAAACTGCACATCATGAATGTGCATCAGTCCCAGATTACCGGGCAGCTTATCATTACGGTATCCACAGTCATTACCGATGCGCGGGACGAAATTACCGGCGTTATCGGGGCGGATATTCAGCTTGAAGAAATCATCCGGCGGGCCGGTGTTCTGGAAGAGGAGG
>CAYRKU010000008.1:19443-26462 GCA_964425055.1 uncultured Lawsonia sp. | reverse complement strand
GAAACCCGAGCTGGGCTCCTATGACTGCGGCTCCATGAACTGGATGCACAACAGTCTGTTCCTCAATCCACCGGCCTTTCTCGAAAAGCTGGGTATGGTCATGCAGGAGAACGGCGTGAAGCCCGAAGTGGAGACCTTCGACGTCGGCATGATCGAAAACGCCAAGTATTACATGAAAAAGGGCGTGCTTAAGGCTCCCGTGCACTTCCAGTTCGTGCTCGGCGCGGCTGGCGGCATGGCGGCCACTGTGGAGAACCTCGTGTTCATGAAGAACCAGATACCCGCTGGCTCCACCTGGTCCGCTCTCGGCATCGGACGGGGGCATCTGCCCATCATGTACGCGGCTCTTGCGCTGGACGGCCATATCCGCGTGGGCATGGAAGACAACGTCTACTACGGTCCCGGACGCCTCGCCTCCTCCAACGCCGAATTCGTGGAGCGCGCCGGACGGGTGATCCATGAAATGGGCAAGGAAGTCGCCACGCCGGACGACGCCCGCGCCATTCTCGGACTGCGGAGCTAGCTTTCACTCCGTCCCGTCAGACATAAGAGACGGGAAGCGAAGCATGTTTTCGTGGGAATCTTTCCGGGTATTCCGACGGGCGCATTCCCGGCAATGCAGCAGATAGCGACGTTCTATTCGAAGAAGGAGAAATTATGGGAAAGACACGTGTATCCATCATCGGTTCTGGACTCATGGGACACGGCATCGGCCAGATTTTCGCCCTGCACGGGCACCCAGTGGTTCTGTATGATTTGAAGCAGGAATTTTTGGATCGGGCGCTGGTCAACGTACGGGCCAATCTGGATCTCATGTCCGAACGGGGCATCGCCCCACAGGGAGCCGCCGACACTGCCCTCGCCAACATCAGGACCACCCTCAGCCTTGAGGAGGCCGCCAGGGCCGACTTCATCATTGAGGCTGTCATCGAGGATATGCCGCTGAAGCAGCGCATCTTCGCCGAGCTTGACGCCCTGTGTGCGCCAGAAACTGTGATCGCCAGCAACACCAGCGTGATGAGTATCACTGAAATCGCCTCCAGATCCGTCAATCGCGGGCGCATGGTGGGCACGCACTTCTGGAACCCGCCCTACTTCATCCCGCTGGTCGAGGTGGTGCAGGGCGATGACACCACGGATAAGACCGTCGAATACACCATGAACATTCTGCGCAGCGTGGGCAAGCATCCCATCCACTGCCGCAAGGACGTTCCCGGCTTCGTGGCTAACCGTATGCAGCACGCCCTGTGGCGCGAGGCCGTGTACATCGTCGAACAGGGCATCGCCGACGCGGCCACGGTGGACGAGGCCGTGCGTCTGAGCTTCGGTATGCGCCTTCCCCAGCTTGGCCCTCTGGAAAATGCGGACATGGTGGGCATCGACCTCACCTGGTCCATCCACGACTACATCCTCAAGCACCTGTGCAACGCTACGGAACCCTCTCCCCTGCTCAACAGACTGAAGGAGGAAGGCAAGCTCGGCTTCAAGACCGGCGAAGGCTTCCAGAAGTGGGATGAGGAAAGTATCCGCCGTTCCCGTCAGGGTCTCCAGGAGTATTTGATCGACTTCACGGCCCGCAAGGCGGCGAAGGACTGATCCGTACCCCGGTGGACGGCTCGGGCCGTCCACCATCAACCTCCAAGCAAAGGAAGGTTTTCATGTTCAATAAGATAGTGATGTTCTTCGTCAACCTGATGCAGAAATACCTGCCAGACCCGTTCACCATCGCCTGGCTGATCACAGTGGTGGTGTGCGTGCTGGCACTCGTATTCACCCCGGCCACGCCAATTGACCTTGCCAAATATTGGGGCAACAACTTCTTCGGCATTCTGTCCTTCGCCATGCAGATGGTCATGCTGCTTATCAGCGGTTACGCGTTTGCCTCGGCCCCAATCATCCGCAGGTGCCTTACCCGCGTCACCCTCGTACCCAAGACACCCCGCCAGGTTATACTCTTGGTCGCATTCGTCTCCATGATTCTCTTCTATCTGAACTGGGGACTGGGCCTCATAGCCTCTGCTTTTCTTGCCCGCGACATGGCAAGGGCACATCCTACAGTGGACATGCGCGTTATCGTGGCCGCAGGCTACTCGGGGATCTGCCTCACCAATGGTGGTTTCTCGGGGTCCATTCCTCTGCTCATTAACACCCCCGGCCATTTCCTCGAAAACCAGATCGGCATTATCTCACTTGATCATACCATCTTCAGTGCGCAGAACCTGTTCATTGTTATCACGCTTGCCATCGTCATTCCTGTGGTGTGCACGTTCCTCCTGCCCAAGGAAGGGGCCATGGTGGTAGATCCCGAACTGCTCAAAGACGCGCCGGAAACAACCCGCGAACCGGAAGTCAAGCAGATCGCGGACAAGCTTGACCACAGCCGTATTCTCAACTGGCTTCTCGTACTCATTGGCGCGACATACATTATCTATCTGGTCATTGAGGGCAAGTTCAGCCTAAACCTCAATCTGCTCATTTTCATCTTCATCATCCTCGGCATCGCCATGCACGGCAGCCTTATCCGCTACAGCCGGTCCATCGCTCAGGGCGCATCCACCTGCAGCGGTATTATCCTCCAGTTCCCCTTCTACGCCGGCATCATGGGCATCATGACCGGCAGCGGTCTTGTGGAGAAGATTTCCGAGCTTCTGCTCGCGCTGGCCACCCCGCGCACCTACGAGGTGTTTTGCTATTTCTCCTCACTCATCATCAGCGTCTTCGTTCCCTCTGCGGGCGGGCACTGGGTTGTGCAGGCGCCCTTTATGCTGCCTCCGGCTCATGAACTCGGCGTGCCTATCTGGAACGTGGCTCTTGGTGTAGTCTGGGGCGAAAACATCTGGAACGTGGTCTGCCCCTGCTGGGCCTTGCCACTTCTTGCCATCGCCAAGATCAGTCTGCGTGACCTCGTCGGCTTCACGTTTCTGCTCTTCATCGTGGGAAATATCGTGGCCCTGACTGGCATTTTCCTCTTCCCCAACATGTAAGGTTCGTCCCCTCCGACCTGCCGGTTCTTTCGCCGGTAAAAAGCCCCTTTTGTTCATCGAAAGGGGCTTGTTTTTTGAACCGCGCGAAAAGTTTTCAGTTTTTGCGTGCGGAAGTCATAGAAGGTATGTCGCAGGCATGAATGCCTGGGGCACCGAAAGTTTGGGAGGGGTATGAACTTCTCCCAAACCTTAAGACTGAGGTCTCAAACCAATAAGGAAATAAGATAAATCCGATCACACAAAAGATCAGGACCGGAGAATGGGATGATTGTGCGAGTAGGCGAATCATATGGCCGCATGGCAATTCCGGCAAGACCATGCAGACAGAAGACCCAGTGCCAGCGAAATACCTGAGCAGCCATACGCTCAGGATCGCGGACCGAAGGCGGACCAGTGAACGCTCCGAAAACCATTTATGGCGCTTTTCCCATAGCGCACTTTCCCATTTTTGTAAGCATGGGAAGTACTATTTACTATTCCTGGAAAAAACAGCATGTCCCTCTTCACACAGACAGACCCATCCGCGTAACCTGCTTTCAACAACTATATTGTTTTCTGGGCCATTAGCATTAAAATATTCTGGATTCTGTAATGTGTTCAATAGATATGCTCATGGCAACAGGCTGTGCGCTTCTCTACAATTACAGGCTGTTTACTGCGGGGTTCTGTTTTGAAACCAGTTATGCATTCTGTCTCTTTACTTCGCTTTGTATCAGCATCTTCTTGGCATTCACCCTTTCAAAAATACTGGGAAGCCCTGGCCTCGTTCTTTTCCACCTTGCCGGCGTTGGCCTCTGCTACTTTCAGTATGTTTACAGGAGACCTCTGAGCTACGATGTCCTCACTGCTATGCTTGTACCCAACAGCTTTGAAATACTTAGCTTCATGAGTCAGCTGCCTTCATCCTTGCATTCTTCTTTCTGGAATCAACATCGCCATTCTTCGAAGGATCACCATCTATCGAAAAAGTTTCTGCGGACTGCTGGCTTTTGCAGGAATCTTTATTCTCTCCAAGGAAGAAGGCAAACTGTATATTGGCAGGATAACCGCGGATTCTCCATTCCGTGTGCGTTCTTTGTAACGGGCAATATTGCGCCTATCTCGCTCTGCTCACTGCTCAGGATCTACCGGATTGAAGAAAGCAAAGCAGAAAGGCTGGCTTCTCTGCCTGCAGCAGCGGATTTCCCTTCAGTCTGCTCCGATGACAAGCTTGTCGTTGTTTTCGTTTTTGGAGAGAGCGCCCGTGGAGATCATTTTAGCCTGAACGGATATGCGCGGGAGACCTGTCCCAATCTTGAAAAGGAAATCAATATCATCAACATGTGCATTGCCCGTTCCTTTGACATACAGACACGAAAGTAGTTTATCGGAATGCTCACCAACGCAATGGAAACTAAGAGAACTCCAACCCTCTGAAGTTTTTTATTTTTTCTCTACAACAAGCATAGACTCAACAGATGCTTCTAGTCCAGACAGAACAGACTTGGACGATCAGTCTATCTTACGAATACGCTGATTGGTTCGGCACAGGATATCCGTTACCTCAGATTGCCCAATCTTGATCTCCTTCAGCAAACAGCCCCTCTCTTCAGCTAGTACGATCGAGGACTTCTGATTCTACTCCACACTTCGGAATCGAATTTTGACTGTCGCCGAAAATATACGGAAGAATTTCGAATGGTTGTCCCTGAGACCATACACCGGAAACGCTGAAGGATGTTCTGCAGCATATCATCAACGCTTACGAGAATACATAGTCAAGACGGATGCCTTCCTTTTCAAGCTGTTCAATCAGTTACGGCAACATAATGCCGTGGTGATATATATTCAGACCATGGGCAGCTGCTTGGTGAACACGGCAGATTCCTTCACACCGTTGGCGGAATACATACGGTCTACAGCGAGCAGAAAAAATATTCCTTTTCATATGGTACTGCGATCGTTACACTCAAAGACACGCCGACATAATTCATGCGCTGAAAAAGACCGTAGCCTCCGACAGGACAATGTTTCACACGATTATTCCTCTGGGCGGAATTCGCTCAACCGTTGTGGAGACTCAATTTGACCTGACAGGTCCGGGGCATTCTGAAGACAATAATTTTTCGAATTGATGGCAGGATGATATATGTTCCGCTACAGGGAAGGGCTAGCGAAGTATACGGCGGACTCTGATCAATCTGCGTTTCCAGTATTCCTGGCGCAGGTTGTCCTCTCGAATTCGTTTACCGGAACTGGGGCTGTGAACAAAATTACCCTGGCCTGTATACAATGCCGTATGCAATCCTGTTCGGCCGCTGCCAGTTCGAAACACAAGAATATCTCCCCTGCGCATAGAGCCACGGCTGACGCCGTATCCGGCATTGGCCTGATCATTGGTAACCCGCGGTACGTTGACGCCATGTTGCCTGTACGCCCACCAGATAAGTCCAGAGCAGTCAAACCCGCGTGGTGTTGTCCCACCTAAGCGGTAGCGGACGCCTATTTGCGATTGCGCTGTCTGCGCTACCCGTGCTCCCAGGCCTGAATTGCCGCTTGACCAGTCGGGCACACCTATTATCGTTGGGCCACAGCCACTCAGTAAGAAAACACTGCACAGAGTAAGCGCACGCAGCCAAGCGTATATAGGCCATCTATATGGAAGACGGAGAAAGTTCACCGGAAAATTCACCATTACTATTTTATACCAGGGTCAAGATACTGCCAAGTATCCGCGGTAGCTGCCTGCAGACATTTGCCGGGATCTGCTTATTTTCTGTGTTAATGGTATCATAATAGTTTTCTACGGCATACTGGCAGGAGTAATGTTTTTTAAGGATCAGCGTTGCGGTAGGCCCGGGCATTGTGATTATATGCTTACTGGCAAATATTTTCAATTCTGCATCGCCGCGTCAGGCGGGTGTTTTAAATTTATCACCATGCGACAACTTCTGGCAGCACCTGTTTTGGCGATAATCTGTCTGACTTGTGAAGATATTGTTGTTTTATCCGGCTTAACCAGAAAGCCGGAGTCTATTCTGTCGAATCCATGCCCGCAGCCGCATTTGCAGAGAAATTCAGAGTGGAGAAATATTCGGGCTCGCACATCAGGCATACCCTCGTTTTGGGGTAAGCATAGTGCGGGGTTTTGGGCAGGACAGGCCGGGAAGGGGTTGAAAGGAGGTGTGACAAAATTTTTGGAAGGACAGGATTTTTGTTTTTCTTTTCAGGCAGATTAACGGATTCTTTCCCATCAGCTGGCAATGTTTAGACAATGCTCCATTTATGTAATTTTTCCTGTGCGCGGGCAAAGAATTAGGTGTTTATAAACAACATTATTGTCTTTGGAGGGGATAGCCGTTATTCCCGCTCATAGAAATTCGCCCCGTATGATAAGGATGTTCTATGAGTAGGTTATTTAAGAGGCTATCCAGTTCCAGGCCGGGTAGCTTTTTGCCTTCAACTGGCATTCATTATCGAATAGGTGTAAAAATATAGCACGGATGCACCAATACAGTTTCTTTTCCGTGATAACGCAAAAAAGGTTGTCAGTTTTTCCTGTTATGGCAGCCTCTTTGTTACCTGGTCTTTTCACTGCCTTGCTCCCGCCCGAACTGGAGCCTGCTTTTGTAGAGTACCGCAAACGTGAGCCTTCGCCTTCAATAACGACAGGGACTTCTGCGTTTGTCCGGGTTTTAATCTGTTTCCAGACAATATCCAAGAGCTTTGCATAGTTCGGAGAGGCCGCGCAGGATTTTGGGTGTGTAGACAATACGTTCTAGGGTCATGTTTCATGTATTCCAGGACTCAATATAGTTATTCTTGTTATACCCCGCTGTTTGGTACTGTTTTGAGTATCTTGGTGTTCAGAGTGTGTGGTCTGTCGGTAGCTACGGTTGGTGTGAGGTTATTTGTGTGTGGTATTGCTGCTATGGGCAGTATGCATTTTCGGCTTGAATCGCCCTGAAAGCTCATCCTCAGATATGGACATTACTGGTACTTGGCTGTATTATGGCACAGGTGAGTGGAATCTGTCTTTCTTCTGTGGTTCTATGG
>CAYRKU010000008.1:0-19433 GCA_964425055.1 uncultured Lawsonia sp. | reverse complement strand
TATGGCTTTAACCCGTTGTTTTATTTGTGATTATGGAGGTTATAGAACGGTGTGTTCCATTCCTGGCCCTGTGGTGACTTGCGGCGGGCTGCACGGCTTTTGTTGCGATATGTTTTATAGCAACATGTTTAGGCAGAAGTTTGCAAACAGCACTCGCGTTATACGTCAAATCGCTGCGGATTATGTGCATGGATAGCGTTTCATTTCCTTCATCGTTGAATGTACCCAAATTTCAACCAAAAGGAGAAAAATAGTGAACATTGAGCAGATTAAAACTATTTGTAATCTTGGCACCGGTACTATGGGGTTTGGTACTGCCCTGATGTTTGCCATGCAGGGATATACTGTACGCATGTTTGGTCGTTCAGAAGCCAGTATTCAGCGCGGTTTGGCAGGTATTAATGACGCGTTGAATACGTATGAAAAAAATAATCTCATCAGCAAAGAAGCCGCTTCAGATGTTTTGGGCCGTATTATCGGCTGTACCACATTGCAGGATGCAGCAAAAGACGCTGATTTTGTTATCGAATCCATTGCAGAAAACCTTGATGTCAAGCGTAACGTCTGGGCGCAGGTTGAAACATTTTCCAAACCGGATACTATCTTTGCAACTAATACATCTGGCCTCAGCCCGACTGCCATTGCTGAAGCCCTGCAGCACAAAGAGCGTTTTGTGGTTGCCCATTTCTGGAACCCCGCGCACCTCATACCCCTAGTTGAAGTGGTTCCTGGTAAACATACTTCACCGCAGACTGTGGAAACTACGTGGAAACTGATGGAAAGAATTGGCAAAAAACCCGTTTCGCTGAAACGGGAAGCCCTTGGGTTTATTGGGAACCGCCTGCAGCTAGCCCTGTTGCGTGAAGCCCTGTACATTGTGGAGCAGGGTATTGCCACACCTGAAGCTGTAGATACGGCTGTTAAGTACAGTATTGGGCGGCGTCTTGGCGTTACAGGTCCGCTGGAATCTGCTGACCTTGGCGGCCTTGATATTTTCTACAACATCCAATCTTATCTGAACGCTGATTTATGTGCAGAGGATAAACCATCGGCCATTTTACAGAAAGCCATGGATAATAACACGTTAGGTTCTAAAACCGGTCGCGGCATCTATGACTGGCCGCCAGAAACTTTGGCGCGAATTCGGCAGGAACGTGAAGATAATCTTCTGGAATGGTTGCGTAAAGACAAATCTTAAATACCAGCTAGAAACATACAGGAAGCCCGCTGGCTTTGCCGGTGGGCTTCATTCTCCTTCTTTCCTGACTTCCCGTAACGTGGCTCCTGGACAGAATGTTTCAACTTAATCATTTGGTTTATCCTGGCACCAAACTTTCCAGGTGCTGTACCTGTATATGGGGTATTACAGATGGGAATGGAGATAATAACGGAAGGAGGCTGTCGAATAATTGACTTTTCCCTGTCTGGTAAAAAGTCTTGAATGTTGATTAGCCCTGAAAACCGAAAGAAGAACAGTCTGAGAACGATGAGTCGATTTAACCCTCTTACGCAAGTTGAGAACAGGAACAGGCTCTGGCGCGTTTGGCGAGGTTTTTCCTGTTACTGTTGTATTCAGACGAAGTAGAATGTACGCCGCAGTGCGGCCATTGTACCCCCCCCCTTGCTGGTGGGAAAATTTTGGGGCGGGAATACCAGCCCAATTAATTGGATAGGCTGATCATTAAAATGGATAACTGTAAGATTATGTTGAACTACTGTACGTTAAGATTAGCGTGGACACGCGCTAGTACATCTTTACCCGCACCAGTGAACATCCCTGTCGCTTTCTTTGTTCCTCACTCTTTTCCAGAATATAGCTACGCGTGGCGCGGCCTATAATCTGGGAGCCTAGAATAATTTTGGGTGTTATGGATTCGCTTATTTCCCCGCTCAGGCCAAGCGTGAATAGATAGAAAAGATATTTGCCAATATCTACAGCTTCATTAATATTGGATGCTGCGAGTCCTTGTAGTTCCGGAGTAGATGGGGGTAGATCATCTGCCTCAAGCAGACTGTTCAGAGAACGAAAGAAAGGTTCGCGGCCCTCACGTATATAAAATTCATAGATATCGAAATCCATACTTTTTAGCTGGTTATTCCAGTAGCAGCAACAAGATTCCCCTTCCAGCCAAAGACATCTTCACTAAGGCGCTTTTTTTCCAATGGCAGAGTATCCACCATGATCTCGATATCCCGCCCCGTGCTCAGGTATTTACCCTGAAGCGCATCCCTGGCCCGCATGCGTAAGGCGGCGCAGTAATCTGTGGGGCAGGGGCCGTAGTCGGCGGAGTCGTCCGTGTCATTTGAGGAGTCTGTGGAAGTGTCAGCGGAACTCCGGGGGTCGCTTTTCGCATCTTTCTGTATCTCATCCGTCTTTGGCCGGGTTGCGGCTCTGTCATTCTCTTCCGTGGCGTATGCGCCCGCATCCGCTTTCAGTGAGGATTCATCGCTCATTTTTGTGGAACAGCCAGAGCAGCATGCAGCAGTGTACAAAATGAGCGCCAGGGCCAGGAGCATTTTACTGTTCACGTTGTTTTCTCTTTTTTACTTTTTGCATAATTTTTGCCCGTCCAGCAATACAGGAGCCAGCTATCTCTGAGGAAACAAGATTATCGTTGTACTTACTGTTCAGGGTCAACGTGCCCAGCTCGAGGAGAGCTTCAGATAACTCTGTAAAACGGTTTACTAGATCCGTGAAACCGATCATGTCAAGCATGGGAGTCAGAGAATTTACTAACGGTCCATGCGCGTGCAGGAACAGAGTTTCGCAGCCCTTTCTGATATAAAATGAAAATACCCGACACTCTTCTTTTGACATTCTCGGATTCCAGAAATACAGAGCCAGATGGCCTTTCCAGCCAAAGACTTCATCGTTGAACCTCGCCCTGTACAGCGGTATCGGGTCCACATAGATTTGGACACCAGGCTTACGTGTGCCCTGCCTGAGGATGGTTTTGCGCGCAAGATCTTCCTCAATGCCGTTTAGCCCCAGGTATATCGCCGTAAGTTCGGCAACTTCCTCCTCGTAATCGGTAGGGCATTCGCCATAATCGGCATTGTCTTTCTCCGCCGCGGCCCTTTCGCCCGAGCTGTCGGTAACGTCTGGCCGATATCGATACCAATAGAGCTTCATCTCTCCACCGGTAGGGTCCTCGCCAAAAGAATATCTGTTGGAGCAGCCCGTTGAAATCAAGAGAAAAAGGAGGAGGAGCGGAAATAATACCGTTTTTTGCACACCGACCCCGCGCTTAAAAGATTTTACGTTTTCTTTAAGAGTGTTTTGCGGAAAATCGTTAAAATTTACAAGCCCCGTAAGAATTCATAATGTAGGCTTTAATAAAGGCGGGGTGAATTTTCCGCTGAGATTTTACCATTCGGATATGGGAAATGGGGAACTGAATTTTTTGATAAAGTTATCAGCGATCCTGGTTTTGAACGGCTTATCATTGAAGCTGGTCATTGTGTATATCCCTATGCTGCGGGATATGAAGGCTGGGAATCAGAGAACAACTGAACGGTGAAGATATATGGCTTCGGATGCGTAAGGTATGCCAATCCGGGTTGTCGCTGCAACAGGTACCGCAACTGCCTATAAACAGGCAAAGGCTTTGATGTGGCAGTATAAGCGCTGAATATTTTCCGGTGAGCGCGGATATAGATGGTATCAAAAAAACTGTTTCAGCAGGGATAAAGACAGTACCCATACAAAAACAGAATGCCCCTGAGATGCACTCCAGGGGCATTCCGGGGAAATACGCTGTTGTATTCAGTCCGCCTTGCGTACAGTGGGTTTGGTGACCAGACCGGAACGCAGGCAACGGGTGCAAACGGAAATGGTGCGCACTTCGCCGTTGGCAAACTGATGGCGTACATTCTGCAGATTGGGATTAAACACGCGTTTGGTTTTGATATTTGAGTGGCTTACAAGATTGCCACCCTGCGGTTTTTTGCCGCAGATCGCACATTGTCTGGACATGATATCCTCCATATATTCGGACGGTAGCCCGAAAAATACTGATTACGGGTACAATACTGTACATACTGAAAGTATCTACCTATCTGTTATTGCCGAAAATGGCAAGCGCTGTATGCGATTGAGCGTGAAAAATACCTTTTGCCGTAAGAGAGAAAAAGTACGGAAATACGGCAATTCTCTGCTTGTCAGCTGCCGCAATGGCGTGTAGTAATCTGGAAATCCATTTTTGTCCAAGTATCCTTGCCCAGCGGGGAGTATTATGCCTAAGCGTACGGATCTTAAAAAGATCATGGTAATCGGTTCCGGCCCGATTGTTATCGGCCAGGCGTGTGAATTTGACTATTCGGGAACTCAGGGTATTAAGGCTCTGAAGGAAGAGGGATACGAGGTAGTTTTGGTCAATTCCAATCCCGCCACCATTATGACGGATCCGGGTCTTGCCGACCGAACTTATATTGAACCTATTGAATTTGAGACCGTGGCTGCCATTGTGCGCAAAGAGCGCCCATGTGCTCTTTTGCCTACATTGGGTGGGCAGACAGGTCTGAACACGGCTTTGGCCCTGGCCAAAGCCGGAGTGCTGGATGAATGTGGTACTGAACTTATCGGCGCACGAGCCGAAGTGATTGAGAAGGCGGAAAGCCGGGAACTGTTCCGCCGCTCTATGGCCAATATCGGCCTGCGCGTGCCGGAAAGTGGTATTGCGCATTCCATGGAAGATGTTCGGCGGCTTGGGGCCAAGTTGCCATTTCCGTTGATTATCCGTCCCGCTTTTACCTTGGGGGGTACAGGCGGCGGTATTGCCTATAATATGGAAGACCTTGAAGCCATTGCCGGGGACGGGCTTGCAGAGAGTCCTGCCAGCGAGGTTATGCTGGAGCAATCGGTTATTGGGTGGAAAGAATTTGAGATGGAGGTTATGCGCGATACAGCGGATAACTGTGTTATTGTCTGTTCCATTGAAAACGTAGATGCCATGGGTGTGCATACGGGTGATTCCATTACCGTGGCGCCAGCGCAGACGCTTACCGATCGTGAATATCAGAAGATGCGTGACGCATCTATTGCCATCATGCGGGAAATTGGCGTGGAGACGGGTGGGTCAAATGTGCAGTTTGGGGTCAATCCCAAAGATGGTGAACTGGTGGTTATTGAGATGAACCCCCGCGTGTCGCGCTCTTCGGCACTGGCCTCAAAGGCTACAGGCTTTCCCATTGCCAAAATTGCGGCCAAACTGGCGGTAGGCTACACACTGGATGAACTGCGCAATGATATTACCCGTGAAACATCAGCCTCTTTTGAGCCAACGATTGATTATTGTGTAGTAAAAATTCCCCGCTTTACCTTTGAAAAATTTCCCGGGTCCAGGGATGAGCTGACCACATCCATGAAGAGTGTTGGGGAAACTATGGCCATTGGCCGTACTTTTCGGGAAGCGCTGCAAAAGGGATTACGCTCACTGGAAATAGGAGCTATTGGCCTGGGAAGCCGTTTTCGCGATCCCCTTCCGGCGCGTGAAGAGGTACTGCCGAAATTGCGTATCCCTAATTCACGTCGCCTTTTTGTTATCCGTCAGGCCATGCTTATGGGCTTTTCTATAGAGGATCTGCATGAGATCACACATATTGATCCGTGGTTTCTGCGCCAAATTCGGGAAATAGTGGATATGGAGAGTGAAATCCGAGATTTCGCACTGGCTAATTCCATGACGCCGGATAATCCGGATATGGTTGCTGTATTACGCCGAGCCAAAGAATTTGGTTTTTCTGACAGGCAGCTGGCGGAAATGTGGAAAAAACCAGAGGGGGATATCCGTGACTTGCGTGTTGCCGCCAATACCCTGCCGACGTATTATCTGGTGGATACCTGCGCGGCAGAATTTGAAGCCTACACGCCATATTACTATTCCACTTACGAAACCGGGCGGGAGATTGCATCTGAAAATCGAAAAAAGGTCATTATCCTTGGTGGAGGACCTAACCGGATTGGTCAGGGTATTGAATTTGATTACTGCTGTTGCCATGCGTCATTTGCCCTGCGCGATGCCGGCGTACAGGCCATTATGGTTAATTCTAATCCAGAAACCGTTTCAACAGACTATGACACGTCCGATCGTCTGTATTTTGAGCCCCTGACTTTTGAAGATGTGATGCATATTGTGGATCAGGAGCAACCCGATGGGGTTATTGTTCAGTTTGGCGGGCAAACACCTTTGAATTTGGCCGTGCCGCTGATGCGTGCGGGGGTACATATCCTTGGCACAGGCCCGGATGCCATTGACAGAGCAGAAGATAGAGAGCGTTTTCAGGCTCTACTGCAGAAGCTCTCGCTGTTGCAACCGGCCAATGGTACTGGTACCACTTTGGAAGAAGCAAAGGACATTGTACATCGTATTGGCTACCCTATTGTGATCCGGCCCAGTTATGTACTGGGGGGCCGGGCCATGATGATTGTGTATGATGATGAAGAAATGGCGGAATATTTCCGCCTGCATGTGGGGCGACAGAAACTTGAACACCCTGTATTGATTGATAAATTTCTTGAAAATGCCATAGAAGTAGATGTGGATGCCCTTTCTGACGGTACAGATGTATATCTAGCCGGAGTTATGGAACATATTGAAGAAGCCGGTATCCACTCCGGTGATTCGTCCTGTGTGCTGCCCCCCTATTCGTTACCTGCCTCTGTTGTGGCTGAAATTGAACGTCAAACAGTAGCCTTGGCCCTAGAACTGCATGTAGTGGGGCTGATGAATATTCAGTTTGCGGTTAAGGACGGTGTGGTGTTTATCCTGGAGGTTAACCCCAGAGCATCACGCACAGCTCCATTTGTGTCTAAAGCTACCGGCGTGCCCCTGCCGCGTCTGGCCACGCAGTTGATGCTGGGTAAAACGTTGCAGGATCTTGATCCATGGTCTATGCGGCGGACTGGATATGTTTCGGTAAAAGAATCAGTGTTCCCCTTTAGACGTTTCCCGGGGGTAGATATTTTGCTTGGCCCGGAAATGCGTTCTACAGGCGAAGTGATGGGCATTGCGCCAACCTTTGAAGAGGCATTTCTCAAAGCACAGCTTGGTGCAGGGCAAAAACTTCCCGATAGTGGCAAAATTTTTATTTCGGTTAATGATCGGGATAAACGTTTTGTCGCGGATGTGGCCCGGCACTATGCGGAACTTGGGTTTACTATTTTGGCTACTGCCGGAACAGCCGCGCTTTTTGCGGAACAGGGCATTTCCGCCACACGCGTGCTTAAGGTTTATGAAGGGAGACCAAATATCGTTGACCTAATCAAGAACGGCGAAGTGGCTTTGGTTATTAATACTGCATCGGGAAAACGTACAGCGCATGATTCCAAGGCTATTCGTCAGGCTACTTTGCACTATGGGGTGCCGTACAGCACAACTCTTTCCGGAGCACGGGCCATTGCCCGGGCCATTGGCGCCGCACGGAAAGCCGAAGTTCGGGTAAAAAGTTTACAGGAATATTACCAGGTTTGACTACAGGCCTCGGCTGGGGAAAACGGAGATAATTTCCAGCAACGGTAAGGGACATTATGTGTGGAGTTTTTGGTATATCGGGGCATCCTGAATCGGCACGAATGGCCTATTTCGGTTTGTACGCTCTGCAGCATCGTGGGCAGGAAAGCACAGGTATTGCTTCCTACGACGGTCGGCATATTCACGTCCATGCCGGCATGGGCCTTGTTCCAGATGTGTATGATGAAGCAACGCTTGGGCAGGAGCTGTGCGGCACTATGGCCATAGGCCATGTTCGGTATTCAACCACAGGAGTTTCTGCTCGGCGTAATGCCCAGCCTTTAGTAGTTCGGGTTCGAGGGATCGAAATAGCTCTGGCCCATAATGGTAATTTGACCAATGCAGCTGAACTGCGCGAGGAACTGGAAAACATAGGCGCCATTTTTCAGACTAGCAGCGACAGTGAAATTTTTGTGCACCTTATTTCACACTGCCTTGCAGAGAGGACGCTTGAGGAGGCTGTTATTGAAGCCTGTAAGCGTGTTCGCGGGGCATATTCACTTGTAATCCTTTCCGAAGGCCGGCTTATGGCCTTGCGTGATCCGTACGGATTTCATCCGTTAGTTATGGGCAGAGTAAACGATGCGTATGTGTTTGCTTCCGAGACGTGTGCCTTTGATTTGCTTGAGGCAGAATACATACGGGATGTCGCCCCTGGTGAGATGGTTATTGTCGAGGGGGATCGGGTACGTTCGTGTAAACTTCCCGGCGCCGGCGAAGTTCCTATACGGCAGTGTATTTTTGAGCTGGTGTATTTTGCTAGGCCCGATTCACTGGTTTTTGGGGAAGATGTCTATCAGTGCCGTAAGCGTATGGGGCAGGAACTGGCTAAAGAGGCCCCTACTAATTCAGAGTTGGTTATGCCATTCCCTGATTCCGGCGTGTACGCGGCCATTGGCTTTGCTCAGACAGCGGGTGTTCCCTACGAGCAGGCCTATATCCGTAACCACTATGTGGGCCGTACATTTATTCAGCCTTCACAGAATATGCGCGATTTTGGTGTACGGGTTAAGCTGAATCCGGTACGCTCGATGATCAGAAACCGGCGTATCTGTATTGTAGATGATTCCATTGTCCGCGGAACTACAGTTCAAACCCGTGTGGTGAAACTGAGAGAGTTGGGTGCCTTGGAAGTGGATTTTCGAGTAAGTTGCCCTCCGTTACGGTTTCCCTGTTTTTACGGAATCAATTTTTCTTCCCGGGGGGAGCTTGTGGCCGCGAATCATCCTCTAGAAGCGTTGCCTGGTCTGCTGAACCTTGATTCTTTACATTATTTGACCATTGATGGTTTACTGGAATCGGTTTCTCAGCCTGACCGGTATTGCTTGGCCTGTTTTAATGGCGATTACTCTGTCCCCTGCGGTGAAAGCTGCCGGGGCTGTGCTGCCAAGTGAGTGGAATATGACACAGCGTGTTTTTATTTATGATACAACTCTGCGTGATGGCTGCCAATGCGAAGATGTGAACCTGAGCACTCCGGACAAAATCCGGATAGCCCTGAAACTTGATGAATTTGGCGTAGATTATATTGAAGCTGGCTGGCCGGGGTCCAATCCTGTAGATGTGGCCTTTTTTCAGGAAATTGGGAAATATACTCTGAAGCATTCGCGTATAGCGGCCTTCGGCAGTACACACCATCCGGCGTTCAGTGCCGAAACCGATCCCAATCTTAACGCATTGATTCATTCCGGGGCCAGTGTCGTAACAATTTTTGGTAAAGCAAGCGATAAGCATGCCCAGGAGGCTCTGCAGCTTGATCCGGCAAGGAATGTGACAATTGTGCACGATTCTGTTGCCTGTCTGGTTGGGCATATGCCTGAGGTTTTTTTTGATGCGGAGCATTTTTTTGATGGCTATAAGCGTAATGCAGCCTATGCCCTGGCTGTGCTGCGTACAGCTGCTGAGGCCGGAGCAAAGCTACTTGTGTTGTGTGATACCAATGGGGGCACACTTCCCGGAGAAATTTTTTCCATAGTAAACGCAGTACGGGAGGCCATCCCCAATGTAGCATTGGGAATTCACGCCCATAATGACTGTGAACTGGCCGTGGCCAATTCATTAGAAGCCGTCCGGGCCGGAGCGGTACAGGTACAGGGATGCATCAATGGTGTCGGGGAACGTTGTGGTAACGCCAATCTGTGTTCGATTATCCCTGTGTTGCAGCTGAAACAAAGGATCAATTGCCTGCCGGGGCCAGCGGATGTGCGACTGCGGCAGCTTTCCGCTCTGTCATCCTACGTGGCTGAAGTGGCCAACATGTCCCCATTTAACCGGCAACCTTTTGTGGGAAGTTCGGCTTTTGCGCACAAAGGGGGCGTACATGTCAGCGCAGTAAACCGTAATTCTGCTTTGTATGAACATATGTCGCCAGAACTGGTGGGAAACGGGCAACGCGTTTTGATGACTGAACTGGGTGGAAGGAGCAACATAGTTTCTCTGGCCAGGCGTTTTGGGTTTCATCTGGACAAGGATGAGCCGGTTGTTAAAGGGTTGTTGAATGAACTGAAAAAGAAAGCCAGCCTTGGCTATGACTACGCGGCTGCCGAGGCCAGTGTGGAACTCCTTATTCTGCGCAAACTGGCTCGTCGTGGCGTTCGGGATTTTTTTAAGCTGCTGCAATATCACGTGAGCGCCCTGCGCACAGGGGATCAGGCCAGCCCTATGGTGGAAACTTCGGTTATGCTGGAGGTGGAAGGCGTGGTAGAGCATACCGCTGCCACGGGTCTTGGGCCGGTAAACGCCCTGGATATTGCCCTGCGCAAAGCGCTGGTACCGTTTTACCCGGGCTTGAAGGAAATGCGGTTGCTTGATTTCAAAGTACGCGTTCTTTCTGCCAATGATGGTACTGGTGGTACGGCTTCTGTGGTGCGTGTGCTTATAGAATCGGGTGATGCCGATCGAACATGGGTAACGGTTGGTGTTTCTCATGACATTATTGAGGCCAGCTGGCAGGCCCTTGTCGATTCTCTCGTATATAAGTTATACCGGGATGAGGAAAAGCAGCATAGGCTTCGTCTTGGGGACGGTACCTTATCTGACGAATGAATGCTCCGCAGCGCGAATGTATTTACTGAATTAACTGATGACTGCCGATGGGCTTTTGGTATGCCCCGCGGAAAAGGCGCGTGCCGTAAATTGCCCGATACCCCAGTATTCCTGTACAATGGGGACAAAAAGTAAGGGATCTATACGTGCTGGGTCGGGGAGGCCGTCTTCCCGCAGGCATGAGGATTCTACTTTAACATCCATTATTTCTCCGATAAATTGTGTATGAGATCCGAGCTCTACGGTGCGGATCAGGGCAAGCTCCACAATAACGGGGCATTCGGCAATGCCTGGTGCGTCAACATGCTCAGCTGGAACAGGGGTAAAGTTCAATATTGTGAGCTTATCCGTATCCCGGCCGGAATGCATGCCTGCAAAGTCTACCCGAGTAGCAAGGTTGCGGGTAGGAATGTTGACGGTAAAAGATTTGCGTTTCAAAATGGCTTGGTAGGTCCAGCGGTTTTTCCGGATAGAGATAGCAACCCCCGGGGGCTGGGAAGAGCAAATTCCGCCCCATGCAGCTACCATTATATTAGGTCTGCCTGTATGATCATACGTGCCAACAAGAAATATGGGGGCCGGAATACTAAATGGCCTGGCACCGAGAGATTGAAACATAATGTACTCCCTGCTACAAAACTAGCCAATTTCTTTTGGCAGAGATCGCCAGTTACTGCAAGTTTCGATGTCGTTCCGGTTGTCGTATAAAGTGTCGTACAGCATTTCCCATGAGCTTCTTTCCGGAGTTTTTCATGACGTATGCATCAATAACTGGTGACTCTGCTGCTCCATTGCTGCGTGTGGAAAATCTTACTGTCAGGTTTAAAACGGAAACTGGTCCGGTGGACGTGGTCCGAAATGTTTCCTTTCAGGTAAACGCAGGGAAAACTTTTTGCCTTGTCGGGGAATCTGGTTGTGGAAAAAGTATGACAGCCTTTGCCCTGCTTGGGTTGATTCCAAAATCGGGAGAAATTGTTCCTGGCAGTGTATCCCTGGATGGCAGAGAACTGGATGTATTATCAGAAAAGGCTATGAACGCTGTTCGGGGCAGACAGATTGGAATGATTTTTCAGGAGCCCATGACCGCATTGAACCCGGTTATCCGGGTTGGGGAGCAGGTAGCGGAACCGCTGATGCATCATTTGCATTTTTCACGGAAGGAAGCCCTGGCTGAAGTGGAAAAACTTTTCAGGAAGGTGGGGATATCCGCTCCCGAACAGCGTGTGTACGACTTCCCGCATCAAATGTCCGGTGGGATGCGGCAGCGGGTTATGATCGCTATGGCCATCGCCTGTAGGCCCCGTCTGTTGTTGGCGGACGAGCCCACAACAGCTCTCGACATGACTATTCAGGGGCAGATACTTTCCATTCTGCGGGAGCTTTCCATCACGCAAGGTATGGGATTGCTGCTGATTACCCACGATCTTGGCGTAGTGGCGGAAATGGCGGATACTGTGGCCGTTATGTATGCCGGATTTATTGTGGAAAAGGCATCGGTAGGCGCCATTTTTGCTGAACCGCTGCACCCATACACGTTGGGGCTTATGCGCTCAGCCCTGATGCCCGGTGCATCGGCTGGGCATCGGCTGGAGGTTATTCCGGGGAATGTTCCCTCTCCTGATGCGTTGCCTGCGGGATGTCCCTTCCGGCCCCGTTGCGCCAGTGTTTTTGCGCGTTGTGTTGAACCACCACCGGTTGTCCAATTTGGAGAAGGGAGCACAGCCAGAGAAGTGCGGTGCTGGTTGGCTGTTCGTTAGGACTGTAACGGGAGTTGCCGAACAGAGATATTATCTTATAATATAAACGGTGCCGCGATGATGTGCGGCAGGATAGTGTCTCTTAAGGAGTTATAATGACTGATTCACAAGATATTTGTTCAGAAACGAGTGAAGCGTCTGAAATTGATGCATCCTGTACTGATGAGGTTCAACCTGAACCGCAAAAAACATTGCAGGAGCAATGCAGAGAAGTTGTCTGCCCAACCTGTACAGTTAAGGCAGAAGCGGATGATATTCGGCTGCGGGCCCTAGCTGAAATGGAAAATTTTAAAAAGCGGCTCCAACGCAATCATGACGAGCAGATGTCGTACGCCGCGGAGTCTGTTCTTTCCGGTCTGTTGCCGGCACTGGATAGCCTTGATCTTGCCATTCAGTATGGAAGTAAGGATGCAGCATGCAGGGATTTGCTTATGGGAGTGAGCATGACGCGCAAACTTCTGCTTGACTCACTCAAAGTGCACGGCTTTGTGCCTGCCGGTGAAGTTGGGGAGACGTTTAATCCTGAACTGCATGAAGCGGTATCCTATGAAGATCGTGAAGATATGGAACCAGGTACAGTCAGCACGGTACACCAGAAAGGATATCGTTTTAAAGAACGTTTGCTGCGACCGGCAAAAGTTTCTGTGAGCCGTAAGCCATAACTATGTCCCATTCTGACTATTCAGGAGCCACCGGATCGGTTTCCATGGGAAAAACCCCGCAGCTGCAGGTTGTGGTTGAGAAAAATGTACTGCGCATAAGCTTTGCAGGGGATTGGCGTCTGTCTGATGCGATCTCCGGCAAAAGTACTGTGGAGCAGGAGCTTGGTTGTGCGGAACAACAGGCGATTAGAGCCCTTGCCTGTGGGAGTGGTATCGCCAGACTTGAGCTGAATGGTGAGAAACTTGGCATATGGGACAGCCGTCTGTTAGTTCCAGCAGCCAAATTTATGACCATGGCCAAAGGGGCCGGTATAGCTGTTGATGATACCAGATTGCCTTCCGGCGTACGTAATTTGATTGCTCTGGCTCTTACTGTCCCTCCGGATACAAATACCAGCCGCGGGGGTACTTCCGACAACCTGCTTGCCCGCATCGGTGATGTCTTTTTACGTCTGCCTGTTTACGCTTCCCGTGTGATGGCATTTTTGGGAGAACTGGCGCTTTGTTTCGTACGGCTGGTACATGGCAGCTCCAGTTGTACGGGAGCCAATATCTGGCTGAATATTCAGGAAAGCGGCGCGGAAGCGTTGCCCATTGTTTCGTTAATCAGCCTGTTGGTGGGGCTGATTCTAGCCTTTGTGGGTGTCATTCAGCTGAGTATGTTTGGTGCCCAGATTTACGTTTCCAGTCTGGTGGCAGTGGGGATGACCAGAATTATGGGAGCCATCATGACTGGTATAATCATTGCTGGACGTACGGGAGCTTCTTATGCTGCAGTTATTGGTACGATGCAGGTTAATGATGAAATTGATGCGTTGAGCACTCTGGGGATTTCCCCTGCCGATTATCTGGTGATGCCAAGGCTTATCGCCATGACCATTATGACTCCGCTTCTTGTATTATATGCCGATTTTGTGGGTATTGCAGGCGGTTTTTTGGTGGGTGTGGGCATTCTTGGTCTTGATCCAATGGAATACTACAGTTTTACACAGAAAGGTTTTGCCCTGAACAATCTTTGGGTTGGTATGGCGCATGGGCTGGTTTTTGGTATGGTTATTTCAATTACCGGCTGCTACCAGGGGCTGCACTGCGGGCGCAGTGCTGAAGCTGTTGGGCGGGCAACCACATCTGCAGTTGTGTATTCCATTATTGGGATTGTTCTGGCCACGGCACTGCTTACTCTGCTTTGCAATATTTTGAAGATATGAATATGTCAGAGCCTTTGATCACGGTTACGGGGTTGACTGTAGGCTATGGCGGTTATGCCGTTCAACGTGATATCAGCCTTACGATTAACCGGCAGGATGTGTTCATCATTATGGGGCCAAGTGGGTGTGGCAAAAGTTCGCTTTTGCGTGTATTGGTGGGCCTGATGTCTCCTATGGCTGGAAAGGTTTTGTATAATGGTGTCGATTTTTGGGCGCAGTCTGAAACGCAGCGCCAGGCTATGTTGCACCGGGTGGGGTTACTTTTTCAAAGTGGCGCGCTGTGGAGTTCTATGACACTTGCCGAAAACATCAGCCTGCCTCTGCAACAGTACACACAACTTTCTCCAAAAGATATCCGGGAACAGGCATCACTGAAACTGGCGTTAGTAGGCCTTGCCGGATTTGAAGATTTCTACCCATCAGAGATCAGCGGCGGCATGCGTAAGCGTGCGGGGTTGGCCAGAGCACTGGCGCTTGATCCTGAAATAGTTTTTTTTGACGAACCATCTGCCGGGCTGGATCCGGTAAGCGCTGCTCTGCTTGATGAACTTATTATTGAACTTAAGGAAAATTTTAAAATGACTGCGGTTGTCGTTACTCATGATTTGGACAGTATTTTTACCATCGGTAACAACAGCGTATTCCTTGATGCTGCAAGGCATACCATGATTGCCTGTGGAGATCCGCATGATTTGCGTACTGATCCTGCATACCCGGAAGTAGTTCGTTTCCTGAACCGGGGCAGAGATCCTCAATCGGGTAATTACCGTAGGGGATGTAATCATGAGTAAATCCGCTAATAAAACAACTATTGGGGCCTTTGTGCTTGGTGCAGTGGCCCTGCTGTTTATTGCTGTTGCTGTTTTGGGATCGGGGCAACTCTTCCAAAACAGTACACGTTATGTGTTGTTTTTTGATTCCTCAATCAAGGGGCTTTCCCTGGGTGCTCCGGTTATGTTTCGGGGTGTCCCTATGGGGCGGGTTGTGGATATTCAGCTTACTGGTGATCTTCAGGATATGGTCTTTCGGACTCCGGTATTTATCGAACTGAACCAAAAAGCTGAAAAATCTTTTGTAGGATCTGCGGAAATAATATCCGATGAGCAGTATCTGAATCGGCTTATCGCGCACGGATTACGTGCCAGTTTGGCCAACCAGAGTTTGCTTACTGGTCAATTGCTTGTAGAATTGAATTTTTACCCGACTGAGGAATTACCTTCTTATATTGAGAAAACAAGACGCTATGACGGAGTGTTAGAAATACCCACAATTCCGTCTAAATTTGAAGATATTATGCAAAAGGCTTTCAAATTACCGTATGAACAGATTACAGCTAATATCCTGGCTATTACCGAAGAACTTAATAAGCTGCTGAAGTCTTCTGATATTCAACAGATAGCCTATAAGACCAATATATTGTTAGAACAACTTAATACTCTTTCACGGGATATGGATGCCGCGGTTAGAGAGGTAAAAACCTTATCAGCGAAATATACTCGGCTGGGTTCTCTTGCGGAACAACAGGTGGGATTGACATTGAACGAAGCCACAGCTTTTTTCAAAGCAGCAAATGCTGTTGCGGATGAAGCAAAAAAAACATTGGCTGAGGCCGGTGCAATTCTCAATAAAAACGGGCCTACAGTCCTTGAGTTGAATCAGGCCATCAGGGAACTCAGCGATAGCGCACGCGCTGTCCGTACGTTGGCTAACACACTGGAAAACAAACCGGAATCTCTTTTGCGTGGCAAATAAACGAATACAGGATCACCATGAATAGGATATGCTTATTACTGCTTTGTCTGGTATGTATTGGCGGGTGCAGCATCCTGAGCCGAAGTCCCAGCCCGGATTTTTATCTGCTTGTTTCGCCAGCTGAAACCGGTATTGTACATGAAGGCGCACTTAGCACCAGCCTGCGGGTGGCTGTTGGACCGGTTACCATTCCCGGTTATCTTAACCGTCAGCAATTGTGTATACGTGAAGACAGCAGCCCAACCGTCCGCGTGGAGGAATTTAGCCGGTGGGGTGAGCCTTTACAGGACGGTGTAACACGGGTGCTGTGTGACGCATTGAGCAGAAAACTGGCTTCCCGAAATGGAGCTGCTTTTCCCATGCGGGCTGCTTTTCAGCCGCAATGGCGTATTGCTGTGGATATAGCCCGTATGGATGGCGCACCGGGTAAAAAAGTTGTGCTTGATGCTACCTGGAGCATTAATGATGAACAGGGCAATACCGTCCGGTCCGGGAGGTTTACCAGCGCCTTACCAGCTGGGGATACACTTTCAGATATGGTAACAGCCAGTAGTAACCTTTTAGTCTGCCTGGGTGCTGAACTTGAGGAAATGATTCCCTGATTCTGCACAAACAGGCATCAGTTCTATTTTTTCAATCCTGTGAAGTATCTGGATCGGGTACCGTCGCAGGCAGCTTCGGAAAGTGTTGTATCACTGCATCTAATGGCTAAGAATAGGTATGTAGAGGCCAGCGTTTGATTCTGGGTACGCCGAATGGATATGCCAGGCAGGCCTGTTTTGAGGTTACGGCTAAAATGATTCACAAATGCCTTACTTGAATAGTGTACACATTGCCGCTACGGAAGGCGCATGATTCTGCCACAGAATCAAGATTAACAATCGTTAATCTTGTTATTTTAGATAGTTATTCACAGCAGGGATAACTCATGCTGTGCGCCTGTTGCGGGGATTGGTTTTAGTCCTGTTGTGCCATGCTGTGTGGTTGCCTCCGTTTTTAAAGCAGCGAGACTGACAGCTTCATGAGTGTGCAGAGATATATGTAACATGGCGTATCTCCGAAAATTTTCCAGACAATATATACCCACATTGTATCTGCAGCGAGTATGCCTGATAGTTAGCGCGCTGTGTAACCGCGTTGGATGGTAAATGTAAATGCAGGACTTTGGATTCTGTCTTTTTGTATAGATATAGCGCGGGTAAATGATACAGGTGTCTGTTGACTGTATAAAAAAGCCCGTGCTTCGGGCACGGGCTTTTAAATTTGTGGTGCGGCTGGAGAGATTCGAACTCCCGACCCACAGGTTCGTAGCCTGTTGCTCTATCCAGCTGGGCCACAGCCGCATCTAGAAAGGAGGCTTACCCTTAGTTTGATGTTTCGTCAAGTTTTTTGTTGTTATTTTTGCAACTGATGGAGGTATATCCGCTCAGGCAATTTTTATCGGCTTGTGCAGTGGCTGTTTCGGCGTCCGTAACGATGAACTGATGGGGATTCGGGCGATATTGTGAGTTGTAGCTTTTACCCCCCCCCACACACACCACACCTATGCAGTTCCCTGCCTGGGTATGGGGCTAAACCATAACGTGGGCGGTGACTGCCTGGTCAGCGCGGCTCGATTATGCGTAAAGGTATTGGGACCTAGGCAAAGGCTTGTCGGATTGACAACTTTGGATATTTTGACGCAGCCTGGGTTACTGGATGCGATGCAGCAGGAATTTGCGGCTAAAACAGCAGAGCATTCCTATGGTCCAATACCTGTCCATGAGGCTACACCATAGGTGACCGGCACAGGGCGAATATGACTGGTACGCCCTCCGCTTGACGCAGCGTTGAGGACGACGCCGCATAAAACAGCATAATTTGCGCATTGTGCCTGCATCGGCATGCAGCTGTAAATACAAATGTGCAAACAGATTCCCCTTTAGCTCATGGTGGTACGGAAGGGATTTCAGGTAGTTAAATGCCAGAAGGCGGATATGCGAATTCGGACCGTATGCGCACTGTATTTCAGTGTTGCGGGGACAACTGGAAAAGTAACAAAAACGGTATTGCCAGAGGAGTAGCCAGCCGTCTTGGGATGCACAACGAACAGTTTGATTTCACACTTCCGGAGGCACGGTTGGAGGTACGCCGTTTTACCCCGGATACGTTGGTAATATCTGGTACCCCAGTGTACGCAGGACGCGTGCCTAACGTATTGCTGCGGTACCTGACAACTGGGAGAAGGACAGGACGCTTTGGCCCTACTAATAGTGGTATATGGGAACAGACATTTTGATGATGCGCTGATAGAACTGATGGATATTCTAGAGCAGGATGGTTCCATACTCTGGCAGCAGTATTTAGGAGAGCATTCTTTTTCCCATATTTGGCAGCGGGCAGGCCAGACACCGCCGATATGACCATTGTAGATGTGTTTGCCGCGCAAGTGGCAGAGAAGGCTGGCACGGTTGCAGCAGTATCGCCTGTGGCGGTGGAAGGTACGCCGTATCCGTTGGTTATTATCAGCCCCGGGATCGTAAAGGCACACCTGTTGACATCCGTAAAGTAAACTGCTGGTCAATGAGTTGTATACCAGATGTGGGATATGTGCATGCGCCTGCCCCATGGGCTCGATCAGTGTAAGTAACGTGCGGGAATATACCGGGATCTGCATCAAGTGTGGTGCGTGTATTAAAAATGTCCGCAACAGGCCAGATATTATTATGATGCGGGCTATCTCTGCACCACCAGCACGAATTGGAAGAAGTGCTGACCCGGAGGGTACAACCTTCACTGTTTGTATAGAACGCTATGCGTCAATTCAGAAGTTCTCTGAAAACTTTGCCAATAACCGCTGTAACGGGCATAGCAAAATTGCTGCGCTGTGATGCCTGTTTTAAAGGATTTTTAAAAGGATAGAGGAATTCGGTTTTGATATTTTTTTTCGTTGCAAAAAGCTTCTTATTTAAAATTATGACAATGTTATGACAAAGCATACGTAACCGTGTACGTACTGATGGCACGAATAGCTGCTGCCAGATACAGATTTCATTATGGCATGTTACTCGACAGAAGTGTGGTATTTTATCTGGTTAAGAGCTGAAACAGGAGAAAATGCCCGGATCGGGGAAGAGTCGGTTCGGGCATTTTCAAAAGGAGGTTATGGCAGAAAACGGATTACTTTCCGGCTAGCTGTTCGTACGTCAGGAAACGTTCCCGGGCTTCCTGCGCGGCCTTGCTGAACAATTTTTCAGCCTTTTCCGGATCCTTTCGGACCAGAGCGGCATAACGGACTTCTGTCATCAGATGCTGACGGAAGTTCCCGGTAGGCGCCTTTGAATCAAGAATGAGAGCGCCTTCACCTTTGCGACGGGGATCAAAGCGGTATAGATTCCAGTATCCGGCTTCGACCGCTCGTTTCACCTGATCCTGTCCTATGGCAAGTCCTCCTTTGATGCCATGATTGATGCAGGGGGAGTAGGCAATGACAAGGGAAGGTCCCGGGTAGGATTCTGC